>JADGNX010000079.1 GCA_017883265.1 Thermoanaerobaculia bacterium
AGGCCGACGCCGCCCGCCGCCGCGTGAACCAGCGCTGTCTCGCCGCGGCGAAGCGGATAGGTGTCGTGACAGAGATAGTGCGCGGTCATCCCCTGGAGCATCGCCGCGGCAGCGTGATCGAAATCGAGGCTCTCGGGGATGACGACCAGCCGCTCAGCCGGCACGCAGGCCAGCTCCGCGTAGCTGCCGAGTACGTTGGTGTATGCGACGCGATCGCCGGGCCGGACGCTCTTCACGCCGCTTCCGACGCTCTTCACGATGCCGGCCGCTTCCTGCCCGTCGATGAACGGTAGCTGCGCCGGATAACGTCCTTCGCGGAAATAGACGTCGATGAAATTGACGCCGATCGCCTTGATCTCGAGGAGGGCCTCGTTCTCCTTCGGTTGCGGCACAGGCAACTCCGCCAACTCGAGAGCCTCGGGACCACCGACCTTCCGTACCTGAATCGCCTTCATCGATTGACCTCTTTTTTCGTGGGATTGTATCCGCAGTGAGGCTACCACCGTGGCATCTTCTGCCGGGCAAACCGAGAGTCGACGAATGCTCTAGCCGGCCAGGCAATGGCGGCAAAATCTTTTGACTGAGACAGTTACAATAATAACAAAATTACAAATAAGCAATGCGGACTCATCCGAAATCGCGTCTGAATAAGTCGTTCCAGAATTTCGCCGGGCTCTGAGATGTTATTCGTCGGGCCAAAACGTTCGCGATTAATGATTGACAAAATACTTCGTGAATCTATGATTCAATCTGAATACTTCAGCGCGGTCCTGGGTGGGTGAGGAGTCGGAGATGCCATTCGAGAAATGGGAACCGCAGCCCGAATCAGATAGCTTCCCCGCCTCTGCGACCATCGTCCAGTCGCGACTGATCCGACTGCCGACGCCCGTCGCCAACATGCTGCGCCTGCGCGGCAAGACCAGCGCTCATCTCTTCTACGACAAGAGGCGCAAGGTCATCGGCATCAAGCCATCCGACAAGAAGGAAGAGGGAACGGCGAAGATCCGGCAATCGGACAAGTCGACCTCCCTGCACGTTCCGAGCTTCTTCCGCTTCTACGACATCGAAGTTCCGGGCATCAAACGCTTCCACTGCTGGTACGACGAGAAGGAGCGGATGGCCATGATCGACATCTCCAGACCGTCGCCGCGGGGAAGACCGCCGGGAACCTAGTCCGCGTGCGACCTGTCATGACAAACGAAAAAAGGGCGGCCAGTTTGGCCGCCCTTTTGGTTTGGTTCGATGTCGAACAGGATCAGTGCGTTGTGGTGCGGCGCCGCCCGGTCTGGGGGACCTGGGGGGCGAAGCGGAGAATGGCGTCGGCTGCGGCCTGTCCAAAGACGAATGGCATGTTGGGCAGTGCGAGAGTGCCGGACTCGGTGTTCGGAGCGTTGTTGGCGAAGAACGGGGTGATCGTCGCCAGCGGGATGTGCGTGCCGTAGGCGCCGTTGATCGTCTTGATGTACTCGTTGGCGAAAAGCGTGTAGCCGATGTCGGTCATGTGGAAACCGTCGAAGCTGAAGATTCCACCCTGCAGGAAGGCCTTGGTCAGGGTGATGCCGGCGGCGGTGGGGATGCCGTTCTGAATCCGGTTGAAGAGGCCGGTGATGTCCGCCACCGGGATGTTGCGCGAGCTGGCCGCAGCGGCGATGGCGGTATTGAACTCCGCGAGACGCGCCTCGATCGCGGCGATCTCGGTGGGGGTCAGCACGTCGGTGTCGGGAAGCGGCTTGCCGACGTCCGGAAGAGTCGGGAAGAGAGGAGCGAGGGCGGCCGGAATACCAAAACCGGTGCCCAGATGTCCGGCCGCGGTGAGAAGAACCATGCTGCCGGCTGGGAGCTGGCCGAACGTTCCGCCGCCGAGGTCGGCGACGAAGAAGATGGGCTTGCCATCGGGTCCGAGAACCGGCAACTGCGTGGCGGGATTGACGAGAAAGGGAGGCACGGTGTTGGCGATGGGGGCGACGGCGACGTGTGTCGGGAGGCTGCCGACCACGATGCCGGCGTTCGGTGCGCCGGCGATCAGCTTGTCGAGCATGGCGTTGTAATCACGGGTGAAGTTCGCGGTCGACGTGAGCGCAGCCGGGGTGCCGCTGAGCACGGCGCCCAGGGCGTCGTTGCCTCCGATCCAGATGGCGACGAAGGTCGGCTGGCTGGCGATGACCTGATCAACCGAGGTGCCGAGTCCGCGCAGGATGAACTGGCCGAAGAGTTTGGCCGTGCTGGTGGCCTGCTCCTTTCCGGTGAGGGTGATGACGTCGTTGACGTTCGCTCCCGGAATGCTCAGGTTGTTGAATGGACGGGCCAGATTGAGATTGATCGGCTGGCCATTGGATGTGGACTTGGGCGCGATGGTCGGAGGGAACTTCGAGATGTCGAAAAGCTGCAGCTCCGGTCCGATGCCGGGATCGCTGACCAGCGGTTGCTGGAAATCGACGGCTCCGGCCTGCCGGGCGATGATGTTCGGCCAGCTGAACTGCTGGTGTGCTGCATTGAGCGAGGCGCTGCTGACACCGGCGCCGTAGCTGTCGCCGATCACGAAAAAGCGGGTGAAATTCGCCGAGCCGCGGGCGGCGAATGCCGGAGCGGCGACGACCGACACGAGCAGCAGCGTCGATGCGATACGAATGAGGGTTTTGCGCATAGTTTCTCCTTTGAGGGCTGCTGCTAGAACTTATAACCGAGGTTGAGACTGATGAGATTGGCGTCAGTCTTATAGGAGCCGTTGAAGGCATCGACGTTCGTTCCCTGGGTGCTGCGGGGGAGGAAGTGCAGGACGAACTCGGTGGCGTCGAACGTGAAATGGTCGCCGTGATAGCCGACGCCGAACGAGGGCCCGATGCGGTTGGCATCCGGCAGGAGCGGACCGACGCCGGAGGTCGGCTGCGGGGTCTTGTCGTAGAGTGCGCCGAGGCGAATGTCCCAGTTGTCGGTCACGTGGCGGTTTCCACCGATGCGATACGACCAGCTGTTTTCCCAGTTCTGGGGGCGATGGATATTGACCGCCGGCGTGGTGTCAAACGCCACATCGAGATTCTTGAAACGGCTCCATGTGGTGTAAGTCGTATCGAACTCGAGCTGCCAGCCGGAGATGGCGGTGGTGGCGATGCCGAGGGATGTGATGGCCGGCATGGAGATCGTGGTGCTGATCCCCTGATCGGGCGGGATCAACGCCTTGGCCGCGGCGTCGAACTGCGGGAAGCCGGTCGGGATCTGCGTGAAGTGCGCCTGTCCCTTGAAGTTGATGTCGATGTTGCTGCGGTAGGCGGCGCCGAGGCTCCAGGTCGGGCTCGGCTTGAAGAGGATCCCGGCGTTGTAGCCCCAGGCATTGTCCCAGTCGCTGTTGAGGCGGGCGTTGGCCACGTCGCTGATGCGCTGGTTGAAGGGGTTGAGGGCGGCGCTGTTGCGAGCCAGGATGATGTGCATGCGCCGGTAGTCGGCGCCGGCTCCGATTGCTAAACGGCCGTCGCTGGTCTGCCAGGCGAAGGCAGGCTCGACATCGAGGGCCTTGAGGTTGGCGTCCTGCGAGATGAAACGGCCGATGAAGCGATTCGGATCCTGCCAGTTGGTGCGGAGCCCGAACGGGGAGAAGACCCCGACGCCGAAGGTGGCGTTACTGCCGATGGGGATGAGGAGATAGGCGTTCGGAGGAATGAAAGTGTGGGCCCGGTACTGCTCGTTGGCGCCGGAGGTAAACGGGTCATTCGGGTCGCCCCTGAACTGGTTGGCGAAATTGATCCCGGTGCCGCCGGCCATGAGGATCATGTGACGTTGCTGCGCGATGCCGGCGACGTTGTAGAAGATGGCACTGGGGTCGTCGGCAGTCGCTGCAAACGCACCACCCATAGCCGTGGCTTTGGCACCCTGTTCGAAAAGGCCGAAGCCCGAGCCGAAGCTCACCCCGGTCGCTGCTACCACCATGAACAGACCGACGACTCCTGTTCTGAATCTTTGCAAAGAACGCAAGCGTAACCTCCTTACTTTCTGGGATGTGCGAGAAGAAAGCTAAGGCCGATCATAGCACAGCAGCTCCTGCGGACCCGGCATAGAACGCAGCGCCCCACGGGTTACGAACGACGAGGTACGAAATGATCGGAATGATGAGACGAATGGCCGTTGGCGTTCTGTTGATCGCCTCGGTGCCGGCGGCATTCGCAGGCTACTCCTACCGCTTCACCACGACGACGAAGAGCGCGATGGGCGAACAGGTGATGTCGGGACGCGCTGAGGTCGATGGGCCGAGGATGCGAATCGACTTCACGAAGGGCGACGGCCTGGTTTTCAGCGACGGCTCGTGGCTCGTCTCGGCCGACTCGGGCAGGACCCTGACCCTGGTCGATCCCTCCGCCCACAGCTACTCGTCGCTCCAGCTGGGGGAACTGCTTCGGACGGCCGGATCGGCGCTCAAGGCTCTTGGGGGCGCCGGCATGACGGTCAGTGCGCCGACCATGGTGACGAAGGAGGGTGGCGATGGAGGGCGGATCGCAGGCTTTCCCACCCGAAGGCGCACGGTTCACTCCGGACTCGACTGGACGATGAAGCTGATGGGGGAGAAGGTGACGACCCATGTCGACATCGTCAGCGAGAGCTGGACCACGACGGCGCTGCCGGCCGAGCTGACGACCTTCATCCAGATGCCCGGCTTCGAGACGGGCATCGAATCGGTCGATCGCGTTCTGCGCCTGCAGTCCGGGAGTGGATTTCCCTTGCGCCAGGTGACGACCACGACGACCACTACCGGCAAGCGACGAACCGTGACGACCAGCGAGACGAACATCGCGGAGATTGTGAAGACCGACTTGCCGGCCAGTCTGTTCACCGTGCCCGCCGGATATAAGAGAAAGGAGTGAAGAGTGACGGGTGAGAAGTGAAATGATGCCGGAGCTACAGGAAGCATGAAACGGGAGAATACGGGAGTGACCACGATCGGTGATGGACGCCCGGCGCCCACTTTCACTCTTCACCATTCACTCTTTCGGGTTCATCGATGACCAAGGGGCGGGTTGAGGCTTTCAGCGATGGTGTCATCGCCATCCTCATCACCATCATGGTGCTCGAGCTGAAGCTGCCGCATGGTTCCGACTGGCAGTCCCTCCGAACTCTCCTTCCCACCTTTCTCACCTACATCCTGAGCTTCATCTTTCTCGGCATCTACTGGAGCAACCACCATCACATGTTCCACGCGGTCAAGCAGATCAACGGCAAGGTTCTGTGGGCCAATCTGCACCTTCTCTTCTGGCTCTCGCTCGTTCCTTTTGTCACCGGCTGGATGGGCGATACTCATCTGGCCACAGTTCCAACGGCCGTCTACGGCACCGTGCTCCTTCTGGCCGCGGTGGCCTATTCGATTCTCCAGCACACGCTCATCGTTTTCGATGGCCGCCGGGGGAACCTGGCCGTTGCTGTGGGAAGCGATTTCAAGGGGCGGATCTCGCCGATTCTCTATGCTCTGGCCATTCCGCTGGCCTTTGTCGAGCCGTGGATCAGTGCCGCGATCTATGTGCTGGTGGCGCTCATGTGGCTGGCCCCCGATCCGCGCATCGAATCGAGGTTGAGGGAGTAGCCCTACGACTTCCAGAAGCGGATCTCGTAGATCGGGCGGCCTTGCTCGCGGTACTTCGCTTCGTAGTTCGTGCGCGGCGGGTCGTCGGGACCGGGTGTGCGACGCTCGGCCCGAAAGAACTGCTCGATGAGCGGTGCGGCCTTGTCGAAGTACTCCTCGTGATCGGTGACGTAGATCCCGCATCCATCCGGGCGGAGCACGCGCCGGATCTCCTCCAGCACCTCGTCGCGGATCATCCGCCGCTTGCGCTCGCGCGGCCGTGGCCAGGGATCAGGGAAGTAGATGTGGATCTCGTCGACCGACGCGGCCGGAATCATTTTCGACAGAACGGCGAAGGCATCGTGGTTGATGGCTCGGATATTCTCCAGGCCGGCACGGGCGATGCGATCGACGATGAACCGATGGTAGTGCAACGACTTTTCGATTCCGATCAGATTGACCTCCGGACGCTCGCGCGCAGTGGCCATCAGAAAGCGCCCCTTGCCCGAACCGATCTCCACGACGACCGGATGATCGTTTCCGAAGAGTGATGGAAAGTCGAGCGGGTCGAAGCCGGTCGCCCTGGGATCGATGGAGGGATTCATTGAGGCAGTGGACAGTGGACTACTTCGAAGCCTTCATTTCCTTCGCCACGCGCTCGACTTCGGCGAAGACGCGCATGAAATTCTCGCCGAGGATCTTGTCGATATCGCCCCCGGAGTAGCCGCGGCGTTCGAGCTCGTTGCGGATCGCAGGCAGCTTGCTGACGTCTTCCATGCCGGTCGGGGTCCCGGGGATGCCGTCGAAGTCGGATCCGATGCCGACCGTGTCGATGCCGGCCACTTTCACGATGTGATCGATGTGGTCGACGATGAGGGTGTACGGGATTTTCGGGATGGGATTGGCGTCCATCAACTCCTTGAGCCCCTTGTTATAGACCTCACCTTCGTCGGGGTCTTTGGTCTTGAGCTCGGCGATCTGCGGAGCCAGCTTCGTGTCTCGTTCCCTGCTGGCCCTCGCCACTTCGTCTGAGAGGAACACGGGATAGAAGTTGACCATCACGACTCCGTGGTTTTTCGCCATGGCCCGCAGCATGTCGTCGGTCATGTTGCGCTTGTGGCCGGCCAGAGCACGGGCGGAGGAGTGGGAAGCGATGACGGGAGCCCTGGTCGTCTCGATGACGTTCCAGAAGGTGGAGTCGGCGACGTGCGAGATGTCCACCAGCATGCCGAGGCGGTTCATTTCGGTGACCACCTGGCGGCCGAAAGGGGTGAGTCCGTTGTGCTTCCCCTCATCGCCGGAGGAATCGGCCCAGTTGTTCGAGTTGGTGTGCGTGAGCGTCATGTAGCGGGCGCCGAAGCGATAGAAGGCTCGCAGCAGTTCGAGAGAGTCCTCGATGGCGTGGCCTCCTTCGATGCCGATGAGGATGGCCCGCTTTCCGCCGCGGACGGCGGAGCGTATGTCGCCGGTCGACGCGGCGAAGCGGACCAGCGAGGGATAGCGGTCAACCATCTCGTGGATGGTCTCCATGATCGACATGCAATAGGCAGCGGCACCGCGGTTCGCGTACTTCGCAGGAACGTACGCGGCGAAGAACTCGGCATCGAGGTTGCCGGCCTTCATCCGCGGATAGTCAAAGTGTCCGTTGCTGTTCCAGACGCCGAGATCGAACGGATGGTCGCGAAATTCAGACGGGGTATCGGCATGGGTATCGACAGTTACAGGGCGTCCCGCCTGCTGAGCGATCTTCACGGTGGCCGCACGCCGGGCTTCTCTCGTCGCAGCGTGCGAGACGGCTGGAAGAAGGGCGACTGCGATCAGGAACGGGGCGAGGAGGCGGGCGGATCGTCGCATCGGCACAGGGTACACCGCGGCCTGACGCGCCCTCGAGGTTACCGATCACAAAGGTGGTCGGGGCGGGCGAGAACAGAAACCTGACACTTGTCGTATTTGTGGGACCGGCTAGCGGATCAAAGAAAAGCGCTCCTCCGTGCTGCGAGGAGCGCTCTATTCATGAAACTCATGCGAACTACCTGGGGCTACTAGTGTGTCTGCCCCCGGGCTCGCTGATATTGGTGACGGCCTGGCCGAGCTTTTGTTCGTCGCGGCTCTGGTTGGCGATGTCGGCGATGGCTACGATGCCGACGAGCTCGCCGTTCTTGTCGACCACCGGGACACGGCGTACCTGTTCCTTGGACATGAGCTCCAGGACCTGGTTGAGCGGCATGTCTTCTCCGATGGTGCGTGCGTTGCGGCTCATGGCATCCGAGACCTTCGAGGTCGATGGATCCTTTCCTTCCGCCACGAGGCGGACGACGATGTCGCGGTCGGTGATCATACCGATGACTTTCCGGCCGTTCTCGCCGATGACCGGCACCGCACCGCAATCCTTGTCGACCATGAGGCGCGCCACCTCGCGAATGGTCTGCTTTTCGTTGACCGTTTGCGGGTTTGCGGTCATGACGTCACTGGCTTTCTCCCGGCGCGATTCTCCCTCGCGCTTCGGCATATCCGGTTTGTCGTTCCTGGTTGATTTCTCGATCATTGTTTGCCTCCATGACTGCCATTCATGAGGAGCAAGCAGCGTGCCTCCTGAGGCTCTAAATCACGGCAATATCATGATTTCCGCGAGCTGCGACAGGGCATTCGGAATGGATGGCAGCAACACCGATCCGCTCTTCGTTCTCTCTCCGCCCGTCGCATCAATTTTTCAGCTCATAGAGAAAGGCCGTGATGTCTCGGGCATCGGGCTCAGTCACGTTGAGATTCAGCATTGCGGTTCCGCTCTTGACCTTCTGTGGCTCGCGAATCCATCGAATCATGTTGTCCGGCGTGTTCTGAAGCCGGCCGGCGAGGACCATCCGGTCGGCGATATTTCCGAGAGGGGGCCCGACCAGACCAGTGGCGCCGTCGATGCCCGGCACCTGGTGACAAGCGCCGCATCGATAGCTCGCCACGAGCTCTCTCCCGCGTTCGGCATCGCCACCGGTGAGCTCGCGCGCTGTCTTCTCGTCCTTCGGATGGCAGGCCGAAAGGAAGAGGGCAAGTCCGAAGATCGCCAGCGCCTTCATGTCGATTTCTCACGGACGCGCTGCCCGACCGGATGACGGGAAGAGCCTTCGGGGAGCTGGGGCAGAAGGTGTGCGCCTTGCACAGCGAATGAAGGTGCAGCGATCTGGCCAGGGGGGTCCATGAAAGCGTCCGTAGGATTTGGCGTGGCTTCCGGGGTCGGGACCGAATGGGGTCAGTCCGCCCCACGGCGGCCCAGGGGGCGGCCGCTCCATGCCGCCGTGTGGTCACTCTTCTTCTGATACAATCGCCCGGTTGCGAAGGTAAAATTTTCCTATGAACGGACAGGAAGACTCGGCGAGCGTCGAGATTTTTGGGCAAACATACAACGTTCGAGGAGAAGGAGACCCGAACTATTTAACGGAGCTTGCGCGGTTTGTCGACTCCAGGATGCGCGATGTCGCGGCTCAGGTTGCGACTGTCGATGCCATGAAGATCGCCATCCTGGCGGCGTTGAACATAGCAGACGAGTTTTTGCGCTATCGGAAGCAGCGGGAGAGTACCGCTGGCGTCTGGATCGCAAAAACGGAGGAATTGTCGAACCGGCTCGGGAAGTTATTGAGCGAGCCCAATTGACGGACAGAAAAACGTTTCGGAATCCCTGCAGAGTTCGTGATGAGCACCACTACTTGAACCAACTCTCTCGCTCTGGGAGCTCGAGTCCCGAGGCAAGTGCAAGCCCTTGAGGCCCTCCGGGGTTTCAGAGGGACGCTAAAACGCCTCGGGCAGGCGCCCACCTGTTTTCTACAGGTTCAAGCAGAGCACCTCACACGGCTCAGGCGGGGTTCCGATTTCCCTCCTGCACGCAAGCCTCCTGACGGGGAGGCGAAGTGAACATAGCAATTGCAATTCTGATCGGCCTTGCCGGGGCGGTCGTACTCGCTCTGATGTGGAGTGCCGTTTATCGCAAACGTGCCGCGGCACAGATCGATGAGGCCCGCAGTTCGGCCGAACGGATCGTCGAGGACGCGCGCAAGTCGGCCGAAAACAAGGTCAAGGAAGCGAACCTCGAGGCCAAAGAGACGCTTCTGCAGATGCGCTCGGACTTCGACCGCCAGTCCCAGCAGAGGCGTGACGAGATCAAGGTCGTCGAGAAGCGCATCCAGCAGAAGGAAGAGGCGCTCGACAAGAAGACCCAGCAGATCGACAGCCGCGTGGCCGAGGTTGAGCGGCGCGATAAGGCCATCGGCGATCGCGAGCGCGACCTGGAGAAGCACGAGGCGGACCTCGCTGGTCTCATCGAGGAACAGCGGCACAAGCTCGAGCAGATCTCCGGCCTGACGGTGGAAGAGGCCAAGCGCGAGCTGATCCGCGGAATCGAGAACGAGGCCAAGCTCGAGGCGGCGCACATCATCAAGCGCATCGAGACGGAAGCCAACGAGCTCGGCCACCTCAAGGCCCAGAAGATCCTCGGCATGGCCATCCAGCGGATGGCCTCCGACTACGTCGCCGAGAACACCGTCTCGGTCGTCGACCTCCCATCGGAGGACATGAAGGGCCGCATCATCGGCCGGGAGGGGCGGAACATCCGGGCCCTCGAGCTGGCCACCGGCGTCGATCTCATCGTCGACGATACGCCGGAAGCGGTCATCCTCTCCGGCTTCGATCCGATCCGCAGGGAAATCGCCCGAATCTCGCTCGAGCGCCTCATGCAGGATGGGCGAATCCATCCGGCCCGCATCGAGGAGCTGGTGGAGAAGGTCCGTCAGGAGCTCGATCAGAAGATGTTCGAAGAGGGGGAGGCGGCGGCCTTCTCGCTCGGGATCACCGACATCAATCCTGAGATCCTCAAACTGCTCGGGCGACTGCGTTACCGCACCTCGTACGGTCAGAACGTCCTGGTGCACTCGCTGGAAGTGGCGCAGCTCGCGGCCCTCATGGCCGTGGAGCTCGGTGTCAACGACACCATCGCCAAACGCGGCGGCCTCCTGCACGACATCGGCAAGTCGATCGACAGAGAGATGGAAGGGACTCACCTCGAGCTCGGCCGGCAGGTGCTGGAAAAGTACGGCGAGAAGCGCGAGATCATCCACGCCATGGAATGCCATCACGGCGACTACGACCCGACCACGGTGGAGGCGGTGCTGGTCAATGCCGCCGACGCGCTTTCGGCCGCTCGCCCCGGCGCGCGCCGCGAGATCCTGGAGAACTACGTCCACCGCCTCGAGCGCCTGGAAGGAATCGCCAACAGCATGGAAGGGGTGGCCAAGAGCTTCGCCATCCAGGCCGGGCGCGAGCTTCGCATCATCGTCAACTCCGAGAAGATCACCGACGAGCAGGCTATCTGGCTCTCGAAGGACGTGGCCCGCAAGATCGAATCCGAGCTTCAGTATCCCGGCCAGATCAAGGTCACGGTCATCCGCGAGATGCGGGCCGTCGATTACGCCAAGTAGTACAGCTCGTCACCCAGAACAGAGCGAACGGACAACGACATTTTGATCAGACTCCTCTACATCGGCGACGTCGTCGGCCAGCCCGGACGCCGTGCCCTGCATCAGAAGCTGGAACACGTGATCGACCGCGAGAAGATCGATTTCACCGTCGTCAACATCGAGAACGCCGCCGGAGGTTTCGGGGTCACCGGGGCCATCATGCAGGAGCTCGAGGAGTTGCCGATCAACGCCTACACCTCGGGCAATCACATCTGGGACAAGAAGGACTTCGTCGACAACTTCGATTCCTATCCCCAGGTCATCCGTCCGGCCAACTATCCGGCGGGCAACCCCGGCAAGGGGAAGGTCATCCGCTCGACCGCCGGCGGAGTCCACGTGGCCGTGATCCAGGTGATGGGGAACGTCTTCATGCCTCCCTGCGATAACCCGTTCTACTGCATCGATCGCGAGCTTACGGAGATCGGCGATACACGCGTCATCCTGGTCGACATCCACTGTGAGGCCACCTCCGAGAAGCAGGCCATGGGTCGTCATCTCGACGGACGGGTCTCGGCGGTCCTGGGGACGCATACCCACGTTCCGACCGCGGACGAGCGGATCCTTCCGAACGGCACCGCGTTTCAGACCGACGTCGGGATGACCGGAGCGTACGACTCGGTGATCGGCTTCCGGCCCGACGAGGTTCTCCAGCGCTTCACCATGAACACTCCGCGAAAGCTGGAAGTGGCCAAGCGCGACGTCCGGTTGTCGGGTGCCCTGATCGACATCGACGATTCCACAGGCCGTGCTACCGCGATTGTCCGAATCAGCGAGAGGCTGGAAGATTAGGTTCTTGCACCCGAAGTCTGAGGATTTCTCTCTCAGATTTTGGCTGTAGCGACAAAAGCCGGGCTCGGGCACGGGACGGTTCATTCAATTGGGGCGTCGCAATTCGATGAGTTTCGTGAGCATCGGTGCGATGCGTTCGAGAAGGACTTTGTGTCTTTCCCGGGCCCGAGCCCGAACCCGCGCCCGGTTCTTGACTCTCAAATTTCAAATATCCTTGCGTAGAACTACCCGAAAATGAGTCTGACCCTTCTGGCCGTCGGCCATCTTCCCGCGTCCGCCATCGAATCATTGCTGAGGAGGCTTCCTCCGATCGAGGCCATCGAGCTGCCGCTCCCGCCGCGCGTTGCTCTCGAGGACCATAAGGCCGAATTGAACCGGGCCATCGATGCCGCGTCGAACGACTGGATCCTCGTCGTGCGCGAACATGAGGTCGTCGACGACACGGTGGCGGCGGAGATCACGCAGGCCATGAGCGACTCACGGGCCTGGGGCTACCGGATTCGCACGATTCCGATCTACTGCGGACGGCCTCTGCGCGTGGCAGCCGAGGAGGGAGAGATCCGTCTCTTCCATCGCAGGCACTATGCGCGATTCGAAGCGAGGCGCGAGGCGCGCGTCATGCGGGTCCAGGGGACTGTCGTGAGGCTCGAGGCTCCGCTGCGGGCCGTTACC
>JADGNX010000080.1 GCA_017883265.1 Thermoanaerobaculia bacterium
CGGTCGATCGGTACGGGTCCGTCCTCGGCAACGACGTTTGTGAAGAGCTCGGAGGGGTCGGGCTGTTCGCTCTCTTCGGCGAACTTCACGGCCTCCGCCACTCCTGCCGTTGCCTGCTCCTCCATCCGCGTCACGTCGTCGTCGGTCAGGCCGCAGATCTCTCCCAGACGATTCTTGAGGATGAGGATCGGATCGCGGTGCCTGTGCTCCTCGACCTCATCTTTCGTGCGGTAGGGCTGCAGGATGTCGGCCGCGCCGTGACCGGAAAAGCGGTAGGTAACCGCTTCGATGCAGTATGGCCTGCCGCTCTCGCGAATCTGCCCTATCAGCCGGTCGGCCACCCCGCGCACGGCGAAGATGTCCTGACCGTCGACCTTCTCCGATGGAATGTTGTAAGCCCGGACGCGCTGCGAGAGATCGGTCAGCGCCGAATGGCGCTCGACAGACGTGCCCATGGCATAACCGTTGTTCTCGATGACGAAAAGGATCGGGCACATCCCGTCCTTGCCCCATAGACCGGCGATGTTCATCGCTTCGTGGAACGAGCCGATATTCATCGCTCCATCCCCGAAATAGCAGACCACAACGCGATCGGTCCCCGTGTAGCGAAGCGCGTAAGCCGCGCCGGTGGCGAGAGTGAGATGCCCGCCGACGATGCCATAGCCGCCGTACAGACCGTGCTCGACGTCGAAGAGATGCATCGAGCCGCCCTTGCCATGCGACACGCCGGTGCGCTTGCCGAAAAGCTCGGCCATGACGGCCCGCGGATCCGACCCCAGCAGCAGGGCGTGCGCGTGGTCGCGATAGCCGGCGAAGACGATGTCGTCCTTGCGGAGGGCCGTCAGAATCCCGGCTGCGACTGCTTCCTGCCCGCTGTATACATGGAGATAGCCGCCGATCTTTCCACGGCGGAACTCGCGCTCGGTGGCTTCCTCGAAGCGACGGACAAAGATCATCTCCCGCAGGATCTCGGTCCATTCCGGCGCGCAGACCGCTCCTTCCTCCACGGCCTCAGCCTGTTCCTTACGTTTTGCCATTCTTTCTCTCATGCCGAACGACGCCCCGTGCCGTGGTCATTCCGGATGCGGACGCTGTCGGGAAGGATTCCCCGGCAAAGTTGGTGCACACGGCTCCTTCGGCGGGCGCGTGGCAGCCGAGCGCGGATTCTAAACGATTTTGAGTGGAGGGGCGCCCGCTCTCGGCCAGCCACCCGCCCCGGCGGCCGAAGCGACCGCTATGTAGCACAGACACTTCTGTCTGTGCTGCAGGCCTCGAGAAAAGGCCGATTCCGCAAGCTCATGACGCCGGCTGCGGCGTCAACTCTTCGTCGAGATTCGTTCCCCGGATCAGGAAGACGAGGGCCACCACGAAGAGGATCGAGCCGTTGATGGCCAGAGCGATGGTGATCGAGTAGCGCTCGGCCATGAAGCCGGCCAGGAGGTTCCCCAGCGGCATCCCTCCCCGGAAAGCCAGCATGAAGATGGACATGACGCGTCCGCGCATGGAGTCACTGGTCGTCAACTGGACCAGCGAGCTGTAAAGCGACACCACGCCGACTACGCAAGCACCGGCGAAGAAGGCGATGACGAGGCTCAGCGGAAAGTTGCGAGAGAGCGCGAAACTGACGATGAGCGCCGCGAATCCCAGCTGGAGAAGGAGAGCCAGATGACCCTTGCGCCGGAAGTTCCCGCTGGCGGCCACGAAGAGAGCTCCGAGTACCGAGCCGATCCCGTAGGCCACGAGCAGATCGGTGTAACCCCTCGGGCCGGCCGCAAAGATCTCTTTCGCCACCACAGGCAGAAAGGTGGTCAGCGGCATGCCGAGAAACGTTCCGGCGAAGGCCAGCAAGGTCAGAAGGACGAGCGCCCGACGGCTGGCCACGAACGAGAATCCCTGGCGCATCTCGGCCAGGATCCCCTTCTTCTCTCCGCGTCCGCGGACTACTGGCGAGTTGATGAGGAGGATGGCGATGATGACGGCGACGAACGAGAGTCCGTTCAGAGCGAAGCAGGCCGCCGCTCCCCACGCCACGAGCGCGATCCCGCCGATGGTCGGTCCGATGACCCGCGCCAGATTGAACTGCACGGAATTCATGGCAATGGCATTGGAAACGTCCTCTCTCCGCACCAGGAGCGGGAGAAGCGAGATGTACGCCGGTCCGCTGATCGACTGGGCGCTCCCCGTCAGGAATGAGAGGAGGAAGATGTGCCAGATCTTCACCGTATGCGTCCACAGCAGCGCGGCCAGCACGAAGGCGAACGTACTCTGCAGAATCTGCGACACCAGCATGATCTTTCGCCGCTCCATCCGATCGGCGATCACTCCACCGAAGAGCGAGAAGAACAGCATGGGGCCGGTAGCCAGGAAACCGTCCACGCCGAGGAGAAACGCCGATCCGGTCAATGTGTAGACCACCCAGCTCTGGGCCACGGTCTGCATCCAGGTCCCGGTGGTGGAGGCGAAGGCGCCGAACCAGAGCAGACGGAATTCCCGGTAGCGGAGCGCGCTGAACATCTGCGCCAGCCGTCCCAGCTCCTGAACGCCGCCGTCCGCCTGTGGCTCGACGACCGGTTCGCCATCGGGAAGCGGGGCCGTCATGCCGTCAGTCTAACCGCAAGCGCTCCGGGCCGCCGTATCAGCGGCCGGCAGCGACACGGATCCGTGACGCGGAGCCGGCCGTGTGGGCATGGCAGATGGCGATGGCCAGAGCGTCGGCAGCATCGGGCGAGAGTATCAACGAGGCACATCCGGGAAGGAGCAGACGCACCATCTTCTCGACCTGTGCCTTCTCCGCGCCGCCGTACCCGACGACGGCGCTCTTGACCGACCGAGGGGCATATTCGTGAATCTCCAGAGAGGCGCTGCGGGCCGCGAGCAGGATGACGCCGCGGGCATGCGAGAGCTGGATCAGGCTCTTGATATTCAAGCCTGCGAAGGGGGTCTCCACCGCGACCACGACCGGCCGGGTTCTGGAAATGACGGCGATCAGGCCTTCATAGATGATCTCGAGCCGCTCGCCGAGCGCGGCACCTCGTGGAGTCCTGATGCAACCCTGATCAACCAGCGACAGACGGCCGTGCTCGTGGTCGACTACTCCGAACCCGGTCGTCACTGAACCGGGGTCAACGCCCAGAATGCGCATGCAGGCCGCCCTCCCTCACGGAGACCATTGTAGCGTCTCTACTCCTCCATCATCTCTTCGGGGACGTCGAAATTCGAATAGACGTTCTGCACGTCCTCGTGGTCGTCGAGGGTCTCGAGCAGGCGCATCATGGCCTTCGACTTCGCCTCGTCCAGCTTCACGTAGATGGCCGGAATCATTCCGAGCTTCGCCTCCAGAGTCGGGATCTTGCTCTTCTCGAGCGCCTCGCGCACCGCCTCGAAGGAATCGGGTCGCGTATAGATCTCGAACACCTCGGGATCGTCGGTCTGCATGTCGTCCGCTCCCGCCTCCAGGGCGATCTCCATCAGCGTGTCCTCGTTCACCGCGCTCTTCTCAATGGCGAAGTGGCCTTTCTTCTCGAACTTGAAGCGGACCGAGCCCGGCGTCCCCATGTTGCCGCCTGCCTTCTCGAACGCGTGCCGGATCTCCGGCGTGGTGCGGTTCGTATTGTCGGTCATGGTCTCGACGATGACAGCCACGCCTCCCGGACCATATCCCTCATAGGTCAGCTCCTCGTATGCCGCCCCCTCGAGCTCGCCGGTCCCCTTCTTGATGGCCCGATCGATGTTGTCCTTCGGCATGTTGTTGGCCTTGGCATCGACGATGGCCGACCGCAGGCGCGGATTGCCCTCGACATCACCGCCGCCCATCCGCGCGGCTACGGTCATCTCCTTGATGATGCGGGTGAAGATCTTGCCGCGCTTGGCGTCGGCAGCACCCTTCTTATGCTTGATGGTGCTCCATTTACTGTGGCCTGACATGAGAGGCTGCTCCTTATTGAATTGAGGGCAAATCGGGTTGATTAGTATAGAGGATTCATCGTCTCTTGTCCGCCCCGTACGGCACCTTACCCGAGCTCCAGGACCTCGATCTCGCCCGCCCTCATCCGGAGGCGCACCGTACGGTCCATGGCGTCGCGGATCCATATCCGCGCCTGCGGATCGGCAGAGTCGATCGTATCCACTTCAGTCAGAAGATCCTCAGGTGTCTCGATCGCCGCCGAGCCGCCGTCGTCGTAGATGATCCGAAGAGGAAACTGAGGAGTCATAGAGGCAAGAGTGAAGGGTGAAGTATGAAAAAAGACAAGACCTTACTCCTTTTTTCACTCTTCACCCTTCACTCTTCTTATTCACCCTTCACCCTTTTTGTTCACCTTTCATTCCTTTGCGCGCTCTCATCACGAAATGGACCGGAGTACCGACCAGCCCCAGGGCCTCCCGAAACTGATTCTCGAGATAGCGGCGATAGGAGAAGTGCACCTCCACGCTGCTACTGGTGAAGAGCGCGATCGTCGGTGGCTGGCTCTTGAGCTGGGTCGCGTAATAGAACCGCCTCGGCTTGCCGCGAATCGCGGCGGGATGGTGGCCGCGTACGGCCTTTTCCAGGATCGCATTCAGCTCGGAGGTCTTGAACCGGGCGCGATACCCGGCGGCGATCTGGTCGATCCGGGGGAAGATCTTCTCCACTCGCCGCCCGGTCTTGGCCGAGATGAACTCGAGAGGCGCGTACGCCAGGAACTTCAGCTTGCGTCGCACCTGCTCTTCGAATTCCTTCGATGCCGTCTGACTCTTCTCGCCGATGTCCCACTTGTTGACGAGAATCAGCGCCGCCTTCCCTGCCTCCTCGGCATACCCGGCCACGTGCGCGTCCTGCGCCGTAATGCCCTCGACGGAATCGATCACCACCAGCGCGATCTCGCAACGCTCGATGGCTTTTCTGGCCGAGATCACCGAGAGCTTCTCCGCCTCGTCGGTGGTCTTCCCCCTGCGCCGGATTCCTGCGGTGTCGATCAGCAGATACTTCCGTCCGTCCCGTTCGATCTCCGAGTCGATGGCATCGCGCGTCGTTCCGGAGATCTCGGAAACGACGGCTCGGTCCTCTTCGGTCAGGCGGTTGAGGAGCGACGACTTGCCGACATTCGGCCTGCCGATGATGGCCAGCCGGACCGGCGCATTGGCGTCGTCCTCCTCGTCAGCAGCCGATTCGGCCGGAACGATATCCTCGATGACCTGGATGACATCATCGGTGCCGATGCCATGTTCGGCGGAGATCGGAAGGAGCCGCTCCAGGCCGAGCTCGTGGAACTCGTTGACGTTTTCTTCCGCGTCACGACGGTCGATCTTGTTGACCAGCAGCACGGTCCGATCGGCGTCGGACCGCAGCTCCTGTGCGATCTCGCGGTCCTCCGGCAGAACGCCGGCCACACCATCGACCACGAATAGGATCAGATCGGCGCCGGCCAGAGCCTGGCGCGCCTGGTCACGGATCTCGTCGGCGAACGCCGACATTTTCTCGTCTCCGTACTCCAGACCGCCGGTATCGGTGAGGATGAAGCGCCGTCCGTCGTCGAGTGTCACGAGGTGGTTGAGCCGGTCGCGCGTCATGCCGGGCATATCGTGGGTCAGCGCCCGCCGCTGCCGGGCGATGCGGTTGAAAAGAGTCGACTTGCCGACGTTGGGGCGGCCGACGATCACGATGTTCTTCAGATTCGGATTCGCCATCGCGGCGATTGTAGTCGGTTCATTCCCCAGTACCGCCAGCGCTAGTGGTCTTGACCAGGAAAATGTTTTGCAGGTGAGTCGAATTTCCAAACCAGAAACCATAAACCAGAAGAAGGCCGTTCCGGTTTCTGGTTTCTGGTTTGTACGCCTCCGGCACATTCAAGCAGCGTCGACCCCAGGATCGAGCGCTCCTCAGAACAGAGCAACCTTTGCCAGGAAGACTGCTAGAAGAGCCCCGACTGCGGTGTTGAAGAAATTCAGTACGCCGTTCGGGACCGGTTCGGCGCGCTTCCGATTCCACGCTCCAGCCACACTCTCCAGGTACGAACCGACGCAGGCACAGGCAGTGAGAAAGAGAACTGGTTTCCAGGGCGCTTCAGGAGCGAATCTGCCTGGCACCTGCAGGACCAGCGCTGACACGCCTATCGCCGCCACGAACAGGCCGCCCAGAAGCCCTGCCAGCGAGCCCTCGACCGAGATCGCCCCCTCAGTCCCGACCGGAGCCGGACCAACAGTCGTCGGAAGAAACGCCCGCCGTCCCAGGAGCTGTCCGATCTCGGAAGCGACCGTGTCGGCCGCTGCCGTCGCCAGCGAGGCGATGCCGGCGAGGAGAAGAAAGATGACCTCGCCCGGACCGCCGCTCGAGAAAGAGATGGCCACAGCGCAGATCGACGCCACCCCGGCGTTCGAGAAGGCGTGGCTGAATCCACGTCGCCCACCACGCTCCTGGGCCAGCCCGCGTGCCGCTTTCCGTCTGAATCCGAGCTTTGTCGTCGCCGTGCCGATGACGAAGAAGGCCAGGAGGCTGATGTAGAGCGGCCATCCTGCGCAGACGATGAGGATGGCACCGAGAACGCAGCCGCCAACCGCGCCGGAGACGTCCACACTGCGGCCCAGATATCCGATTGCCGCCAGGACCGCGTTCGCCGCCAGCCAGAGGATCGTGGTGCGGTCGTCATGGAGAAAAGGCCAACTCGTCGCACCCGCCAGGATCGAGAGGACTACTGCGGCGGCGATCGGGACTGTCAGATTATCGTCGATACGAAGAGGGAGGCTCTCGGCTACCGCAGCGACGATGACCGTCGCCAGGATGATGAAGAGCGGCGGGAGCAGCGTCGGTGAGTCCCCGACCAGATACCAGACGACAAACGAAGCGGGGGTTGCTGCGACTAGAAACGCAGCAAGACCAGCCCAACTCTTGTTTCGATTCCACGGTAGACGCGGCGAGCGGCGGAAATACGTCCCGGCCAGCGTGGCGAAACCATCGCCGAAGCCCAGGATGCACCACGAGACCGCGGCGATTCCGAGTTGGTGGCGAAAGACGAGAATCAGAGCGAGAACGACAGCCGGATAGAGAACGATGCCTTCATCGAAGCCGCGTTCATGCCTGGCGACTGCTCGTCCGAATATCCGATGCAGAACGAGCCAGTTACCAAGAACCGCCAGAGCGGCGATTCCCGCAGCCGCAGGCCAGGGAAGCCAGCGAAGGGACACAGCCCCGAGGCCGAAGCCGATATGAAGAAGCTTGCGCAGCCGCTCGTCGGTCTGATGGGGCTCGGATGCTCCACTCATCGGCCCGAGGGGGCTCTCATCGGTTCAGCGCTCGATCTCGAAGTCGCTGGCCGCAGCAGGCAACGCCTCATTGAAAATCAACACAGTCTCCGCGACCGGAAAAAGCACAGTGTGGTTTCGGCCCTGCACTTCGAGCACGGTCTCGTAGAAGCCCTGGTCATTGATTGCCACCAGCAGAGCCGGCTTCCCTTTGAATTCCAGGGTGGTGTTGAAAACCGATACCTTCGACGGAATTTCCATGGCGCTACCTTACGGTCGAGGTAGGGTCGAGTCAAGGAGTGACCATCGTCTGCGCTGCCTGCAGGACGCTGCTCGGCTCCACGCCGAGCGGTCGGCGGCCGGAGCGGCCGCCGCTCCACAACCCGGCAGCCTGACGGTCAAATGGGCAGCGCGGTCTCTCCCACTCGGAAAGACCAAAAAAGGCGCACGTTGTCGTGCGCCTTTTTCGTCGACCGGGTCGAATCGCTACGGCTTCTTGATCGGCACCTTTGGACGTGGGGTCGATGCCGGCTTGGCAGCGGCGTCGCCGGCCTCCGGCTTCACAACGGCGGGCGGCGGCGGCGGAGCTGCGAAGTAGGTCTCGTCGTAGGTGGGATGGACAGCAGCCTTGATGGCGTCGAGCTGCTCCTGCACCTTCTTCTGTTTGAGATCCTTCTCCAGCTGGGGCTTAGCCTCGGCCAGAGTGGGGCTCTTGCGCTCCTCGACCTGGATGATGTGGTAACCGTACTCGGTGCGGACCAGAGGGCTGATCTCGCCCACCTTCCCTTCGAAAACGGCCTTCTCGAACTCGGGCACCATCTGGTTGTGACCAAAAGTGCCGAGGTCGCCGCCTCGCGCTCCGGAGCCGGTGTCATCGGATTCCTTCTTGGCCATGTCCGCGAAGTCGGCGCCGGCGACGAGCTTGGTGCGGATCTCCTCAGCTTTCGCCTTCGCCTCGGCGTCGGTCAGCTCCTTCTTGCCCGGCTGGGCGGCACGGCTGCCTTTGAACGCGATCAGAATGTGTCGCGCCTTGGCCTGCTCGAACCCTGACTTGTTGGCGTCATACGCCTTCTGGTAGTCGGCGTCCGACAGCGTCACCGCTTTCTCAATGCGACTGAGCTGGGCATTGGCCAGCAGATTCTCGCGCATGAGGGCAATCTGAGCCTGAACGGCTGCGTCATCGGCTACGCCGCTCTTCTCGGCCTGATCGGCCAGAAGGCGCATGCGCAGATAGTCGTCGGCGAACTGCCTCTTTCCGGATCCCATGGCGACCGACTGGTAGTCGGGCGGAAGAGTCTTCAGAGCGTTCTCGAACTCGGAGCGCCGGATCTTGGTCGTGCCTGCCGTAATGATGACCGGATCGGCCGCCGCGGTCGTGGCCGCCTGTACCGTGGGGGTCGCTGGTGTTGCAGTAGGCGCCGTCTGCTCGGCGAACGCCGGAACAGCTGCGAGCGCCACGAGGAACAGCGTGGTCAGTTTCTTCACAAAATCTCCTTGTTTCGCATTGGAAGTCACCGCGAAAACGGTCATGCCGAAGGGTTTGTTCCCGTCGCCGGCCGTCACACCGGCGCCCACGGCGTCCCCGTTCAGGGCCGCCGGCCGACCTGCCTGGCTCCCTCAGGACAACTCGCCGACCGCTCGCTCGATTCGAGCCACGCCTTCCTGCAGCCGGTCCATCGAGGTCGCGTAGCTGATCCGGACAAAATCTCCTGCGCCGAAGGCATCACCTGGCACCACGGCTACCCGTGCCTTCTCCAGAAGGAAATCTGCGAAGGCGGTCGAGCTGTGCACGCCAACGCGGGCGAACAGATCGCCGACGTCGGGAAATATGTAGAACGCGCCGTCCGGCGGATCGCAATGGATGCCGTCGATCCGGTTGATGGCTTCCACGAGCCAGGCACGTCGCTCGACGTAAGCCTCATACATCGTCCGAACCGCGGAGTCGTCTCCCTTCAGGGCGCCGATCGCCGCGGCTTGAGAGATGGAGCTCGGATTCGATGTGGAATGGCTTTGAATCTTTCCGAGGGCCGAGATGATCGCGGGGTGAGCGATGGCGTAGCCCAGGCGCCAGCCGGTCATGGCGAAGGTCTTGGACATCGAGTTCACGATGGCCACGGTCTCGGGGTATTGCTCGAAGAAGCGAAAAGCCGAGACGTGCTTCCGCCCTTCGTAGATGAAGAACTCATAAGTCTCATCGAAGACGAGAAAGAGACCGCGCGACTGGCAGAACTCGACGATGGCCTGCAGTTCCGCTTCTTCGATCACCGCGCCGCTCGGATTGCATGGAGAGTTGACGATGACCCCGCGCGTCCGATCGGTGGCCACCGCTCGGATGATATCCATCGTCGGCCGGAAGTGATCGGCGCGCTCGGTCTGGGCAAAGACCGGCTTGCCACCAGCGAACGCCACCTGGTCGGGAAAGCTGACCCAGTAAGGAGCGGGAATGATCACCTCGTCACCGTCGGAGACGAGTGCCAGCATCAGGTTGAAGAGCTCCTGCTTGCCACCTGTGCCGGCGATGACGTGGGCGGCTTTGATGCCGGATCCATAACGGCGGTTGTATCGCGAGGCAATGGCTTCCCGCAATTCCAGCGATCCGAGAGCATTCGTGTACTTGGTGTAGCCGCGGGCAATGGCCTGCCGGCCAGCTTCGCAAATCGCCTCAGGGGTCGTGAAATCGGGCTCGCCGGGCCCGAAGTCGACGACATCGACTCCCGAGGCCATCAGTTCGGCAGCCCTGTTCAGCACTGCGAGGGTTGGCGAGATCTGCATCTCGCTGACGCGGCGGGTGAAACGAATCGAGTTCGTGGTCGTGCTCGTCGTCACGTGGTCGCTCCATTGGTCCGATCAAGACGCCGCGCCATCGTGTGCTGGAGCCCGACCCACGCGGGCGGGGGCACCCTTCGGAACAGCAGTCTGGCAGCCTCGACTGCGCACCAGCCGAGATAAACATACAGCATGAAGTCTCGCGACGCGGGGATCGCAAATTGAATGAGCCAGAAAACGAACAGGATGATCGCCTCATGGAGGCTCAGGCGAAGATTCAACAGCAAAAGAAAGCCGAGAGTGCTCTGCAGGATGGTGAGGAGGATCTCGCTCCTCTGATGGGCGTCGAACACGAGCGGTCGGATCTCCCGGGCACTGATGACGAACAGAATCGGGATCATCGCCGACAAAATGCTCCACTGATTGATGTTGGAGGAGACCATGTTCATGAGAGCCACATTGGCGGTCTTCACTTTCCGGGCCCAGTAGAACGCACTCAGCTTTTCGGGGAACTCGGAGAGAAACGGCGCCACCCACTGGACGAATACGAATGTGGATACGTTGAGCGAGACGGCGATGGCCAGCATCGAGTTCAGAAAGGGATGAGCGGTGAGATAGAGGATCAGTCCGCCGATGATGAAAAGCGTCCAGATCGCCATGTTCCGCCGCCTGCCCGCCATTCCCAGTACTGCCCGGGGGATGGCGCCAAGATCTTCGAGGGCCTCCTCATTCTCTTCCTGCGGCGGGATTCTCCAGAGCACCCATAGATAGATGATGTAGGTAAGAGTGAGAGGGCCGGCATCCCAGAGGGTGAGCGAGCCCTTCCACCAGATGAAGGCGAAGTAGAGAATCGGCAGGAGGAGCCCGAAGACCTCGACCGAGTGCTCTTCATGGAGCGTCACATCGACGAATTTTCTGCCGGCGGCTTTGTAACCCGAGATGGCAGAAACGAAGTAGATCATCGGCCAGCCGAGGCCGACCAGAAGCCGCAGGCTGCCGGTGAAATTAGCGATGACCAGATGCGTCTGCGACGGATCTTTCCCCGCACTCCAGGCGATGACCGCTTCCACTGCGAACTCCGGCAGAGTCTGCAACCAGGCCAGAATGGCCAGCGCCAGACCCTGCGACATCAGGAACTGGGCGGCTTCGGCGCCCCAGGCGATGACGAAGGCCGAAAGGAGGATGCTCGGAAAAGTCCAGAGCGCCGACAGCGTCGAGGCGGTCCCGCGCCCGCCTTCCAGCGCGGCTCTGACCAGCTTCATCATCATCACAGCCGGCATTGTATCGAAGGCAGAGCAGCCGGCCGGACGACGCTGGCGCCTGAAACCGGAAGGCCGGTCTTACCAGAATCCGACCGGGCGCAATATTTACTTATGCGTGGCACGATTGACGCATCGCAACTCCACGGCATGATTCCAAAGCGAGTTCTGGTAGTCGATGATGACGGGTCGATCCTTCGCCTGGTTGCGACCATTCTCAAACGAGAGCTCTACCAGGTCGATATGGCCAAGGGCGGCGCGGAGGCGCTGTCGAAAATCGAGCTGACTCGGTATGACGTCATCGTGCTCGATCTGATGATGCCTGAAGTGAGCGGCTACGACGTACTGAGAGCCATCCATCTTCGCGAGCCCGAGACCCCTTGTGTTGTCGTCATGTCTGCGGCATCCAGCTTTCACATCGCGAACGCCATCAATCCGAACGTGTTCGCCACCGTGTCGAAACCGTTCGACAATGCTCACCTGATCGACACCGTTCGAAAATGCAGCGAAGCAAACTGCCCCAGCGATGAACCTGCCCTTCCAGGCCATCCGCTTGGAGCCGCGGCATGAGCTCCTCGAGCTGATCGGATCCTGTCAGCGCACGGCCTGGCTGGCTCGGAGAAAGCGGTATCCGCGCGCACGCAAGGCCGGAATCTCGGCCGTCAGAACGCGCACGGTCACCGGATAGATGTGACCGATCCCGAACGCGACGCCGGCTGCGGAGGCGTGCGCCACGAGCTCGGCAAGCTGGCGCCGGATGGCCGGCTCGGTCTGCACATCATCGAGAAAGATGTCGCGCGACGCGGTCGGAATGTTCATGGCCCTGGCCATGCTCTCGGCGACCGAGCCGCTGCCCGTCTTTGAATCGATGAAGTAGTCGCCGCGGGGCAACGCTTCGAGCACATCGCGCATCACGCGCCGATCGGCCGTGGCCCGCGAGCCCATGTGGTTGTTGACCCCGCGCGCATGTGGTACTCCGCCGATGTTTCGCCTTGTGGCCTCCTTGATGTCGCCATCCGACATCGACGTCAGAATGGCTCCCTCACCAGGCGACACACGCGGAAACCCCTCCGGCTCCATCGGTAGATGACAGAGGATCTCGAAGCCGCGGGAGTTGAGTGCCGCGGCGCTCTCGGCACTGCGGATCCCGTTCGGAAGGACGGCGAAATTGAGATTCGGGTCGATGGCCATCGCTTCCGACAGCAGCTGGTGATCGAACCCGACGAG
>JADGNX010000329.1 GCA_017883265.1 Thermoanaerobaculia bacterium
GGCCACTCTTTCAGGCGGGGTTAGCTCAGCGGTAGAGCATCTGCTTTACACGCAGGAAGTCGGGGGTTCGAATCCCTCACCCCGCACCATCCCTCCAGCGCTTCGGCGGCTACGTCATGTCCGACGCGCTCCACCCAAAGGCATCTAGCGAAGCGCTACTGCTTCGCGGAAATCGGCGAGCGGCCGGGGGAGATCTTCGCTCTGTGCCGAGGAACGCCCTGATGCCTCGAAAACCAGAAGGTGCGAGAGCTCTTCTGTGTCGTGATACGTCTCGTGTTTTTCCAGGCCCCGGAGCTCCGGATGGGAGCTCTCTCCATAGGCGCTCCGCTCGATCGTTCCAAAGCCGGCCTCCCGCAAGGTAGCCACCAGTGCGGCCGCGTTGTAGAGAAACTGATGTCCCCAGCCACGGAAGGCCTTGTTCAGGTTGAAGCAGTCGAATACCGGAGCGGCCGTATCACTCCAGGATCCAAAGTGGTAGTGAGTCACCCACACCCAGTCGAGGTTGGGCGTGGTCAGGCGGAGCACCCCCTCGGGGCGCATCGCGGCGCGGCAGCGTTTCAGAAAATCGAGAGCGTCATCGTAGGCCAGGTGCTCGATGAAGTGCTCGGCGAAGACGAAGTTGACGTTCTGGAATGGAAATCTGCGCGTCACGTCCATCACCTGGTCGATCCCCGGCAGAGGCTGATTGTCGACATTGATCCAGCCTGGCAGCGCCATCCGCCCCGCCCCGACATGAACCTTGATCGGTCCCTCTGGACGGCCGAGGGCTCGTCGTCTGAACAACGATGGAAAAATTGTCATGTCTGCTCCTGCCTGCGGGCACCGTGCTTCGGTTCAGACCTTGCCGTCAAGCCTTCCGTCGAGCAGGCCCGACCTGCCCACAAGCCGCCGAAATGCTTCTGCGCAATCGTACAACATGAAAATCTTTCGCCAGGGGGTAGGGATTTCTACGTTGGCGTCACTCCCTAGTACAGGAGCCTCCAAATGAAACCGATGATTGACCACCATGCCGGATCGAGCGGCCGCTCGACCACTATCAGCCTTGGAATGCCACAGCGGCTGGCGGGGGCAACGGGCCAGGCGCCCGCGGGCGGCGATTCCGAAACGCAGGTTTCGTTCGCAGCGACAAGTAGCGTTCGCCGACTGCTGGACGCGATCACAGCGAGTGGGGTCGATCTGAGCGAGGCTTCCAGCGCTGAAGAGATTGCCGCAGCCCTCACCGGCCTCTGCCGGCAAGGGCTGCGAACCTGAGGCGGGAGCGTCAGCGAGCGGTCTTACGCTTTGCTGGCGCGGTGTTCAACAGCTCGACGAGCGTATCGATCGAGTCGGCCTGTGAGAGATCGACTCCGCTTTGAAACGCTGCTTCAATCAGACCGCGGATGATCTCCGCGCGGCTGATTGCCTTGCCGTGTTTGAGCCGGATGTCGATGGCCAGCCGGTCCAGATACGCCACATGGCGATCGAGTAGAACAACGGTGATCTTGGCCCATGGCTCGGTATGTACGATGGGCCGCCCACGACTGCCTTTACTTGGATTCACTAGGACGCCGCCTTTTTGCTTGAATTTTCTCTTCTCCAGCCGCTGCCTCCGGACAACGTCAACAGTTCGTCATCTGCAGCTTGACGGCACTGTACACCCAATTCTGCCATGAAGCAGGCAAAATCTTCCGGAAGTCAGCGCGTGGAGTCGGCGCGGACGATGCGGCCAGGTCTGCGTCGACGGCTATTGCAAGGCTGACGACCGCGAGGATCGGATCGACCATCGCCGCCGCCCGGGGGTCAACGACCGCCGGCGTACGTCCACCACCACGTACGTCCACCATCAATCGTCTGGCTCCATCCCGGCAGGCGCCATCTGGCGCCGAAAGTGCCACCGCGTCCGCGAGCGGAAACGCCGGATTCACACAAATTCACGTGATGTAGTGATGTCTATTATTTGAAGCCTACCTACCTTCATGTCATCCAAACAATTTAGTGACTGCATGGAACGAGCGAACCACATCGTGGCCGTTCGCGACGGGCAGCGGAAACAGATCTCCGCAAGGCGTCGCATCGGCGCATCCGCAGGTTTGGTTCCGGAGAGTGGGGCAACCGCCGTAATTTACGAGAGAACTCACCATGAGCTGCGAATTCTGTAAGTGCGCTATCGAAGTCGTCGAAGACTACATTTATCACGAGGGTCTGGTCTTCCATCCCCAGCGGCCGACGGAGAACACCATCTGCTGCTCCTCGACGGTTCGGATGTTCGAAGAGGCCATGGTTCGAAACGGTCACTAGAGGTGTTTGCCATGAACTGCAACTGGTGTCACAGCCCGATTCTCGAAGACGCGCGCAACATCAATGACGAGTTCTCCGTTCACTACTGGTGTGTCGATTTCCTCGAGACGAGGCTCCAGGTTCTCGAGGACCGCGGCTTCTGGCACAACCTCATCCAGTTTTTGCTTTCGATGACCGCAATGTATGTCCGCCGAATCATCGGAGTCTCCCCTCGCCACAGACAGAACGCCTGAGGTAGAACGGCTCCCCGGTGACAGCCTCTTCCTTGGCGCATGGGCCGAGGAAACTCGCGCCAGCCTGTAGTCCACCCTCAGTGCCCCCGGCCGAGCCGGGATTGCTGACGCCGGGAACGAGCAGGTAACCAAAAAAGCCCCCGCGTGCAGCGCGGGGGCCGAGGAGAGAGCCGCCCCTTGCAGGGGCCAGGAGCGGCCGGGTTCAACGACTAGGACAACGCCAATCGCACCGTCAGAACAGAAATCGGACGGCGGGACTCAGTGGTGCCTCTGATCGTGCCCGTCCTGCTCGTGGACATGGATTACGTCCCGTACCTCATGCGTCCTCGAATTGACCAGAGCAACGTGCCCACCGATAGCGAGATACTTGTGATTGCGCGGGGGTGTCGGCAATTGACGCTCGAGGTCACGAGGGACGGGGTGAGTCCTCGCGCGAAGATCCTTCGGGAGCGGCCGGCCGGGCTGGAGGCGTGACTCCTCGTCAGCCGAGAGACGATCCTGAGTCCGCAGTCCTCTGGGGGCGTGCTTCTGATGTTGTCTGTACCAGTCGTTCGTCACCTGACGATCATGCTCATTGAATTGACCGCGATCCTGAGCCGACAGGGTAGTGGCAATGAGAAGTGCTGCAGCAAAACCGAGTACGTGATGTGCCTTCATAGAAAAAGGACCTCCTGGATCCACCCGATTCGCATTGCATTGAACGCGCCTATCCAGGCGGCCCGCCTGGCTCGCATCCGGTGATGGCGAGAGACCGTCCTGATCGCGTCAGGCATGGACGAATGCGCAGCACTCCAGCCATGCCCGGAAGAGCACGAAACAGCGTGGGTTGGATGCGCGCAAACGGGCGAGGATCGACAGGTCCGCATCACAAACGACGTCACAGCAGGCCAAATGGAGGGAGTCAGGCAGCGACGCAACCTGTTGATTTTAATGGCGGGGCCGACGGGACTCGAACCCGCGACCTCCGGCGTGACAGGCCGGCGTTCTAACCAACTGAACTACGACCCCGCGGTCGTTATGTGGCAGGCCCACGAAACCGCCCGTTTCGGGGACGAATTCCTACAGGGAGGCGCATCGTAGACCGCCCCCCCGGGGGTGTCAAGGGCGGGCATGACGGACTTCAGAATTCCGGTAGAACGGTCGCATCGCGCAACCGCGGCGCGAGACGATCCTTCGAAGAAAGGACGGCCTCAGCGCGGAGGGGCCATTCAATGCCGAGGTCCGGATCGTCCCAGGCAATGCCGCGGTCGCTCCCCGGATCCCAGAGCGTGGTGCACTTGTAGACCAGCTCCCCCCAGCCGGACGTCACGCAGAAGCCGTGCGCGAACCCCGGCGGGATCCAGACCATTCGCTTGTTCTCCGCGCTCAGCTCGACGGCTGTCCAGCGGCCGAAAGCCGGCGATCCGCGACGGATGTCGACGGCGACGTCGAACAGCGACCCGGCGACACAACGGAGCAGCTTGCCCTGTGGGTTCGGAAGCTGGTAGTGCAG
>JADGNX010000330.1 GCA_017883265.1 Thermoanaerobaculia bacterium
CCGCCGCTTCATGCCACGCTCGTCTTCCGCCCCGGTCTCAGTAGCGGAATCACCTCATCGGCGAATCGCTCCATCTCCTCGTACTGCGGGCTGAACTGAAGGAGAACGAGATCGACACCCGCTCGCGCCAGACGATCGAGCCTCTCCGCGATCAGTTCGGGCGTGCCGACCAGCTCCGAACGGAGTCCGCGGTTCGAGACAGAGTAGTCCTCGATCGCGATCTGCTGGTCGAGTCTGGTTCCCAACAGCCATTGTTGGAAATTCGCGTTACCGGCGGCGGAGGCACGAACGTTCGTAATTCTGTCGACCTCCCGCTGCGCCTCTTCGGCACTCGGACGGCATACCACGAACCCGGCCACTCCGAATGAGAGCGGAGCTGCCTGGGGAGCGAGCCGGCGGCGCCGCTCCTCCATTTCGGCGATTTTCGGCGCGATCCTTTCCGCGGGATCGCCGTGCATGACGTAGGCGTCGGCCTCACGCGCGATCAGATTTTTGGCGGTCTCCGATTCGCCACCTGCGTAAATGGGCGGGTGTGGCTTCCTGAGCGGTTTCGGCTCGGCGATCGCATCACGCGTCTGGTAAAGCGTCCCCTCGTAGGTGAAACGTTCCTCGTGCCACATCCCTTTCACCACAGCCAGCCATTCCTCGGTGCGGCGATACCGATCGTCGTGCTCGTCGAACGGGATGCCGCACTGTTGCGCCTCATCGCGCCACCAGGAAGAAACAACGTTGAGGGCCAGCCTCCCGTTCGAGATGTGATCGATGTTGGCGGCCTGCTTGGCAAGAAGGGCCGGATGGTGAAACGTGGGGCGGACCGCGACCATCAGCTCGAGCCGTCGGGTCACCGCGGCCAGGGCGGCGGCCGTGCTCCATGCGTCGAGGCTCGGCGCGGACGCTCCTTTGATATCGTTGAGATTGAGCTCGGCCAGCAGCGAGAGATCGAAGCCGATCTCCTCGCTTCGCTGTGCCAGGCGCTTGACATAGTCCCAGGACGCTTCCATCCGCTCGTCTTCGACGTTGCGAAGCCAGCCGCCGAACATCGGCATCCAGTAGCCGAAGCGGAGTGTCATGATGCCCTCCCTTCCCGGGCATCGCCGGCCAGGCCGAGGCGTGTTTCGATCGAATCGACCAGACGAGAAGTCGGATCGAAGCCGATGACCCGTAGCGGCTCGGCCACGAAGTTCGACAGGGCGTTGACGTCGTAATAGTAGATCTGGCCGTCGCGCGAGCTCTCCAGGTATTCGATGCCGCCGACATCCAGCTGTGCCGCGGCGGCAATGCGCTCGACGGCCGCGATGACGGCTGAAGGAGGGGTGTATGCCTCGACCGAGAGCCCCTGTTTCTGCGCTCCCACCGGGCAGGCAGTGCTGGTCAGCTCCTCGCCGCTGGTCGTCTTGCAAACGTCGGCCGGACAAAGGTCGAATCCGGCGTTCTCGCCGAGGTGGATGCGGATGCCGTAGAGATAGTGTGTATCGAGAGTCTCTACGCGGACGATCGATCGATCCTTCGGGGCGTGATACTCCTGCAGTAGGAGAATGCCGTCGAGAGGGGGATCGATCTCCCCACCTTCGACAGCCGATCGCAGCTCCTCGGCGGAGCGAAAGAGACGGATGCCGGCGCCGCTTCCTCCGACGTTCGGCTTGATGATCAGCGGAAAGTCGAGCTCGCCGCTGGCCTCGGGGAGCTCGGCCACATCGCGGACCACTCGCGCCCGCGGGGCGCGCACACCGGCCTCGGCTAGAAGCTTCAGTTGATCGGCCTTGCTGACTTCGAGCTCGAACGTGTGGGCGCCGTTGATGACATCGACACCTGCATCGTCCAGCTGGCGCAACCATCGGCGGGTCTGGAAAATCAAACCGCCGCGCCCGCGCAGCCACGACGACGGGCTGATGCGGTTGAAGAGCACGTCCCCGCGGCCGAACAAGGAAGGATCGAACGGCTCGGACGATGCGTCGATTCTCCGGAACGGGACGTTGCGCTGTTCGAGCTCGCGGAAGAGGGGGGTGAACCAGTGAGGATGCTCGTAGAGGACGGTCAATTGCTTCGGATACGTCATCGCTTTTCTCCTTGAGGTTTGTCGCGGCGGCGCCTATCCGGCGAGGGCGGAAAACAAAAAACCCGCGCCGGCTCGTGCCGTTGCGGGTTGGTAGTCTTCGTTCTGTTGAAGGTTATCGCTGAACGAGCTTTCTCCCGCGTGGTGTCGGACGACAACACATGCAGATAGCGGAAGGGGAGGCAAACATCGCAGCGCGTTATACACGTCCGGGTCACGCTCGTCAAGCGAGGGGACAGGCCAATGCCGCCTGCGACGTGACAGAGCTGGCGGACGGGATGATCTGATGACCGTGCTCCCCGCCGTTAACGAGCTCCCGTTCAGGTCAGTGTTTCGCGATCGCCTTCTGAGCCGGTCACCCCGACCGGACCGCCAAACGACGGTTTATTGCACAAAGAGCAAGGAGGGCATGAGCCTTTTGTTTGCCTCTCCATTCAACGGCTGTTGGAAGTTTATTTGAGAGTTGGCCAAATCGCTTGAAGTAGTGATGTGAAAGGGTTGGCGTACGCCTACCTTCAGCGCATCCAGACAATTTAAGTGAGCTGCATCACAGGGCTGAAGTGACAGGGGTCACATTGGCTTGATGCAGCAAAGAGCTCGCAACCTGGGCAGAAAACTGAGTGAGACGCGTCACTCAAGCATGGTGCAGCCGTGCCGGTGTCACTCAAATATCCAGCAGTAACAGGAGAGAGAACCAACATGTGGCTCAACGACAAAGTTTCGAAGCGTCGTATCAAAGAGGCCTTGAACGCACGGGACAACCGTCTCGAGATCGTCAAGGCCATCGCTGACGGGCAGATCCATCGTCGCGATCTCATCAAGTGGGGACTCGTTTCCGCCGGCGGCGCGCTCATGCCGATCGGTGGATTGAGCCCGTTTGTCGGCAGCGCTCGCGCTGATGGTGGTACCGGCAGCACCGGCATCCCGACCGGCATCGCGCCGAGCCCGGGCCTTGCGGGTCTTGCCTTCACGCAGCCCTTCGTTCGTCTCGATGTGCAGCCCCGCAATCCGATCTCGAGCCTGGCGATCGCGCCGACCGAGCAGGCCAACCAGACCCTGCAGGCCGTCGACCCAGCATTGGGCGGTGGCTTTGGTCCGATCGAAGGACGTCCTCCCGGTCCCGATTGGGCCCACCAGCGCTGGTCGACGCTCGCGCCGCAGATTGCAGTCGAGATGACTCAGGAAGGCGCCAAGGACGGCCCACATGGTCCAGTCCGGTTCCATCCGAGCCTGGCCACGCAGAGCCCCAACAACGTCTGGACGTTCAACGGCACGATTCCGCCGCCGCTCGTCATTGGCCGCTACGGCGAGCCGATCCTGATGCGCCATCACAACAAGCTTCCGGCCGACGTCACCCAGAACGGCGGATTCGGACGCCACACCATTTCCACCCACGAGCACAACGGCCACCACGGCGCTGAGAACGACGGCTTCACCGGCGCGTTCTTCTTCCCCGGGCAGTTCTATGACTACCACTGGCCGATCGTCCTGGCCGGAATGGACACCATCAACACCTACGCCACCGATCCGAAAGCCGCAAGCCCCGACGACAACGGAGGCACCTACAAGATCCCGGGCGACTGGCACGAGACGATGTCGACGCACTGGTTCCATGACCACATGTTCAGCTTCACATCCCAGAACGTCTACAAGGGCAACGCCGGGATGTTCAACATCTACAGCGCTCTGGATCGTGGCAACGAAGCGATCAATGACGGCGTCAACCTCCGTCTGCCGAGCGGCACGGCCAAGTCGTGGGCCAACCTGGACTACGACATCAACCTGCTGCTGTCCGAGAAGGCCCTGGACTCGTCCGGCCAGCTGTACTTCGACATCTTCGACCTCGACGGATTCATCGGCGACGTCATGACGGTCAACCTGGCATACAAGCCGTACCTCGAAGTCGAAGCCCGGAAGTACCGCTTCCGCATCCTCAACGCCAGCGT
>JADGNX010000331.1 GCA_017883265.1 Thermoanaerobaculia bacterium
ATCATCCGTTCGCTATTGACCACCCTCCCCTGGGTCGTGACCTTCCAGGACGCTGATCCGCAGGGCGGTGGCTGGGGGGCGACCATCGTTGTCATGAAGCCAGTCAACCCCTAGCGAGATGTGAAACCAGAAGAAGGCCGTTCTGGTTTCTGGTTTCTGGTTTCTGGTTTCTGGTTTCTGGTTTCTGGTTTCGAAATGCGACTCAAGGCCAGTCTCAGCCACGCGCTTCTTCTTCACCCCCTTCACTCTTCACCCTTCACCCTTCAGGCACCAGCGCCCCCCTCCCCTTGTCGTCCATCGGTGCCGGTGCGATACTTCGGGCTCCACTCCAAGGGGTAACGAATGGTCTTATTCAACCATGCGACTCGTGAGATGACGGCCAAGATCGTCTATTACGGGCCGGGTCTCTGCGGCAAGACGACGAACCTGCTGGTGATTTTCGACAAGCTCGATCCGAAGAGCAAAGGGAAGATGCTGTCCCTGGCCACCAAGACCGATCGCACGCTCTTCTTCGATCTCCTGCCGGTCGATATCGGCAAGGTCGGAAACTTCAATCTCAAGATCCAGCTCTACACGGTGCCCGGCCAGGTCTTCTACAACGAGACCCGCAAGCTCGTGCTCAAAGGAGCCGACTCGGTCGTCTTCGTTGCCGATTCGCAGCCGTCCATGGTCGAATCGAACAAGGAGAGCTTCGCCAATCTTCTCGATAACCTCCGGGAGAACCAGCTCGATCCGAACGACATCCCGATCGTCATTCAGTTCAACAAGCGCGATATCCCGGGCGTTCTGCCGGTCGAGGAGCTCCAGGAACGGCTCAACTTCGAAGGGTACCCCTACGCCGAAGCGTCGGCCATCAAAGGGACCGGCGTGATGGAGACGTTCAAGCTCGTCTCCAAGATCACGGCGAAACACCTCATCACCCGGCTCAAAGGGGGCAAGCCGGAGTCGAAAGACGAAAAGAAGAGAGTCGCCGCAGCGAAATCAGCCGCTGCGGCGGCTCCCAGGATCGCCGTGGCCACTCCGCCCCCCGAGCCCGAGCCGATCTTTGACCCCGCTCCGGTGAATCCCTTCGCCACCTCCGTCCCGTTTCCGGAAGCAGCGCTGTCGGTGGCCGAGGACTACGAGCGGGCTGAAGAGGTTTCGCTCGACCAGTTGCTGGAAGGCCGCGAGCGTCCGGCAACGATCGGGGGGAGCACGCCTGTCCCCGTAACGTTCGCGGACGAAGAGATCGATGAGCTGTCCGACGAGACCATGATCGCCATCGAGGAGCCTCCCGCCCCGCCTCCCCCGGCGCGGCCGCGAGCTGTACCTGCTCCGCCGCCGCAGGCAGCAGCCAGCTCTGCCGGCAACGGGAAAAGTGTCGCCGCGCTCGAGGCGGAAGTCGCCAGACTGGAGTCCCAGGTGGCCTCGCTGAAGAGTCAGCATCACGCCGCACTCGATGACATCGTGCGCTCGCTGGGTGAGTTGACTGAGCGCGTTCGCCGTCAATTCGACGAATAGGTGGAAGTGAGCGTGTTGATGCCACCGCCGTGATTCGGCGTCCTTGACGACTCACCCGACTCGACTCTAGAATTCCTCCTTCACACTTATTTGGAGGATTTCCATGCGCCGCACCGTTCTATCTGCACTCTGTGTTGCCGCTCTTGCGCTGTCCGGCTGCAAGGCGAAGGAAGCATACGACCAGGCCAGAATCGCCGCCGACCTGCACAGTCGCGGCACGACTGACCTGCTGAGGCAGACGGCCGACGACCACTACACCGCGCCGTCCGACGGCCGCCTCACCGATGCCCAGGTCCAGATGTATCTCAAGGTACGAGATCACGAGAAGGAAATCGCTCAGGTAGCAAAGAAAGAGCTGCAGCAGCACTCCGAAGCCGCCAAACAGGCCGGCGAGAAATCGATTGCCGGCGTGGTCGAGGGCTTCAAGGGTCTCAGCTCCGTGGCCGACCTCGTGACCGCCGACGTCCGCGCCGCGAAGGACCTGCACTACAACACGCAGGAGTACCTCTGGGTCAAGGGGCAGATTCTCGCCGCCAGTGCTGCAGCCATGACCGAGAAAATGGGTCAGGCCATGAACGCCTCTCTCGACGCCTCCTACCAGCAGATGAAGAAAGCGCACGACGAGGCAACAGACGAAACCACAAGAAAGTTGTATGCCGACATGCTTGCGAGCTCCGACAAGTCACGGCAGGAAATGGCCCAGCAGAAGGAAAAAGAGGATCCGGCGATCGCGTTCAACAAGCAGCTCCTCTCGAAACATGAGAACGCCCTCAATGCGCTGACCAGCGAGCTCTCCAAGTACGAAGACAAACCGGGCGACACGAAACAGTCGATGGAGAAGTGGCAGAAGGACGTCGACCAGGGCATTCAACAGGCTAAGCAGCAGGCCCAGCCTGCAGCGAAACCGTAGAGCAATTCCCATCGGAACAATCGAACGGGGACGCGTCGCCATCGTCCCCGTTCTTGTCTTCACAAACGCCTCAGGCTGGAAGAGCGGCGGCCCGCCGATCGATGCAACGTGCCGCAGGAAGCGTTAACCTTCCACTCCATGACTCGACGCTTCCCGATCACTCTCCTCTGCTCGTCCTGCGATGCTCGTTACGCAGCCGATGGCCTGATCAACGTCTGCTCCTCCTGCGGCGGACCGATTCTCGTCCACTACGCCATCACTGCGGCTCCGGAGCTGCGGGCGGAGATCCGATCGCGGCGGGCCGACATGTGGCGCTATCTCGAGGTTCTCCCGCCAGACTCGCTGGACCAGGTGGTCACCATCGGGGAAGGGATGACTCCTCTCCTTCGCGCAAAGAGACTCGGCGGGGCTGAAGGCCTTGCGAATCTGTTCATCAAGGATGAGTCGAAGAACCCCACCCGCTCATTCAAGTCCCGCGGCATGTCGGCGGCAGTGACTATGGCGCGAACCCTCGGCGCGAAGAGCCTCGGCGCGCCGACAGCCGGCAATGCAGGCTGCGCTCTAGCCGCGTACGGTGCGCGCGCCGGTCTCCCGGTGTTTGTGGCCATGCCCCGCGACACTCCGCGCTCGATCATCGACGAATGCCTCAGTTACGGAGCGCAGGTCGAGCTCGTGGCTGGAGTCATCACCGACGCCGCGAAGCGCGTTCAGCAGTACCTGGTCGCGACCGGCAGCTTCGACCTTTCGACCCTCAAGGAGCCGTATCGCGTCGAAGGAAAGAAAATCATGGGCTACGAGCTGCTCGACGACCTCGGACGGCTCCCCGATGCGATCCTTTATCCGACCGGCGGCGGCACGGGGCTGATCGGCATGTGGAAGGCGTTCGGCGAAATGGAGCGTCTGGGCTGGATCGGGAGCGAGCGCCCGCGGATGTACACGGTGCAATCGGCTGGCTGCGCACCGATCGTCCGCGCTTTCGATGGAGGCCTCGATCGCGCCCCGGAGTGGGAAGATCCCGAGACCGCGGCCTGGGGTCTCCGAGTCCCGCGCGCCATCGGCGACCGGCTCATGCTCCGTGCCCTTCGCGATTCCGGCGGCGGAGCGATCGCCGTCGCGGAGGAGTCGATCGAGCCAGCCGCCGCCGAGATTCGGGAGGCCGAAGGAATCGACGCCGGTCCTGAAGGGGGCGCCGGCCTGGCCGGCCTTCGCGCCCTGGTCGAGCGTGGGGCGATTCGCCGGGACTAAACGATCGTCCTCTTCAACACAGGCGCGAATAAGTATCACGCGTAAGTCGTCCCCAAGACGGCCTTTCGCAGTCGGGCCCCCGTCGTCCGCGAACTGGAATCAACGCGCCTTTCCGTCTCCAAGCACCGGCCCGGGCAACAATTATTGTAATGATGTGATAAAGTTGGGGTTCCCCAGCTTGGATCATCACCACAGTTCGCGTTTCCGTCTTCAACAATCATGAATTTTTGACGCTCGTCTGATGCTCTACAGACGCTAGCGCTTGCATACTCCGCGAACTCAGCAGAGCAGGGCCAACCTAGTTCGCAGCAGCCACAGGGAGATTTGCCATGTTCCTCCGGA
>JADGNX010000332.1 GCA_017883265.1 Thermoanaerobaculia bacterium
GGCCGCCGCAGGAGAAAGTCCGGACCGAAAAGCTCAGCTTCGACCGCGGCATCCCCACGCGCTTCCAGCAGACGGATGTGCATCATCTGGCGCGTGTAGTTCCATTCGTAGACAGCATGGTGGACATCGAGCCCTTCGTAGCACTGAAGGCGGATGAGCTCCGTGTCGAGCAGATCGGCCAGCACCTTGGCCACTTCCGTCTTCCCTACGCCGGCTTCGCCCTCCAGGAAGAGCGGCCGGCCGAGCCGGAGAGCCAGGAACATCGTGGTAGTCAGGCCACGGCTGGCAAAATAGCGCTTGCCGCGAAGCGCCTCGTGCAGCTCGTCGATGGAGCGGAAAGATCCCGCCACCTATCGCGCCGCTCCCGCAAGATCTGTCAGCGCTCGCCTGGTCATGACGGTGGCCAGGTGTATTCGGAAATCTCCCGATGCATACGAGTCGCTGATCGGGCTGTCGAGAGCTTTACCAACCTCCTTCGAAGCGCGCGCGATGTTCTCCACGGTAGGAGCCTGTCCGGTCAGCAGCTCTTCCGCCGCTCTGGCCCGCACGGCCGTGACTGTAGCGCCGCCGATGGCGATCCGCACGTCCGCGCATTTCCCCTGCTTCACTTCGAGGAGAACCCCGACACCAACCACGGCGAAGGCCGACGCCGGATGGCGATGCTTGCGGTAAACCGCCGACGCGGCGGAGCTCATGGCCGGGATCATGATGGATGTGAGGAGCTCCCCCTGCTTGAGCGACGTCGTGAAGAGGTCGACGAAGAACTTGTCCGCCTCGATCTGGCGCTCCTTGCCGTTTGCGGCGGTGAACTTCGCGCCGAGGAGCAGCATGATGGTCGGATAGTCGGCTGCGGGATCGGCATGCGCGACCGAGCCGCCGATGGTTCCCCGATTTCTCACCTGCTGGTCGCCGATGATTTCCGCTGTTTGTGCCAGCACCGGGCAGTGCTTCTTCACGACATCCGACTCGGCGATGGCCGCGTGCGTAGTCATCGCGCCGATCTGGAGACCATCATTCGTGGCCTTGATTCCGCTCAGTTCCGCAATACGGCTGATGTCGATCAGCGCCGCGGGAGAAGCGAGGCGGAGCTTCATGGCCGGCAGCAGGCTGTGCCCTCCGGCCAGGAGCCTGGCGCCCTTGACGCTGCCGAGCAGTTTGACGGCCTCGGCCAATGTCTTCGGGCGGTGATATTCGAACGCGGCAGCGAACATGATCAGCTCCTCGCTTCCTGGATGGCCCGCCACACCCTCTCAGGAGTGAGCGGCATGTTGATGGTCTTCACGCCCAGAGGCGCGAGCGCGTCGGCCACCGCGTTGTAAACCGCGGGAGTCGATGCGATCGTCCCGGTCTCGCCGATCCCTTTCACCCCGAGCGGATTGACCGTGGTTGGAGTCTCGGTCATGGCCAGCTCGAATTTCGGGAAGAACGCCGCCTTCGGAACCGCGTAGTCCATCAGCGATCCGGTCAGAAGCTGTCCGTCGTCGTCATAGACCGCTCCCTCCCATAGCGCCTGCGCCACTCCCTGGGCGATTCCGCCATGAATCTGACCCTCGACGATCATCGGATTGATGACCTTCCCGCAGTCATCGACGGCGATGTAGCGCTTCAGCGCCACCTCACCGGTCTCGGCGTCGACCTCGACCACGGCGATATGAGCGCCGAAGGGATAGACGAAGTTCGCAGGATCGAAGAAGGCAGAGGCTTCCAGCCCCGGCTCCATCCCTTTCGGCATGTTCCAGGCGACGTTGGCCATGAGGGCGATGTCCTGAATCGTCTTGAATTTGTCGGGCGAGCCCTTCACGAAGAATTTCCCGTCCGCGTAGTCGATGTCGTCGATCGATGCTTCCAGGAGATGAGCCGTGAGAAGCTTCGCCTTCTCCTTGATCTTCTTGATGGCGCCCATGAGAGCGCCGCCGCCGACCGCGGTGCCGCGGCTACCGTACGTGCCCCAGCCCATGGGCGTCTGATCGGTGTCGCCGTGCGTGATCTCGACGTCGTCCACGTCGACCCCGAGCTCGCTGGCCACGATCTGGGCGAAGGTCGTCTCTTCTCCCTGACCGTGCGGCGAGATTCCGACCATCACGTTGACCTTGGCCGAAGGATGGAAGCGAACGATGGCGCTCTCCCACAATCCGCCCCCGAAGCCTACCGCGCCGGCCACCTGCGACGGCCCCAACCCGCAGATCTCTGCGTAGGTGCAGAGTCCGATGCCGAGATACTGACCCTTGGCGCGCATCTCCGACTGTTTCTTGCGAAGACCGCCGTAGTCGGCCATCTCCAGCGCCTTGGCCAGAGCTCCTTCGTAGTTCCCGGAGTCGTAGACCAGGCCGGTGGCCACCGTGTATCCGTCGGTGAACGGCGGGATCATGTTCTTTCGCCGCAACTCCACCGGGTCCATCTTCAACTCGCGGGCAAGCAGATCGACCATCCGCTCGACCAGGAACACGGCCTCCGGCCGGCCCGCGCCGCGATAGGCGTCGACCGGTGTGGTGTTGGTGAATACGCCGTACACGTCTTCGTGAATGTTCGGGATCTTGTAGACGCCGGAGAGCATGAGGCCGTGAAGAATGGTAGGGATGCCGGGTGCCGCGGTCGAGAGGTATGCGCCGAGGTTGGCCCAGACCTTCGCCCGCAGTCCGACGATCGTGCCGTCCCGCTTCGCCGCGATCTCGACATCCTGAATGTGATCGCGACCGTGGGTGGTCGATCGGTAATTCTCGCTCCGGCCCTCGGTCCACTTCACCGGCCGCTTCACCGTCTTCGAGGCGAACACGGCCATGGAGTCCTCAGGATAGTGCGGGAGCTTGCTGCCGAAACCTCCGCCGACCTCGGGCGCGATGACCCGGATCTTGTGCTCCGGCGTTCCAGTGTCGAGCGAGAGGAGGAAGCGGGCGATGTGCGGATTCTGCGTCGTGCTCCAGAGGGTGATCTCACCGGTGGCGCCGAGGTATTGGGCCACGGCGCCGCGCGGCTCCATGGCATTGGGGATCAGCCTCTGATTGATGATGTGCTCCTTCACGATGACATCGGCCGACTTGAAGGCCGATTCCACATCGCCGCCTGTGACATGCCAGTGGAAGCAAACGTTGTTCGGCACGTCGCCGTGAAGTTGCGGCGCTCCCGCTTGCGTGGCCTTGAATGCGTCGACCACGACCCCCAGCGGCTCATAGTCCACCTCGACCGCGTCCGCAGCATCGCGAGCCTGATAGCGATCGGCAGCCACGACGATGGCCACGGCGTTCCCGACGTAACGCACCGTGTCGATGGCCACCGGCGGATACGGCGGCGTCTTGCAGTCCGATCCCGGTACGACCCAGGCGCACGGAATCGGCCCGAACCCGGCATCCTTCATCTGCTGGCCGGTGAATACGCCGAGCACCCCCGGCATGGCCTCTGCTTTCTTGGAGTCGATGCGCTTGATACGTGCGTGTCCATACGGCGAACGCACTACGGACATGTAGACCATGCCGGGGAGCACGATATCGTCCGTGTACTTCGCCTGTCCGGTGATCAGCCGCGGGTCCTCACGGCGCTTGATGGCGGAACCCAGGATTCGCGATGCCATGGCCGCGTCCTCCTCAGCCCTTCATTTGCGTGGCCGCTTCCCGAATTGCGGCCACGATGTTCTGGTAACCGGTGCAGCGGCAGAGCGTCCCTTCGATTCCGTGACGCACTTCCTCTTCGCTCGGATTCGGATTGCGCTGGAGGAGGTCGCAGGCGGTCATGATCATACCCGGCGTGCAATAGCCGCACTGCAGGCCGTGCTTGTCCCAGAAAGCCTGCTGCATCACATGCAACTTGCCGTTGGTGGCCAGGCCTTCGATGGTCGTCACTGCCGAGCCGTCGGCCTGGACCGTCAGGACCGTGCACGACTTGACGGCCTGGCCATCGATGAAGACCGTGCAGGCGCCGCACTGGCTCGTGTCGCAACCGATATTCGTGCCCGTGAGCCCAAGCGTGTAGCGAAGGAAATGGACCAGAAGGAGGCGCGGCTCGA
>JADGNX010000081.1 GCA_017883265.1 Thermoanaerobaculia bacterium
CGCCAAAGGCGCTTGCCACCGGCTAATTTCCGGCACGCCTTCAGCGTGCTCGTTGTGCGGGCGTGTAGTCGTGATACCAGTCAAACCGGCGTTGGGCAATAGGCCCGCGAGCGTTGGGAATGGAGTCGCCATGAAAAATGGCGAGCCGCGGAGCGGCGACATCTCCGTGGAGGACGTCGCTGAGCCACCGTCATTCCTAATCTAATTCTCCTGCTCGAAAGAGAAGATCGCCTTTTCTCGCGCAGGATTCGTCGCGCTCCAGTTTCTTTCCCTCAGGCGCGCCGCTCAGCGACGTCCACGCGCTCGGGAGGACAGCGCCGAGCTCGGATGAGACGGTCTGGCACTGGCGTCCCCCTACTTTCCGGCCGACACCAGATTCATGAATAGTTTGTAGGCTCCCGGAACGCCGGCCGGGAGTTGCCGGAACCAGGCGTAGGCCGTGTAGATGTAGGTCCCCTTCCCGTAGTGCGCGACGAGCATCCCGCCGGGCTTTTCGCTCTCCCCCGGATCGTGCGACTCGAGAACCGTCCGGTATCGCGGATCCCACTTGCTGGCAAAGTAGAGACCGCGCTCCTGGACCCAGCCGTCGAAGTCAGCCGCGGTAATCCTATTCGGCGTGGTCAGGAGCGGGTCGTCCGGTGCCAGGAGGCGAACCGGCGCACCCTCCACGGTGACGCGATCGCTCGAGATCGTGAGGGGGTACGGACCGGGACTGGCAACGATGATGCCGTCATTCAACGTCTGGTACTGCACGACCATCGTTCCGCCGTTCTCCACGTAATTCATCAGCCGGGCATGCGCGGTCTTGAGGACCTTCCGCGTGTTGTACGAGCGGATGCCAGCGACGATGGCGTCATAGCGCCCGAGGTCGCCTCGCTCGAGATCTTCGTCCGTCAGGAGAGTGACGCTGTATCCGGCCTGGCGCAATGCGTCCGGCACCTCGTCGCCGGGCCCCATGATGTAGCCGATTCGCGAGCCCTTGTGACGCAGATCGATCCGCAGCGAGCGGAATCGCGCATCGGCGAAGACCCGCTGCGCCGGAATGTGTGGATATGCGATCGTCGTCATCCCCTGCGTGTAGCTCTTCCCGTCAGGCGTGGTCACGAACGCCTCGATCGTGCCGGTCGTCTCCCTCGCCGGCGGCGTCACGGTGAGCTCCACGTGGGCATTGTCACTGGCCGGTCCGAACGTCACCGGCGCGGAGTCCGGCGCTCCCTTCCATCCGTCCGGAAGTCGAAGACGGACCGTTCCGCTGGTCGCGCCGGCCAGGCGGCTGACGCGGAATCCGACTGCACGCGGCTTCGCATCGGGGAAGAGAACGATGTTCTCGTCAGCATCGATCGTTCCGGGAGGGACGATGTCCAGCGGGCGGCTCCGCTGCCCCTCGACCGGATCGGTCCATCGGTAGACGACCGGCATGTCGTAGAACAGACTCTGGTCGACCCCCGTGCCGATGGTCACCACCAGCGGGAACGGCGGCGGGTTTTCCGGCAACCCGAGCAGCTGCTGATCCTCTACGACATACCGACCGGCCTCGGGCGGTCTGCGAAGCCAGTAGGGCTGCGTCGAGGGAAAATCATCGGGCAGGTGAACCGTGACCTCGACCTTGACCGGCTCATTGTTCTTCAGAGCCTCGCCGACCACTTTGCTCGGATTGGCATACGGCGACCCGACCGCTTCCAGCCGCAGCGGAAAGTCCGAGCGGTTCACGACCGTGGCAGTCACGGTCACGTCGCTGCCGGCGGTCACATAGGGAGTGGCTGCCGTCACGTCGATCGAAAGGCCGGCGCAGGCCCGGATGACATCGCGCAACTCCTTTCGTTTCACATCGAGCCATGGATTGGTGCGCGGGGACCACGCCGCCGACGCGGCCAACCGATCCATCTCCCGATCTGCCTGCAGCAATCGAGGGACGGAGGCAGCAGGATCGCGCGGGTCGAATTTCTGCCAGGCCTCGTCGAGAACTTTCCCCACCGCTGCTCCGCCTGGGAAACGCGACCACGACATGTCGATCCCTTCAAACGGATCGGTGACAGCGGGGTCCCCAGCCAGTTGACTGAGATAGTTGACGAGAGTGCCGCGGCGCTCGGAGGAGCCGAAGCCCTGGCTCTTGTGCTGGCTCCTGCTCTCGGCCGCGATCTCGGTGTAGGAACGCCCGAGGAGGCGGTTGAACGATCCGATGTCGACCTTCAACAGCTTCGAGGTGTCGATGGTGGCGCCGGGAGGCCGGAAGAGATTCCAGAAGAGGCGCCGCGGCTGCCAGACGTTCACGGATTTCAGTTGATCGGGAAACCGCGCCGGATCGGCGGCCGCCTTGAAGGCCTCCACCGCCAGAATGGCCGAAGCGGTGTGATGACCGTGGCCGCCCTCGCCGGTGGTGGGGAAACGGGTGATCAGCACGTCCGGCTGAAAGCGGCGAATGTTCCAGACCACGTCAGCCAGGATGGCGTCGTGCCCCCAGATCTCGAAGGTCTCCTCCGGTCCCTTGGAGAAGCCGAAGTCGAGTGCGCGGGTGAAATACTGCTCCGCGCCGTCGACGCGACGTGCTGCCAGCAGCTCCTGGGTCCGAAGAACCCCCAGCAGAGGCCCCTTCTCGGAACCGATGAGATTCTGGCCGCCATCCCCCCGCGTCATGGCCAGGTACGCGGTGCGCACCAGCCGATCGGACGAGAGATACGAGAGCATCGCCGTGTTCTCGTCGTCCGGATGTGCGGCGACGTACATGGCGCTTCCGAGAACCGTCAGCTTCCGGAGAGCGAGCTGAATCTCGGCAGAGTCGGTCGTCCGGGCAGCGGCGCCGCCGACCGTGGGAAAAAGTAGAGCGGCAGCGACGGAGAGGGCAGCGGCACGATGGGTCAGGATTCGGAACATGGATACCTCGCAGCGGGAGAATACCCGATGGAGTTTCGCGTTTCGAGAGCGGCCCCCGGAGTTTCGAGTTTCGCGTTCTGCACCGAGGCCCGCGGCACAGGCAGAAGTGTCTGTGCTACATCGCTCCGGTAGCACAGACACTTCTGTCTGTGCGCCCCCTCCGGCAGGCGGATTGCCGGATCGTGGTTTCGGTCGTGCAATAGGACACTCGCACTCAAATACAAGACCCCGAGACAACACCACCATGACTCAAATCATCGTTCTCTTCGGCGGCCGCGGCAATGAGCGGCACGTCTCCGTCGCATCAGCCCAGAATGTAATCCGCACCATCCCCGACGTTCTCTGCTGGTTCTGGAGCCCGAGCGGGGCGATCCATGATGTGGCCGCCGGAGACCTTCTTGCACATCAGCGGCCCTTCGAGCTGGACTACGTGCCGGCTCGACCCGCCATCTGGCCGACCCTCGAGCAGGCTCTCGATACGCTGCCGGTCGAAGATCCTCTCTTCCTTCTGGCCCTGCATGGCGGTGAAGGGGAGGACGGCACGGTGCAGGCGGCCCTCGAACGGCGCGGGATCCCGTTTACTGGATCCGGTTCCAACGCCAGTGCCAACGCCTTTGACAAGGGAAAGGCGAAGGAGATCGTCCGGAAGGCGGGAGTGCGGATGGCCGACTCGATCGAGATCCCAAAGACCGACGGGACTCACGTCACGGAGGCATTGAAAACGCTCCTGGCGCGCTCCGAGCGCGCGGTGCTCAAACCGCTGGCTGACGGTTCGAGTCGCGGCCTCTACTTCGTCAATCGAGGTGATGACCTGCCGGCGATCGCCGGTCAGGTGGCAGCAATCGGAGTCCCCTATCTCGCCGAGCAGTTCATCGCCGGCCGAGAGCTCACGGTCGCCGTCATCGAGGAAGAGGGACGGCTGCGGGCCCTCCCCTGCCTGGAGATCGAAACCGATCCCGGCCATGTCTTCGACTATGCCGGCAAATACCTGGGCACGGGGACGCGAGAGATCTGTCCCGCCAACATCCCAGCGGACGTCGCCGCGGACGCTCAGCGCGTTGCCGTGGCTGCGCATTCGGCGCTCGGCTGCGATGGGTATTCCAGGACCGACCTGGTCATGGCGGCGGACGGGGTCTACTTCCTCGAGACGAACACGCTCCCCGGCCTCACCAGCAGTTCGCTCGTCCCGCAGCAACTCGCCGCCGCCGGGATCTCGTTCGAGCACTTCCTCCACGAGCAGCTCGCTCTGGCCGTGCGGAGAGGCGGAGGTCCGCGGGCTAAGCCGCGGCGACTCACGCAGCCGGCTGGCTATTCAACGAAATCAGCCGTTACCAAGCAGTAGCCACCCCAGGATCGGGGACGGAGCTTCTGCTCATGCGGCGGCGTGACTCGCGGCTCCAGAAGCTCCGTCCCCATCGATCCCTGCCTTGTGGACGAATCTGGACGAAGTGGGACGGAGCTTCTCTTATGCCACGTGGTTGAAAGACCGCGCGACCGGCGCTTCGACCAGACCAATTCGAGGCGGTGTCGTCGCCCGCAATGAACCGCTACGGAACGCTGATGTGGTCGACGACCCGCTTGACTCCATTGACCTTCCTGGCGTCACGGACAGCCTTCTCCCGATCCGAGCGGCTCGGCAGACTCCCGCTGAGCGTCACGACCCCATTGGAGGAGTCGACGTCGATGCCGGTCAATCCATCGGCAACGAGATTCTTCTTTACCTCGGCGGTAGTGGCGACGTTGTCGAAGGAAGCCGGCGTAGCCCTGTTCCAGTTGGAACAGGCCACCAGCGGAAGAGAGATGAGGACTGCCAGCAGAATTTTTTTCATTGTTTTCTCCATGACTACGCTGCGAACCGAGAGCACAATCCGTTCCAGCGACAGCCCGTGCATCGATTGCAGTCACTAATCGCGCCGGCCGTCGTCGTTCAGCACCGTGATGCGGCCGAAGGTCTTCGGGGTCAGGAGGCCCTCGCGAGCCACCTTACGCAAACCATCGATGAGGACCTCGCGCATCGTGCCGCGGTCGGTGAGGACCGTAACCCGATCAAGAGGAACCTGGCTTATGAGCGGCCCGAGCCCTTCCCCACCTGTGGAGAGGAAGTCGGTCATGACAACGGCGTAAAGTCTGTCCGGCTCCAAAGCCGACCCGTCGCTCATCTGGATCGAGACGACCCGATCCCGCTCCGACACCGGCCGCACGGCATCCTTTTTGGCATCGAGCGTCATACGAAGACCGCTGACCTGAAGGATGCCGCGGTCGCCGGCCGATGTGATGCGGACCATCTCGCGAATCTGGGCTCCGGTCAGTTTGACGACGGCGATGAGGTTGTCGAAGGGGCTGGTCTCGAAGATATCGCCGTAGGTCAGCTCCTTCGCCGGCAGATCGATGCGCAGACTGCCGGAATTGATTACGGCGGCCTCGGCGCCGGCGACCGCGGCGCGCAGAGCATCCGCATAAAGATCTCCGAGCGCGGACTCGCGCGAGTACTGGCGGCCGAAGGCGCCGGCAGTACGGACGCCGAGCGGCTCGTTCCGCTTTGCGGCCACCTCTTGCAGGTAAGGCGCAAAGAGCGCATCGAGCCTGCCGTCTCGGACTACCGTCGCTCCCTCGAACGTCCGGCGGACGAGCGAGTTGCCACCCGATGCCGCTTTCGGATCGCAGCGCTCGGTGCCGGCGTAAACACTCTCGCAGACGTTGGTGTGCTGTCGGATCTCGGTTCGCGAATCGACGACGCGATGACTTCCGCGGTCGACCCAGAGATCGATGCTGGAGAAGGCCTGTCCGAACGGCATGGCCTGAAGCGCCGGCACACCGTTGATGATCTCGCGCATCTGCTGGTGCGTGTGACCTGCGAAATAGGCGTCGATCGTCCCTTGCGGAAGGGCATTGAGAAACTTCCACGCCTCCTGAGTCGGATCGCAGCTGGCCACATCGCGGACATCCCGGAGATCAGTGCAGCGCCCTCCCATGTGGGCAATGACGATGACCGCATCGGCTCCCCTGGCACGCAGTTCGGCTGCCGCTTTGATGGTAGCCGCCACCGGCTGGCCGAAGGAGAGAGTGGCTACGTTCGCTGCAGTGGTGACGTTGGGCGTGTCGGGTGTGCTGAGGCCGATGATGCCGAGTTTCGCCCCCGCGACGTCGAGAAGGGCCCAGGGCCGGGCCCAGGCCGGCGTTTGCCCTGTAGCCTTCTCGGTGAGGTTGGCCGAAAGGAACGGAAAACGGGCTAACGCCGCGTTTCGCTTCAGCGCCCCGAGAGGGTCCTGTCCCGTTGTCCTGACGACCGGGTCCGGACCGACGGGGCCGAAATCAAACTCGTGATTCCCGACGGCGGCGGCGCTGTAGCCGATCTCGTTGTATGCCTTGACCACCGCTTCCCCTTCGAAGAGATTCGACTCCAGCGTTCCCTGGAAGAGATCGCCCGAGTCGACGACGACGACCCGTCCCGGATTCGCTGCGCGAAGGTTGGCAAGGTAGCCCGAGAGGACAGCCAGCCCGCCGTAGCCCGGCTTCGCCGCTGCTGGCGCCGCCTCATCGTCATGGCCGGCGAACCATCCATGCAGGTCGGTCGTGCCGACTACGACGATATGGACCGGCTGCGACAGCGCGACGACAGGCTGCGCCGGCGGAGCGACCGGCTGTGTCGTCGTCTGGCACGACGCCGCGATCAGGAGGAGAGCGAGTAACGACGAGGAGAGCTTGCGCATGGAGCGGGATTATAGAGGCGTGAGATGGCCGCGGCCCGCTCACGCAGCCTGACGATGCCCCCCCGATCCCTGAGGTTCCTCGCAACATTTTCTGCGCGGCAGACTAGACTGCTGAGAGGCGCCGGCAGGAACTGAGAACCGATTGCGGAGATGAAACGCGTGACGTATCACATCGCCTCGGGCGCTATTGCGCTCCTTCATCTGCTCTTCGTACTGACCGTCGTTTTTGGCGGGCTGGCCGTGCTGTGCTGGCCACGGCTCATCTGGGTCCATCTCCCGATCGCCGCATGGGGAGCAGTGGTGGAGCTCGGCACCTTCCGATGCCCGCTGACAGCCGTCGAGAACGCATTGCGCGAACGCGCCGGACTAGCCGGATATTCAGAGGGTTTCCTCGAGCACTACATCTTCTCGCTGGTCTACCCCGACGGCCTCACGCGCACCACCCAGATGATCCTCGGAACGACCGTGCTGGTAATCAACGGACTGGTTTACTGGCGCCTGCTGACGAGGTGACCCCACGAACTTCGCGCCTCCCGATCCGATGGCGCATGCGCAACGCTCGCCGCCCGCCCCGGCGGCCGAGGCGGCCGCCGCTCCACTTGCCGTCCGCTGACTTCGCGCGTGTGGTCGAAACCTACAGACGGCGGCGCGCCTTTGTGGGCGCTTTCGTCGACTCCAGCCATGGCTCGACGCCGGGGACGGTGCAGCGCGCGATCGGGTTGCCGAGGGCCTCCTCGACCTGGCGGACCATCGGAAGATCCTGCCAGGTGGCGATGCTGGAAACGATCCCTTCTGCCTTGAGCCGCGCCGTACGGCCTCCGCGATGGATGTAGTCCTCAACTGTCTCCGGAAAGTCGAAGTTGATGACGTGCGTGATGCCGGGAACGTCGATGCCGCGTCCAGCGATGTCGGTGGCCACGAGGATGCGATGTTCCCCCTCGCGGAAGCCCTGTAGTGCCTCGGTGCGGCGCCCCTGCGAGCGATCCGAATGGATCCGGCTGACGGGGTGCCCCTGCCGCTCCAGGATGTGGTAGAGCCACTCGGCATCGACCTTCCGGCGGGTGAAGACCAGGGTGCTGCCGAGCTCCTGCTGCAGAAGAGCGACCAGACATGGCCGCTTGTTCTCGCTGGCCACCACATACAGGCGGTGGTTGATCCCCTCGGCAGCTCCTCCCTCCGGCAGGATGTCGATCCTCACCGGATCGTTCATGAACTGCTGGGCCAGCATCTCGATCGAATCGGGCATCGTTGCCGAGAACATCATGGTGTGCCGCTTGCGCGGAAGTGCATCGAGGATGGATCGGATCTGCGGCAGAAATCCGAGGTCGAGCATGTGGTCTGCCTCGTCGAGCACCAGCTCTTCGACCTTGTCGACCGACACATTGCGACGGTTGATGTGGTCCATGAGGCGGCCCGGAGTGGCCACAACCACATCCGGCTCAGAGTCGAGCGCCGCGATCTGCGGCTGCATCTTCACGCCGCCGATCAGACAGGCGGTGGAGATCGAATGGTTCTTGCCGAAGACGTCCATGAAGGCCTTGGTCTGCAGCGCGATCTCGCGCGTCGGCGACAGGATGAGACCGCGCACCCCCTGGCCATGGGTCAGCCTTTGAGCGATCGGAAGAACGAAGGCCGCTGTTTTTCCGGAACCGGTCTGGGCCAGGCCGATCAGATCCTTTCCGGTGAGAGCCGTCGGGATGACGGCGGCCTGAATCGGCGTCGGGTTCTGGAAACCGATCTTCCTGACGATCTCCAGGACTTCGGGGGAGAGCCCGAGGCTCTCGAATGTGGTGTCGACGGTTTTGACGGGATGTTGTGGGATTCCTTCAGCAAGCATTACAGTCCTTCTAACTCATTCCGTGGGTCTAAACAACCCATAGAGAGGAGTCCTCAGACTTCGGCTGCAAGAATCTAGCGAGGCTTTGCCTCAGACCGACGAGATCTGAAACCAGAAACCAGAAACCAGAAAGAGGCCGTTCTGGTTTCTGGTTTGGAAATACGATTCACCTGCAACCCATTCTTCCTGGTCAAGACCATTAGCTCGCCCCACTTTCACCCTTCACCCTTCTTTCACTTCCCCATCGCCATCCGGATTCCCAGCCTCACCTCGCGCGGCGAGCCGATTGTGGTGACCGGCGTCCTTCCGACCGCGTAGTGGCGCCCGAACAGATTTTCGGCGGAGAGGGTGAGATCGACTGTCGACGCCATGTGCCGGGCCAGGAATGCGTCGGCCACGAAATAGCTGCCGAGGGGCAACTGATTGAGATCGTCCTCGAATTGGGCGGAGCTCCACCGGCCGTCGACGGAGAATGCGATCCCGCGCAGCAGAGCAGGCACGGAGGCGTCATCCGAGGCAAGGCGCCGGAGTTGAAGGGAGCCCTGATTCCTGGCGACCTGCGGCACGCGCAGCCCTTCGAGCTGAGGGCTGGCCGGCGAGTTGGTGATTCGGGCATCGGAGAGCAGATAGCCGGCCGAGGCCAGCCACTGCGAAGCGACGCGCCAATCGGCATCGAGCTCGACTCCGCGCGAGCGCGATGAGCCGAGGTTCTGCCGCTGCCGCGTGATGAGTGAAGGCGTGGACGAGAGCGTCACATTCGCGATCGTCGAATCGGTGGTCATGGAGAAGAGAGTCGATCGCACGCCATAGCGGCCGTCGGCACTGTTGAAGCGCAGCCCGGTCTCGATCCCCTGCAGGTTCTCCGGCCCGAGGCTGGCGTTCGCCTCGGTGACGACGTTGCCGACTCGGAAGGTGCGATACAGCTCGTTCAGAGTCGGTGCGCGGAAGCCGCGGTAGAACGAAGCGGTGGTCACGATGCGATCCCATGGCGTGTAGACGACAGAGAGGCGCGGCGTCACCGCGACGCTGCTGCGCGAGGGCAGCGGCTCGAGAACCGCGGCGGCCGGCGCCGGGGCTACGGTCGAACGGCTGGCGTCGAAATTCTGCCAGCGGTCGAGTCGCACTACGCCGGTGATGTTCACCCGCGACGAAACGACAAAGAGGTTCTCCAGCCAGGCCGACTCGATGCTTTGCCGGCCGCGCGAGCTGACGAAGGTTGTCCCCTTCGCGCCGAGCTGCTGCTCGTCACTCGAGCCGGCGACATCCCGAAGCTCGAACCCGCCGATCACCGAGTCTCGATCGTCGAGACTCCGGCTCCACTGGCCGTTCGCTCCGACGCTCGTGGCAGGCACGCGCTGCACCACTGTCAGGCGCTCCGACTGGCGGTCGGCGGCGATGGCCGAAAAGGTCTGGTCGTAGAGTTGTCGCGATCCATAAGCCCGCAGGACGGACATGCCACCGAGGAGAGCGCCGTCGATTCCACCGGCCAGCTGGCGGATGACGGTGTCGTTGATCTGGGCGGGTGTCCCGTTGTTCCTGGCTTCGTCGAAGTAACTGCCTCGCAGGAAGGCTCGCGTCCCTTCGCCGCTCAGCCGATTGACAGTCAGGTCTGCGGAGTGGTGGCGGGCGTCGGCAGCTCGGTCGACAGCTCCCCTCTCATCGGTCGGCACCAGGATGTAGCCGGCCGTGTCGAACAGCTCGCCCGAGAACGTGCCGCTCCAGACTCCACCTGACATGGACGAGAAGAGGGTCAGAATCGATGTCTCTGGTCCCGCCGTCGACGCCTCGACGAGGAGTGGCACTGAGGTGTCGGGCGGCCGGCGGATCAGGTTGATGACCCCTCCGATCGCGGCGCTGCCGTAGAGATCCGCGCCCCCTCCGCGCAGAACCTCGACCTGTGAGAGTGCGGCGATGGCGACCCGGCCCCAGTAGACCCAGCCTCCAAAGGGATCATTGAGCGGAATGCCATCGTCGACGACGACGGCGCGGCTCGCTCCGCTGGCACCGACTCCACGCAATGTGACCCCTTGCGAGGTCGGGTTGGCGGTGCGGCTGCCCGAACGTCGGAAAAGAGTAAAGCCGGGCACCTGGCGCAAGGTGTCGTCGATCGTTGCCTGCGGCGCGCTGGCCAGTTCGTCTGACGACACAACCACGACGCTGGAGGGCGCATCGCTCAGGCGCGTCTGCGTGCGGGTGGCGGTAACGGTGATGGCTTCGGAGAGAGACTGCGGATCGAGGATGATGTGAAGCTCGCCTCCATCGCTTGCGGCGACCAGACGATCGGCGTAGCCCGCTCCGCGGATGACGAGCGTTGCCGGAAGGTCGGCGACGAGAGCGAACACGCCGCGGCTGTCGGTGCGGGCTGTTTCGCCGGAGGCCTTCGCCGTCACCGTAGCCCCGGCGACCGGCGAACCAGCACGGTCGGTAACCCGTCCGATCAATCGCCCGGCCTGCGCTGCGGTCACAGAAATCATGAACGTGAGGAGGCCGATAACCGAGCGGATGGATCGCCGTGACCTCATGATCTCGCTACTCTTCACGATTCAGTTCCGTTTGGCAAACCGCCCACACCAGGAGAAGGCCAGCCATGGAGCGGCGACTCTCGCATCACTCTCACACATGCGACAAAGGTGTTCGCGATACCGGCTGGCACAACGGGGGTTACGATTGCATCGATGACCGCTCCCGCCGATGATCCCACCCTGGCGGACGCATTCACCGCTCCCTGGTGGTTGCGCGGCGCGCACGGTCAGACCGTCTGGGGCCGTTTCACGCGACCCCGCCGCCGGGTGGCGATGCGGCGCGAAATTCTGACGACGCCGGATGACGACGATCTCGTGCTCGATCACCTCGTCCATCCTGCCGAATCCGTTCCAGACGAGGAGTTGCACTTCGTTCTCCTCCACGGTCTGGAGGGAAGCTCCTACTCGGTATACATCCAGGGACTCCTCTCCATCATCGCCGGGTACGGCGCCCACGCCACGGCTCTGAATTTCCGATCGTGTGCCCTCGATCCGCAACGAATGCTCTGGCTGCCCAACCGCAGACCGCGGCTCTACCACTCCGGCGAGACGACCGATCTCGATTTCGTCCTTCGCACTCTGAAGGCGCGCCATCCCGCCCGTCGATTCGTCGCTTTCGGGGCGTCGCTCGGCGGGAATGTGCTCCTCAAATGGCTGGGTGAACATCCCTCCGAGCGTCTGGTGGAAGCCGCGGCGACGCTTTCCGTCCCGTACGATCTCGGAGCCGGAGCCCGTCATCTGGAGCGCGGCATCGGGCGCTTCTACGCCGCGAGCTTTCTCCGCTCTCTGAAGATCAAAGTGGCTTCAGTGACACAGCGGTTTCCGGAGACGACCGCCGTTCTCGATCTGCGTCGGATCAATGGCGCGCGAACGTTCGTCGAATTCGATGACGCTGCCACGGCGCCCCTGCACGGCTTCCGAGGCGTCGATGATTACTACGGGCGCTCCAGCTCGATCGGCTACCTCGGAAGAATCGAAGTCCCGACTCTTTGCCTCAGCTCGCACGACGATCCGTTCCTCCCGGCCTCAGCGCTCCCCGCTGTTCGCGCGGCCGTTTCCGCTTCGGTCCATCTGCAGCTGACGGATCGTGGAGGGCACGTCGGATTCGTCTCCGGGCGGCTTCCGTGGCGGACCACTTACTGGGCCGAGGAGCTGGTCGTGCGCTGGCTGATGGCGCGGATGCAGAGATAGCTCCACGGCTCTCAGTGTGCGCCTTCTGTCTGTGCGCCTTCTGTCTGTGCTACAGCGACGAGGGCGCCAAACTCCAGGCGGCGCGAGGGCTGCGTCCTACAATGAGGGCCTCAATGATTCTGACGGCGGTGAGGAGGCGGCATTGCTCATCGCTTGATGCGCGAGCTCGGCGCTGGCTTCTGCTGCTCAGCGCCAGTCTCTGGGGT
>JADGNX010000082.1 GCA_017883265.1 Thermoanaerobaculia bacterium
CTCTCGGGCGCGCGCTGAATGGGGCTAGATACTTGACGCTCAAGTCTGAGAATTTCTCTCACAGAGTCAAAGACCGGGCGCGGGCTCGGGCACGGGCACGGGCACGGGCACGGGTGGCTCACGAGGTCGGGCGGCGGGATTTGATAGTTTCGTTGGTGTCCAATCGGTAATCCCCGATCGTTTCTTTTCTCGCAGAAAGATGATCGTGTGGAGGGACCGGGATATTCAATCCCGCGAACCTACTTCGGGCGTCACCAACGGCCTCCGCGAGTCGTTCCCGGGCCCGAGCCCGAGCCCGCGCCCGGTTCTTGACTCTCAAATTTCAGATATTTTGGCTAGCGCTAGCCGCCCGCCCCCCGGCGGCCGAAGCGACCGCCGCTCCACTCGGAAGCGTCAGTCGCTGCACTCTGGAGCCCGGGCTGCTCTCAATGATGTGATTCGTCTACTCCGGCATCATGTCCGGCTGCGGTTGGTAGTTGAGGAACTTCGTGATGTCGTTGCGGAAGACGAGCTTGAAGTCGCCGATCGGGCCGTTGCGCTGCTTGGCGATGATGATCTCGGCGATCCCTTTGTCTTCGCTGTCCTTGTTGTAGAGCTCGTCGCGATAGATGAAGCAGACCAGGTCGGCGTCCTGCTCGATCGATCCCGATTCGCGGAGGTCCGAGAGCTGCGGCCGGTGGTCGCCGGTGCGCTGTTCCGGACGCCGCGAGAGCTGCGAGAGCGAGAGGAGCGGCATGTTGAGCTCTTTGGCGATGGCCTTGAGGCCGCGCGAGATCTGCGAGATCTCCTGGTTGCGCGATTCGGTGCGCCCTTTCACCGCCATCAGCTGCAGGTAGTCGACCATGATGATGTCGAGCGACGCTTCCATCTTGAGGCGGCGCGCCTTGGCCCGCATCTCCATGATGTCGATGCCCGGGGAGTCGTCGATCCAGATCCTGGCGCGCCCGATCCGGGCCGAGGCTTCGGCCAGATCGCGCCAGTTCCGCTCGGAGAGCATGCCGGCCCGGATGAGGTGATTCGAAACGCCTGACTCGGAGCTCAGGATGCGCAGGCCGATCTGCTCCTTCGACATCTCGAGCGAGAAGACCCCGACCGAGTAGAGGCGCTTGTCATCGTCGCGGCGGCGCGGGATGGCCAGCGACTCGGCGATGTTCATCATGAGCGAGGTCTTGCCCATCGAAGGGCGCGCCGCCAGGATGATGAGGTCCTGCGGCTGGAACCCCGAGGTGAACTCGTTGAACCGGTCGTAGCCGGTTGGAATCCCGGTGATGAGAGCGCCTGCGTGCTGCAACTGCTCGATGGCCGCCATGTTCTTGCGCGTGATCAGATCAATGCCCATGAAGCCTTTGTCGATGGACCCCTCGGCGATCTCGTAGATCGACCTCTCGGCGATGCTGAGCACCTCGGAAGGCTCGTTCGGCGCTTCCTGCGCGGCGCGCATGACGCTGTTGCCCATCACGATCAGGCGGCGGAGCGTCGACTTCTCCTTGACGATCTTGGCGTAACGCTCGACGTTGGCGATGTCCGGGATGCCGTCGACCAGCGAGGAGATGTAGGCCCCGCCGCCGACCTGGTCGAGCACTCCCTGCTTTGCCAGCGCTTCCTTCAGCGTGAGGAGGTCGATCTCGTGATTCTGCTCGGCCAGGCGGCGCATGGTGCCGAAGATCGTCCGGTTGGCATCCTTGAAGAAGTCCTCGGTGTCGATGGTGCCGAGGACGCGGTAGAAGGCGTTGTTGTTGATGAGGATCGAGCCTAGAACCGAGCGCTCCGCCTCGGGGTTCTGAGGTAGTGGCCGATCGAGAGCCACATCGAGCTGCGTCATCGCCATAATTGGATGGGTGATTCTCCACGGACTTTGCGGATGGAGAAGATTTCCGCCAACACTTCACACGTTTTCATCAACCCCAGCGGCGATCGGGAGCGCGGTTTGTCGCGGCTTTCCAGATTTCCGCAGGATCGGGGGAAACGTTGTTTTCTTCTTGACAGAAAATCAGAGGTTCGCCGACCTGCACAGTTGATTGTGCACGCCTGACGGGCGCGGTTCCACCTCTGGCAGCGAGCGTGAGCAGGCCGTCGATTGAACGACGCGAAAATCTACCGCCTGTAGAGTGGACCCCGCGCTTGAATCCTCCGGCGCGCGCTTTCGGAATGCTCTCCCGGCACCTCGCGTTGGCGCCCTCGTACGAATGGCGTAACTTCGGACAGGCCCGCTGCGTCCGAACCCCGTCTGACCCGAATCCACCAACCCACACGCGCCTGACCCGGCGCCGGAGGCCTCATGAAGCGTTTCCTACTCCCGATTCTCGCCCTGCTGGGCGTATTGCCGCTCGCGGCGCAACAGAACGCCACTCCTCAAAAAGCTCCCATCGCGGCGGCCGACCGCATCGTGGCCACCATCAACGGAGAGACCATCACATCGGGCGAGCTCGATCTGCTGTACAGCCGCCTCGGCACCCAGATGCGTGACGGCTACGAGCAGTCGGGCGGCAAGGAGGCGTTTCTCGAGAACTACCTTCGCAAGCGTCTGGTGATTCAGGAAGCCATCAAGGCGAGCTTCGATAAGAAGCCCGACGTGCAGGCGGAGCTGGCCGCAGCGCGTGAGTCGGCACTCTTCGATCGTTACATCCGCGACGTCGTCGCCGCCCCCGTCGTGACGGAGAAGGCCATGCGCGATTACTACGACTCGCACAAGAGCGAATTCGCGGTGCCGGAGAAGTTCAGGGTCCGTCACATCGTGGCCACGCCGGCGCCGGGGGCGGTCATGAACAGCAGCGGCAACAAGGCCCAGAACGAGAGCGAGGCGCAGGCCAAGATCGCTCGAATTCAGGGAGAGCTCCACACGGACCCGAGGATGGAGGCGCAGTCGATCAACCCCGAGGCGCGGCGGCAGGCCGTCGTGAACGCGTTTGCCCAGAAGGCGGCGCAATACTCCGAGGATGCCTCGGCCCCCAAGGGTGGCGATCTCGGGTGGGTGACCAAGGGTCAGCTCGATCCGACCTTCGAAGAGGCGGCTCTCAATCTGCCGGTCGGCGTTGTGAGCGGAATGATCAAGACGCAGTTCGGCTACCACCTCATCCTGGTCGAGGCCCGCAAAGCGGGTGGAACGGCGTCGTTCGAAGCGAGCCGGGCCCGCATACGCGAAGCGCTCATGGCCGAGGGAGCGGCCGACGTGATGCAGTCGGTGACGAAGCTGACCAACGAATTGCGAGGGCAGAGCAAGATCAGCATCCATCCCGAGAACATCACGGACGACACCAACTAGCCGATAATCGCGCTCCATGTCGTTTCTGGAAGCGAGGGGACTGGCGAAGACCTACGGAGGCGCCGAGGTTCCAGTGGAGGTTTTCTCGTCGTTCGACATGACGGTCGAGCGCGGCGAGATGCTGGCCATCGTCGGGCCGTCGGGAATCGGCAAGTCGACGCTCCTTCATCTTCTGGGGGGACTCGATCGTCCGAGCGGTGGAACGATTCGCCTCGATGGGCGCAATCTGACCTCGATGACGAACGACGAGCTGGCGCGCTTCCGAAACGCCAGCGTGGGGTTCGTGTTTCAGTTTCATCACCTGCTGCCGGAGTTCCGGGCGGTGGAGAACGTGGCCATGCCGGGATGGATTGGAAGAATCGACCGTCAGGAAGCGTTGAGAAAGGCGTCTGCGCTCCTCGAAGAGCTTGGTCTCACAGGGCGCATGCAGCATTTTCCGAATCAGCTTTCGGGAGGGGAGCAGCAACGCGTGGCCATCGCGCGAGCCCTGCTCACCGATCCGCAGTTGTTCCTGGCCGACGAGCCAACCGGCAATCTCGACTTCGCGACAAGTGAGCGGGTTTTCGAACTGATGCGGAGCTGTCATTTGAAGCGTGGCCTGACGTCGGTTATAGTCACTCACAACCAGGAGCTCGCGGCTCGCTGCGATCGAGTCATCGAAATGAAGCAGCGAAACTTCGCGGGTGACGAACATCACGGGGCCGAATGATCCCGGTCGTCGCCGCGACAGGCAGGTCGACTTATCCTGCCAGCAAACGGAAGCAGGCCAATTGACCATGTTTGAAAAATATAACGAGAAAGCACGCCGCGCGCTCTTCTTCGCCCGATACGAAGCGTCGAAACTAGGCTCTCGTGTCATTGAGTCCGAGCACATCCTCCTGGGAGTGCTTCGCGAGGGGGAAGAGATCATCAAGGAGATCTTTTCCCGCTTCAACGTCAAGCCCGAGCAGATCCGCCGCGAGGTGGAGGGCGACCGGCTCTTCGTCGACCGCATCTCCTCGTCCGCGGAACTACCGCTCTCGGAAGAGTCGAAGAAGATCCTGGCCTACGCCGCCCATGAGGCCGAGTCGATGCTCCATCAGTACGTCGGCACCGAGCACCTTCTGATCGGAATCCTGCGCGTGGAGGCTTCGACCGCAGCGCGGATCCTCACGTCCAAGGGCCTCAACGTCTATGGTGTGCGCGAAGAGACCATCTCCATCCTCAAGGAGCGAGAGGCCGACAAACAGAAGAAGGAGCTCCCGTTCCTCGCCGAGTACGCGCGCGATCTCACCCAGATGGCGCATCAGTCGCAGTTCGATCCTCTCATCGGGCGCGAGAAGGAAGTGGAGCGGATCATCCAGATCCTTTCCCGCCGCACCAAGAACAATCCGATCCTCCTCGGCGAGCCGGGCGTCGGCAAGACCGCCATCGTCGAAGGGCTGGCCTCGCGCATCATCGACGGCAACGTCCCGCTCTTCATCGCCAACAAGCGGATCCTCTCGCTCGATCTCTCGCTCATCGTGGCCGGCACCAAGTACCGCGGCCAGTTCGAGGAGCGGCTCAAGGGAATCATCAAGGAGCTCAAGGAGAACACCGACATCATCATCTTCATCGACGAGATCCATTCGCTCATCGGAGCGGGATCCGCCGAGGGCTCCCTCGACGCAGCGAATATTCTCAAGCCGGCCCTCTCCCGCGGCGAGATCTCCTGCATCGGAGCCACCACCATCCGGGAGTATCGCCGCTACATCGAGAAGGACCGCTCCCTGCTCCGCCGCTTCCAGGCCATCAACGTCGCTCCTCCCAACGAGGACGAGACGCTGCAGATCCTCGAAGGCATCAAGGAGCGTTACGAGACCTTCCACAAGGTCAAGTACTCCGATACGGCCATCCGCTCGGCGGTGTATCAGTCGAACCGCTACATCACGGATCGATTCTTCCCGGACAAGGCCATCGACATCCTCGACGAAGCCGGCGCCAAGGTGAAGCTGCGCCGCGTGGCCGACACCCAGAATCTTCGCCGGCTGGAGTCCGAGATCCGTTCGATCGTCAAAGAGATGAAGAAAGCCATCTCGGACAAAGACTTCGAAAAGGCAGTTTTCCTGCGCGAGCGGGAGATCGAGCTGAAGGAAGAAGTGGAGCGCTTCAAGCAGGAGCGCGAGAACACCGGCGAAGAGATGATGGAAGTGACCAAGAAGGACGTCGAGGAGATCATCTCTTCCTGGACCGACATCCCGGTCACATCGATCGAGGCCGACGAAGCAGCCAAGCTCATCAAGATGGAAGAGATCCTGAAGCGCCGCATCGTGGGACAGGACAAGGCCATCCAGGCCATCTCACGCGCCATCCGCCGCTCCCGGCTCGGCGTGGCCTCGCCCAACCGGCCGATGGGCTCGTTCATCTTCCTCGGCTCATCTGGTGTCGGCAAGACCGAAGTGGCACGGCGTCTGGCCGAGTTTCTCTTCGGCTCGAACAAGCACCTGATCCGCTTCGACATGTCGGAATACATGGAGAAGCATTCGGTCTCGAAGCTGATCGGATCGCCTCCCGGATACGTCGGTCACGAAGAGGGCGGCCAGCTCACCGAGCGGGTACGGCGCAATCCCTACTCGGTCGTTCTCCTCGACGAGATCGAGAAGGCCCATCCGGACATCGCCAACATCCTGCTGCAGATCCTGGAGGACGGAATCCTCACCGATTCGCTCGGCAACCAGGTCGACTTCCGCAACACGCTGATCATCATGACCTCGAATCTCGGGACCCGGTTCCTGACCACCAAGGGTCACATGGGCTTCAGAGAAAAGACGGGCGAAGCCAACCAGAAGAGCGCCGAGCAGATGATCCACCAGGAGCTCAAGAAGGAGTTCTCGCCGGAGTTCATCAACCGGATCGACGACATCATCATCTTCAATCCGCTGGCCCAGCCAGAGCTGCGGCAGATCTGCCGCCTCCTGGTGGACGACGTGAATCTGGCCCTGATCAACAAAGGGGTGCAGATCTCCGTCGACGAGCCGGTCATCGACTGGTTGCTCAAGAAGGCTGATGAGGAATCGAACTCCGGAGCCCGCCCGCTGCGCCGGGCCATCCAGCGCCATATCGAGGACGAGCTCTCGGAGTACATCATCCGTCACAAGGATGCGGTCGCGGAAAGGGTCGAGTTCACGCTCCTGGACGGCATCGTCACCCTCATCGCGCCACCTGAGCTCGAACCGATCGCGGGGTGAGGGTTACGCTCGGAGAACCATTAGCGCGAGCCGCGAGGTTGAATTGCGCGATCGGTTTGTCACCCAGAAGCGTCGAGCGAGGGGTCTGGCGGGTGGAGGATACGAGTGGTCTGGTGAAGGACCATCCGTACGTTTCAGGACACGCCTTTCACCAACTTTCTCGCGCCCACCCGCTCCACCAGATCCCTCGCTATCGCTCGGGATGACAAACCACCGCTGGCGACTCAGCTCACTCGAATAGAGACTCGCCGTTGCTCCGGATGACTTCTGTGTAGAACCGCGCGCTCGCCTTCGGCGTTCGCTCCAGCGTCGAGAAGTTGACGTGCACGATCCCGAAGCGCTTCGAGAAGCCGAGGCTCCATTCGAGGTTGTCGAGGAGAGACCAGGCGAAATAGCCTCGCAGGTCGACCCCGCGCGATATCGCGGTGTGCGCCGCGCGCAGGTGTCTCTGGATGTAGTCGATGCGGAGCGGGTCGTCGATCCTGCCGTTCGATGCCACCGGCGGATCGTAAAACGCCGCGCCGTTCTCGGTGATGTAGAGCGGAATGTCGCCGTAGCGCTCTTTGATCCAGACCAGTGTGTCGGTCAGGCCCTGTTCGAAGACCTCCCAACCGGTCTCCGTGCGGGTGGCGTTCGGTTGAGGGACGCGTGAGGCCTTTTCGACAGTCACGGCGGGACTGTTCTTCATGACTCCGCGCGTGTAGTAGTTCACGCCGAGAAAGTCGATCTTCTGCCGGGCCTCCTCGAGGTCCGAATCGGGGAACGGGTGCCAGGCCTGGCCGAACAACTCCTTTTGCATCTCCGGCGGATAGGAGCCGAAGAAAACCGGATCGAGATACTGACGGTTCATGTATGCGTCAGTGCGCCGGGTCGCTTCGATGTCATCCGGGGAGTCTGTGGCCGGGTATTTCGGCTCGAGGTTGACCACGATGCCGATCTGATTCTTCCCGACGGCCCGGTAGGCCTGGACTCCCGCTCCGTGCGCGCGCATCAGATTGTGCGTGGCGATGGGAGCTTCGAACTGGTTTCTGTGGCCCGGCGCCAGCGCGCCATGAAGATAGCCGCCATCCGTGACGACCCATGGTTCATTGAGCGTGGCCCAGAACTTCACGCGGTCATCGAGCGCCTTGAAAGCCACAGCGGCGTAGTCGGCAAACCAGCCGGGGATGTCCCGATTGAGCCAGCCGCCGCGATCGTCCAGAGCGGCCGGGAGGTCCCAATGGTAGAGCGTAGCCATCGGTGTGATCCCGCTCTCCAGCAAGGCATCGACCAGATGACGATAGAAATCGAGACCCTTCTGATTCACGGCTCCCGTTCCGTCGGGGAGGATGCGGCCCCAGGCGATGCTGAAGCGATAGGCATTGAGGCCGAGCTCCCGCATGAGCCTCACATCCTCACGCCAGCGGTGGTAGTGATCGCAGGCGATGTCGCCGGTGTCGTCGTTGGCGGTCAGGCCGGGAGTGTGGGTGAAACGCTGCCAGATGCTGGCTCCTGCGCCGTCGGCCAGCGGTGATCCTTCGATCTGATACGCGGAGGTGGCAGCACCCCAGAGGAAGCCCGCTGGAAACCCTCGCCTGCCGGTCACCGTGGCTCCGGCTGGCAGCCAGCTGCAGCCCGGAATTCGAAAAAGGAACGCGGACCGCGGAACGATGAAGGAGAGGGCACGGCATTCCCTGTTCTGAAATTTTCCTTCAGAGCTCGTTCTGACTTCATCGGTTTTCCATGTGGCGTGAATTCGACGGCAGCAGCTGTTTGGCGTCCTCAGAATTGCGGACTGGTCGCATTGACAGCGGCGGCTGCTGTGCAGTAGCTTACCGCAAAATGTAAACGGTTACATCGCGATGGCAACTCGACACAGCACGCCACGCTCCACCCGCCAGCGAAAGCCCAGGCCGTCCCGTGGCGTTACAATTCGCGAAGTCGCGGCGAAAGCCGGCGTCTCGGTTGCCACGGTCTCCCGGGTGCTCAATCGCAAGGGCCCGATCCGCCAGACGACATCGCAACGGGTCCTGGACGTGGCCGAAGCACTCGACTATGTGCCTCATGCCGCGGCCCGCAGTCTCAGCATCAGCCGGACCCACACAGTCGGCGTCCTGCTGCCGGATCTTCACGGCGAGTTCTTCTCCGAAGTGATCCGTGGCGTCGATCTGGCTTCCCGCCGGATCGGATATCACCTTCTTCTCTCCGGTTCGCACAGCGATCCGGGAGAGATGGCCGCCGTGCTGACGGCGATGCACGGTCGAGTGGACGGCCTGATCGTCATGCTTCCCGACGTGCAGGCTGAGGCCCTTCGGTCGCGCTTCCCCCCCAATCTGCCGGTCGTTCTTCTCAACTCGCCGACCGAAGCGGACTACAGCATTACCATCGATAACTACGGCGGGGCGCGCCACATGGTGGAGCACCTGGTGGGTCTCGGTCATCGACGCATCGCATTCATTCGAGGGCCGGAGGGAAACGCGGACGCAGACGAGCGGTTGCGAGGTTTCAGGCGAGCCATGCACCGGGTGGTCGAGGGGCCCGTCAGCGGTCTCGAGGTGCCCGGCGATTTCAGCGAGGCCTCAGGATATGTGGCGGTGCACGCAATCATCTCCATGGTTCCGCGACCGACGGCAATCTTCGCGGCTAACGATTCGATGGCTGTCGGAGCGCTCTCTGCGCTTCGTGAAGCAGGGATCGAAGTGCCGGGAGGTATGGCTCTGGCGGGGTTCGATGACATTCCTATCGCGCGCTACATAAGTCCGACCCTGACCACGGTCAGCGTGGCCATATCGGAGCTGGGCCGGCAGGCCTTTGAAATGGTTGTGGAGTCGATCGAGGCACCACAGTCGCGCGGCCGGCACCGCGAGACCGTGCCGACGACGCTGGTTGTCCGGCAGTCCTGCGGCTCATCAGCAACCGTTACTCGATCCGTGAATGCATTAAGACAGTAGTGAAAATCGCATCAGCAGTAACAGAAGGAGGGCAGTCATGAGGGGTTCATCTGGTAATACCGGCACGACGCGCGCCGGCGTCCTGAGTCGATCGATTATTTTCCTGTTCGCCATGACCCTCGCGGTGGGAGCAGCGGTCGCGCAGTCGACCACGGCGACCATCCGCGGGAAGGTTCAGAGCGAGCAGGGGACCGATGTAGCGGGAGCGCAGATCGTTGCCACCAATACGGCCAGTGGCTTCACGCGTGACACCACCGCCTACAACGACGGAGCATTCACGCTCAACGGGCTCACCCCCGGCACGTACAACATCGTCGTGTCGTCGGATGCGTACAAGGCCAAAACCGAACAGGTCACCGTACTGGTCGGACAGTCGCTGGACATGAATTTCCGGCTCTCGCCGTCGTCAGTGGTCAGCGAGAACATCACCGTGGTCGGAAACCAGCTGGTGGAGACACGTACTGCCGAAGCGGCGACGAACGTGACCACGCAACAGATCGAGAATCTGCCGCAGAACGACCGCAACTTCCTCAATTTCGCAGCCCTGGCACCGGGAATCCGGCTGTCGAACGATCCGCTGCGGAAGACTATCTCAGGCGACGCTCAGCCTTCCGAGCAGACGAACGTCTTCATCGACGGCGTCAGCTTCAAGAACGATGTGCTGCAGGGAGGAGTCGCCGGGCAGGACTCCAGCCGCGGCAATCCGTTCCCGCAGAATGCAGTGCAGGAGTGCCGCGTCATCACGCAGAACTACAGCGCGCAGTACGACAAGGCCTCCAGCGCCATCATCACCGCAATCACCAAGTCAGGCGGCAATGATATCGACGGTGGAGCTTTCGCCTTCTATCAGCCGAACTCGTTCGTGGCCAAGCTTCCGACGGGGTTCCAGTTCTCGACCCTGGCCACGAACCAGGACTACCGCCGCTATCAGACCGGCATCAACATCGGCGGTCCGTTGATCAAGGATCACCTCAACTACTTCTTCTCCTACGAAGGAGACAATGAACACGCCACGACGCCGGTTACCCTGGGGAACACGTCCGCGGCCAATGTCGCCCGATTCGGTCAGTTCACCGGCGTCTTTGCCAGCCCGTTCAAGTCGAATCTCGCCTTTGGCAAAGCCAGCTGGCAGCTCGGCTCGAGTCAGCTCCTCGACCTCAGCGGCAATTATCGTCAGGAGAACGAGATCCGGGACTTCGGCGGCAACACCAGTTTCGCCTCGGCCACGAACCTCAAGAACGGGGTCTGGGGCTCGACACTGCGCGATCAGTGGAACAGCAACTCATCGCTCAATCAGCTCACGGTCAGCCTTCAGAAGTACGCATGGAACCCGACGCCGACGAACCCGACCGACGTCGGCCTCAACTTCCAGGGCATCATCCGCATCGGCGGCAACAGTACTACACAGAAGTTCGATCAGAGGCGCCTCGAGTTGCGCGATGACTACAACTTCGGCGGTTTCAAATGGATGGGCGAGCACAGCCTGCAAGTCGGTGGCAACACCGATTTTCTGCACTACGGCGTCAACAAGAGCCTGAACGCGAACCCGGAGTTCGAGTTCACAATCGATCCAGGCACCAATCGAGATCTAAGCCAGCCCTTCGAGGCGAACTATGGCTTCGGGAATCCGGTCCTGTCGCTCAGCAATCGCGAGTACGGGATTTACGGTCAGGACACCTGGAACGTCAATACCCGGCTGACAGTGAACCTCGGTCTTCGCTGGGACTACGAGTCGAACATGCTCGACAACAGCTTCGTCACCGATCCACGGGTGGTGGCGGGGCTGAAGAATGTAACCCTCCCCTTTGTCAATCAGCCGATCGCAAACTACTTTGCTAACGGCGATCGAAAGCCGACCAAAGACGAGTTCCAACCGCGTCTCGGATTCTCCTACGACCTCGCCGGTAACAGCCGCTCGGTCGTCTTCGGCGGAGCGGGCCGTTACTACGATCGCCTGTTCCTCAATGCCACGCTCGATCAGCGCTATCGGGTCCAGTTTCCCGTCTATCGCATCGAGTTCTCGCAAGACGGCCTGCCGCGTTTCGGCGGACCGACGATCAAGTTCGATCCATCGTTCCTGACCGCCGCGGGCCTCAATGCGCTCATCGCTCAGGGAGCGACCAGCCCCGAGATCTACCTTCTCAACAAGAACACCAAGCCGCCGTACTCGGATCAGTTCAACCTCGGAATCCGTCAGGCTTTCGGCACCTGGGTCGGCTCGGCCAGCTACAACGGCGTGCGCGGCCAGCACGGCTTTACCTGGCTCTCGGCCAGCGGTCTGTGCTGCTCGGCGCTCGTGCCCGGTTTTGGAAACGTCATCATCTCCGACCCCGAAGGAAAGAAGTACTGGTACGACGCCGGATTCTTCACCCTCGATCGCCCTTACACATCACAGTCCCATTGGGGCGCACACTTCGCGTACACCCACGCCCGAGCGGAGCAGACCGGCAACGATCTCTTCAGCCTCGACTTCCCAACCGCTGCTGCGTACGGGCGGCATACAGTTCCTGGAAGCGAGAAGGATCGCATCGTCGGCAGCGGCACCTTCGGACTGCCGTTTGACGTGAGGTTCAGCACGATCGTTTCCCTTGGATCGGGAGCAGCCACGCAGCTCTTCAATTTCTCGAAGGGTTTCAGCCTTCAGAACCGGATCGACAGCAATGCCTACGGCACGTCTCTCTATCCGCAGAAGACCGGCGGCTTCGCCGATCGATCAGTCGATCTCCGCCTCGAGAAAGACTTCCATCTCATGGGAGCCTCGACCATCGGTCTGGTCGCAGAAGGATTCAACGTGTTCAACTATCACAACTTCGGATGCCTCAACAATTTCCTCGGACCGGATGGCAATGCCAGTCTGGGCCAGCCGGGATGCGTCATCAATCTCGGAAGGCGCCTGCAGGCAGGACTCCGCGTCGGATTCTGATCTGACGC
>JADGNX010000333.1 GCA_017883265.1 Thermoanaerobaculia bacterium
GGCAGCTCTTCGAGCATGCTCTCGGAGGCATCGATGAGCAGGATGACATTGAGAGGCTGGTCCGCAGCCGGCACCAGAGCCTCGATCTTCTTCGGCCTGCCGTCGTCGATCAGCGTCATATCGCCGGCCATCGGAGGCGGACCGGAGGCCACGGACAACGGCACCTGCTGGATGGTCACATCGATTGCGTCGCGGGGCTGCTCTCCAAAGAACCAGACGTCATTGGCCTCTTCTCCCGACGTGCTCTTCGCAACGGCGCGCGCGTAAGCAGAGCCCGGATGGGACGCGGCATCGAATGTCGCTGAATAAGGTGGAGTGGTGGAGGAGCCGACGAGCGACTCGCCGGCAAAAAAATCGACGCGGGCAATCTCCATCGAGAGCGGTTTGATCAGGCTGGCGCTGAGAACGACAAGGCCTGTCGCCGGCAACGTGGCCGGCCCGCGCAGACGCATGCGGAATGGAGGCCGTGGATCGTTGACCACCATCTCATCTTCCCCGGCCATGCTGTTCCCGGAATCGAAGCCGATCACACGGATGCGAAGCCGGCGGATGTAGTCGCCGACATGAATCGGGATGACGGCCGAGCGGCCTCGCGCTTCCCCGTACTTCACTCCATTGATCGTCAGCTCGATCCTCTCCACTGGCGGCGCAGTGGTAATGGGAACGAGAAGCTGTCCGCGGACCAGTCCCTGCGGTTTCAGCGTGATCCGGACCGGAGCTTCTTCCGCCGCCGCGAAGCGTGGAAAGAAAGCGAGGGTCCACAGGGCGAGCAGCGCCGGCCGGGAGAAAGAGAAATGCGGGATCAAGGTTTTCACGCTCAGAAGAAACTGTCGATCGACTCCCGCGATTTCTGCCAGCCCGGAATCAGAACCTGAGTCGCCATCAGCGATCTCTCTCATTCGTCGCAGTACGTTTCTTCCCGGTCGCCTTTTTCGTCATCTTCTCCGGCAGCGGGGGGAAGAGCCGGGTCAGATCGAAGCGTCTCCTGCCGAGTACCGGCTTCCAAAGGTCACCGATCGACTCGAGGCGCTCGACGATGTTATCGACTCGAAAGTCGTCGATGGCGACGCCCTTCTCGACCTCTTCCCAGGTGACGGGAGCCGAGACCGCCGCCCGCGGCGTCGGCCGGACCGAGTAGATCGATGCCAGGGTCCTTCCCCAGGCGTTCTGGTTGTAGTCGACCAGCACCCGCCCGTGCGGCCGCTTGACCTTCCGGTATTCGGCTGTGATCAATTTTGGATTACGCGATTCGAGCTCGATGGCGATGGCCTTTGCGAAGGTCCAGACCTCCTTCTGCAGCGGTCCGCGGACGATCGGAATGTAGACGTGAATACCCTTGGATCCGGTCGTCTTCGGGTAGCTCGGCATCCCCAGTGCGGCCGCCATGTCACGTACCCGTAACGCGACCTCGCTGACCTGCGGGAAGTCCGCTCCCGGTCCGGGATCGAGATCGAAGTGCAGAAAGTCGGGGCGATCTGTGTCATCGCAGCGGGCGTACCAGGGATTCAGATCGATGCAGCCGAGGTTGATGATCCAGAGAAGCGAGGGAAGATCCTGCACGATGGGAAAATTGACGATGCCGTCGGTGTGCGCGATCTCGCAGATCTCGATCCAGTCGGGCCGCGGCTCCGGAGCCCGCTTCATGTAGAAGAACTCTCCTTCGGCACCGTTGGGATACCGCTTCATGACCATGGCCCGGTCGGAGAGGTGGGGCAGAAGCCACGGAGCGACGTCGGCGTAGTACTGAAGGAGTCCGCGTTTGTCGATGCCGAGCGCTGGCCAGAAGGGCTTGTGCAGGTTCGTGAGCTTGACGAGCCGCTCACCGAATTTGAGTGTGACTTCGCTCCTCCCGGCCGGAATCACGATATGCCGCATCGATTGGCAACCTCTGCAGCGACCGGGCCAGCGTGCTCGAAGCAGCGCGCGTCTTCACCGTGTTCGATGACGTGGCTCGTCCATGGTGGCGTACTCCAACTCGATCCCGCTGGCGGCCGCCCGCAGCATCAGCGCTCCGCGGCTCATATCGCCGATCCCGGCGAAGCATCGAGGGAAGCAGAGCGCGGAACCGAAGATCGGCCACAGGATGTCGACATACTTTCCCGTGGCCACGCTGCCCAGAAGGACGACCTGTCCCGTTCCGTCGAGGTGTGAGGCGAGCGTTTCGGCGTCCCGCTCGAGCGGCCTGCGATAGCTGCGTGAGCGCAGATCGACGTCGGTCCGTCGAAGCTTCTTCATCCTGGTGGCATCGATTCTCCAATCAGGTGACACCAGTCCGAAGCCTGGCGTAATGACGTGGATTCCCTCGGGGCTCGAAGCGAATCGCCTGGCATAAGCGATCTTTCCGCGGAAGTAGAGCGCGCTCATGAAGGCGAACGCCTCGGCGATCGGAACTCCTTCCGGTGTGCGATAGAGGCGGGCCGCTTCGAATTGGGCCCGGGACGAGATGAGCTGCCTCGCCCGAAGCCCGGAGAGGTTGGCTGGGGACAACAGGAAAATCGTGGGAGAGGACCCGTCGGCGTTCACGATTTCTCGACAACGTCCGGGGCGTCGCGCGTCATCCCGACGCTGTCATTGCCAGTCGTCCATCTTCTTCAGGAGCTGATCGATCGTCAGAAGGCGCTCCTTGCCATCCGACTGGCGCCGGAAGATGGCGTGGTACCAACCCTTCATGCCGATCGGCGTGTAGAGATCCTTTCCCACTTTCAGACGTCCTCCCGATACCAGCTTGAGAAAGACCTGCTCGTAAGAGGAGCGCGAAAGACGACGGTCGGGGAAAGGGACGGCATAGCTGTTCTTACGCCGCCCACTCTTTCGTCGATTGGAGGGGATCGAATCTCCCATTTCGGTCGTGCGGCGATCGACGCTCTCCGGTCCACGCGGCGGAACGAGCTTTCCGGGCGTGTCGGTTCGACGACGGGAGAGCATCGAGTTGCCGGCTGGTCGCGCCGGTTTCCTCTCCGCAGGAGTCGTCAGTGCGGGGGCGAGATCAGCCGTCGGTGGAAGGAGCGACGCCTCGGCAGCTTTTGAGACCCCCTGAACCGAGCTGGCCTTCATCGGACGCGATGCGGCATGTCCGCTGCTCACCGCGGAGGCGACGTGACCCTCCCGTGCCAGAGCTCTGCCGGCGACGTATTCGTCGATGGAACGGCCATCCCATACCGAGTGGCGCGGCCTGAGCAACTCGAGCTCCGCCTCATAGTTCTTGAGCTCGTGAATCACCATTCCCCACTGGCAGAGACGGCCGACGTCCTCATAAGCGGTTGGGCGGTCTATGAGCTCGAGCAGCGAGGGAGCACGGCCGGACATGATGGCGAAGAGAAGACGGAAACTGAATGGATCCGAAACCTGACGGATCATCCGTCGGAAAAACCAGGCGGTCTCCGCGGCGATCTGCCGCAGAGACTTGATCTCCCCATTCCTGGTCTTCCAGATCCTGGCGTTGATGTCGGATGTGTACGGGCTGCGCGGGTAGTGAAAGTCTTTCGTCAGCCATCCCTTCCGGGTGGTGTGTTTGCCGGGTATCACGTCGGCAATGGTCGGGATTGGCAGCTCGTCGAGCAGAGAGAGCTCGTACGAAGGCCATGAGAGGACCTCGCGAACGATGCCAACGATGAGGGTGGCCGAGGCGATCATCAACCCCGGATCGGGGGTGAAGTCGACCGTAACCTCAATCCGGTCGCCCCGCGGACGTACCCCGACACCTGTGGATCGCCGGTTGCCCCCGGTAAGCATGACCGGAACCGGCAGGATGTAAGCGAGCAGAAGGGCCAGTTTCTTGATATTGCGGCTTGCGTTCTGTTCCCGCTTACGGAGCTCGAACGAGATGTTGTAGTGCGTGCTGTAGGCTTTGAGACGGACCGTGTGGCCGGTTCGCTTCTCCCAACCGGTGAGTTGCGCTCGCACAAAGCCGATCTGCTCCCAGAGATTGCGGACCACCCGAGCGGTGCAGC
>JADGNX010000083.1 GCA_017883265.1 Thermoanaerobaculia bacterium
GGTCATCCTGCTGCTGGTCACGCGGCACGAGTTTCTCGACTCGATGGGCCGTGTCGACGTCAGGCGAACTCCGGGCTATCCACTCTTCCTCGTACCCTTCGCGCTGGTGAATGCGACAGTGGCGGGAACCGTTGCCGTGCAGCATCTCCTGGCCGTCGCTCTGGCCGTGGCCGTACAGGTCGCCGCATGGCGTGTGAGTGGAAGCCGGGCCATCGGTCTCTTCTCCGGATTGATCGTCGCTCTCGACCCCGGTCTGATCTTCATGGCCAACTACATCATGACCGAGACCCTGGCCTCGCTGATGCTCTTTGCCCTGATGCTGTCATTGGGAGTGAGGAAGGGCGATCGATGGCTTGCTCGCGCCGGCGTTTCCGGGCTGCTCGTCGGCGCGACCTGTCTGGTGCGCCCGATCGTTGCGTTCCTCTGGATCCCGCTGGCCATCTGGCTTCTCCTCTTCGATCGGCAGCCCGATGGAAATCGATGGCGGACGATCCGTACCGTCGCGGTATTCGTGCTTGCAGCGCTTCTCTTGCCGGCGGGCTGGAGTTATCGGAACCGCGTTCGTACGGGGATCGCTTCGTTCTCATCGATCGAGCTGGAGGATCTGTATGCCTGGCGCGCGGCCGGTGTGGAGGCCACTGCGGAAACCGGATTCGTCTACGCTCCGCTTCCGACCAGCACTGCCGAGGATGGTTTTCGCGCGCTGTTCATGAGAAAGGTGCAGAAGGATTTCACGGTGAGGCTGGCCGCGGCGCTGGAGGCCGCGGTTCACGAGCGGGGGCGTCCGCTGTCGGTCCGGGAACGCGACGACCTGGAGCGCTCGATGTCCTGGAAGATCATTCTGCAGCATCCGTGGAGCACGTTTCTGATGACGCTCAATGGCGCGCTCCATTTCGTGTTCGATTCTGCGTGGCCCTTCGCGTATCAGGCCGTCGACAGCCTTTCACGAACGCCTCTCATCTATCTCCAGGCTCTCCTTTCTCTCCTGGAGTTTCCGCTGGCCGTCATCGGGTGGCTCTTCCTCCGGCGAAGCGCTCCGCGCACGGCTGCCGTCATCGGGATCATCCTTCTCTACTTCATCGCCGTCGGCTCGGGCCCTGAGCAGGAGCAGTGGCGCTACCGGATTCCGGTCATCCCGCTCTACGCCGTCTTCGTTGCCGCAGGCCTGGAGGCACTGAGAAGGCGATGGATCGGCGGCCATCGAGGCATCGTGGGCCCTCTGACCCCGGCCTCGGATCAATGAGTCGGCCGGCCATAACGACGACCTCTTCGCCGGCGCCGCGTCGGCCATCCCCGGAGCGGCATATCAGTTCTTATTTGCGGGCACGAGATCCGGAATAGATTTTCGCTACTCATTTCGGTCAAATTAGCGTTATGCTTTCGTGATGCGATATCTGCCTGTCGCCATGAGGGGATGACCGATGGCCGTCTGCTGGCGCTGCCCTGACTGCCAGGAGATCAGCTGCGAGACCGAGATCGAGGTGGCCGGCCAGCCGCTGGCCTGTGATCACTGCGAGAGGGCGCAGATCCCACGCCACACGCGATGCGTCGTCTGCGATTCCCCCAATCCCTGGAGCCGGCGCGACTCCATCCACTTCCTCTGCCGCTCCTGCGGTCACGTGCAGACCTTCTATTCGCACATGGCCAGCGCTTAGAAAGAGTGAAGAGTGAAGGGTGAAAGGAGGCTCAAAGCCTCGCGTTTTCATCCTTGATTCACTTTGTCACCCTTCACCCTTCACCCTGCACTCTTCTTTCTCACTCTTCTTGTAGACTTCTCAGGCCATGACCACCATCGACACACCGACGCGCCCTCTCGACTTCATTCGGGAGATCGTCGAGGACGACCAGAGGAGCGGCAAGAATGGCGGCCGCGTCGTGACGCGTTTCCCCCCCGAGCCGAACGGCTACCTGCACATCGGGCATGCCAAATCGATCTGCCTCAATTTCGGTGTAGCGGCCGAGTACGGAGGTCGCTGTCATCTGCGATTCGACGACACCAATCCGTCGAAGGAGGAGGTCGAATACGAGGATTCAATCGTGGACGACGTCCGCTGGCTCGGCTTCGACTGGGGGCAGCACCGCTACCACGCCTCCGACTACTTCGAGCAGCTCTATCAGTTCGCCGAGCATCTGATCGCCAATGGAAATGCTTACGTCGACAGTCTTTCGGCCGACGAGATCCGGCAGTATCGAGGGACGCTGACCGAGCCAGGCAGAGACAGTCCGTTTCGCAGCCGTTCCATCGAAGAGAACCTCGATCTCTTCCGCCGGATGCGCGCCTGTGAGTTTCCCGACGGAGCGCACCTGCTGCGAGCGAAGATCGACATGGCCTCGCCGAACATGAACATGCGCGATCCCGCTCTCTACCGGATCCGGAACGAGCGGCATCACCGCACAGCAGACGCCTGGTGCATCTATCCGATGTATGACTATGCCCACCCGCTCTCCGATGCTCTGGAGCTGATCACGCACTCTCTGTGTACGCTGGAGTTCGAAGACCATCGACCGCTGTATGACTGGTGCATCGAGAACCTTCCGCTGCCATCGAGGCCGCAGCAGATCGAATTCGCGCGCCTCAACATGAGCTACACCGTGCTGAGCAAGAGAAAGCTGCTGCAACTGGTCCGCGAGAAATGCGTCGATGGCTGGGACGATCCGCGGATGCCGACCCTGGCGGGATTCCGCAGGCGGGGTTACACGCCGGCGGCCATCCGCAACTTCTGCGAGCGGATCGGCGTCGCCAAGCGCAATGGCGTGGTCGACGTGGCGATGCTCGAGCACGCCATCCGTGAGGATCTCAACCTCACCGCTCCGCGAGTCATGGCCGTTCTCCGGCCGATTCGGCTGGTCATCGACAACTATCCGGAAAGTCAGGCCGAGGAGTTCGATTCGCCGATCAACCCGGAAGATCCGGCTGCTGGAGCTCGGAAGGTTCCTTTCTCTCGCGTGCTCTACATCGAGCGCGAAGACTTCATGGAGAACCCGCCCAAGAAATTTTTCAGGCTCTCGCCGGGAAGTGAGGTACGACTCCGCTCGGCCTACTTCGTCACCTGTACCGGCGTGGTCCGGGATGATGCGGGCGAAGTGTCCGAGGTTCATTGCACTTACGATCCGGCCACGCGCGGTGGCGGCAATGCTCCCGACGGCCGGAAGCCGAAGGCGACGCTTCACTGGGTGTCGGCCGAGCACGCCATCGATGCCGTGGTGAGGCTGTACGACCGGCTGTTCGTGAGTGAGAACCCGGAGGATGTCGAGGAAGGGAAGTCGTTCCTCGACATGATCAATCCCTCCTCACTCGAGGTCCTGTCCGCTTGCAAGGTCGAGCCGGGAGTCGCTTCTGCCTCCGCCGGCACACGCTATCAGTTCGAACGCCTCGGCTATTTCTGCGTCGATCCCGATTCCGAGCCGGGGCGTCTGGTCTTCAACAGGACGGCCACCCTTCGTGACACCTGGGCGCGGATCGCCGCGGCGAAGTAGGTCCTGTACACAGACACTTCTGTCTGTGCTTGTCTGTGCTGCTTAGAGCTGCTCAGGGGGACTATCTGGCACGTGGTACACAGACAAGAGTGTCTGTGCTACAGACAAGAGTGTCTGTGCTACGTCCGCGCTCTACTTCACCAGCTTCGAGATCGCTCTGAATTCGTCGGTCCCTGAAGCGTTGAGGAGCTCGAAGAGGACCATTTCGGTCGAGGCCAGCCTGGCCCCTTCCGCTACCATCCGCTGGAGGGCGATGTCGCGGTTCTGTGCTGTGCGGGAGGAGATTGCATCGGCGATGATCGTCACCTCGAAGCCGTCGCGAAGCAGGTCCATGACTGTCTGGTAAACGCAGACATGCGTCTCGATGCCGGCCACCAGCACCTGGCGCCGGCGTTGAGCGCGGAGGGCGGACGCGAAATCGGCGCAGGCGTGTGCAGAGAAACACAGCTTATCGATCGGGTAGTAGCCGGTCGTTTCGTCCAGTGCCCGGCGGATCGGCTCGACTGTCCGGCCCAGACCCTTCACGTACTGTTCGGTGACGAGCGTAGGACAGCCGACGACCTGGGCGCCGCGGATCAGCCGGACGATATTCTCTTCGACCATCTCCCGCCGGTCGATGACCGGCATGAACTTCTCCTGCACGTCGATGACGGTCAGCGTGGTGCTGGTGCGATCGAGGCGAGGTGAGGGCATGGTGGCGACGATAGTATTTCACAGGGCGGCGTGATCTCTGCGCGGCGTGCTTCTCTTACCCGACGTCCCGGCCATGTCTCTGCGAGCGAAATCGAGGCCGCATGCAGTCGCCGGAAAATTCTGGAACGTTCCTTTGCAGGAGACGGTAGCCGGCGGGTCAGACCGAGTTTGCCGGCATCTGCCCGCGGAAGAACTCGACGATCCCCTGCGCTGCCAGGCGGGCCATGGCATCGCGCGTCTCGATGGTGGCCGAGCCGATGTGAGGAAGGAGGACGACATTGTCCAGTCCGAAAAGCTCCGGGGTGACCGCCGGCTCTTCTTCGTAGACGTCCAGACCGGCGCCGGCAATGCGGTTCGTGGCCAGGGCTCGAGCGAGGGCGCGCTCGTCGACGATGGCGCCGCGCGCCGTGTTGATGAGGAAGGCCGTCCGCTTCATGAGATGGAGGGCGCGCTGATCGATGAGGTGGCGCGTTTCCTCGTTCAGCGGACAGTGAATGGAGATGACATCGCTGACGGCGAGCAGCTCGTCGAGCGGCATCTTCCGGCCGTACGCAGCCGCGTCGTCGCTCTCGCGCCGCCTGGTGTAGACGACGTTCATTCCGAAGCCGCGCGCTCGCGTCGCCACCGCGGCTCCGATGCGGCCCATGCCGACGATGCCGAGCGTCTTGCCGGTCAGCGAATGCCCGAGCCAGCCGTTGGGGTTCCAGTAGACCTTTCCGCTGGCTCGCAGATCGCGGTCGGCTTTGATGAGGCAGCGCGTCACGGCGAGGATGAGCGCGAAGGCCAGATCGGCCGTCGTCTCCGTCAGAACTCCGGGTGTGTTGGTCACGACGATCCCCAGATCGCGTGCCGCCGCAACGTCGATGTTGTTGTAGCCGACGGCGTAGTTGGAGACGATCTGCAGGGTGGGATTCGATTGGAGGACGCGCCGTGTGATCGGATCGGTCAGGCGGGTGATCGCTCCATCCGCCTCGGCCAGCATCGTGATCAGCTCCTCCTCCGTCCGCGGACCCTCCGGAGGGTGCTCGACGATTTCGAAGTCGTTCGACAGAATGCTGGTGGCGACCGCCGGGATGGCGCCGGTGATGACGATGGTCGGTTTCATCGGTTGCCTCGATTCCTGGCCATGAGCCAACCTACCAGAAAGAATCCGGCGCCGATGAAGAGCAGGATCTCCTCCGTTCTGACGTCGCCGCGGCTCAGGCCGAACAGAAGGCCGATCGGAAGGATGACCATTCCGACCAGCTGAAAGAACCGGCCAGCCAGAACGCTCATCTACTTCGCCACTCCGTTCTGGCCCGGAAGCGTCATCTTCTGGCCGGATGCTGCGGCCGATCCGCCGGCGCCGGGCTTCTCGTCGATGGCGATGCGGATGACCATATCGCCTCGCTCGGTCTGGTCCACCACTTCCGACATCCCGCCGACGACCCGGGCGAAGATCGTATAGCCGCCGTCGAGGTGGGGTTGCGGCGAGTGCGTGATGAAGAATTGAGAGCCGCCCGTGTCGGCCCCGGAGAGCGCCATTCCGACAGCGCCGCGCATGTATTTCTGCAGATTGATCTCGTCGCGAATTGCGTATCCGGGCCCTCCGCTCATGTCATTGCGAGGATCGCCGCCCTGAATGACGAAGTTGGGAACCACCCGCATGAAGGTGGACGAATCGAAGTAGCTTCTTCCCGCCAGTTGCGCAAAGTTCCATGTAGTCATCGGAGCATCCTGCGTGAGGAGCTGAAGATCGATATTGCCGCGCGCCATGTGGATGGTCGCGCTATGGGGAGTGCGGGACCATTCGACGATCGAAAGGTAATCGCTCATCGGCCTTTCGACCGGCAGCGGCGTGTAGGCTGGCCTGTTGTGCTTCAACTTCTCGACGATCAGGTCAGCCGCCACGCGGCGCACCACCGGATCGCGGTCCGCCAGCAGTCTTCGCAGCGTGGCCTCGCGCTCGGGATAGTCGATCGCCGCCAGCGCTGCGACGGCGCTGAGGCGGGCGTCGTTCTCTTTCTCCCGGCGTGCCTCTTCCTCCAGTCTGCTCAGAAGAGTGATCTTCGCCGCGTCGCTCTCGGACTTCACTCTGGAGTACTTGTCGATGGCATTCGAGCGGACGATCGGATCGGCATCGGACAGCGCCGCCCGGATCGTTTCGAGCTCCGCGTCGGCCCCCTCATCGGGAATGGCTCCCATGGCCGCGGCGCGCACCATGGCTTCGGTATCATGAGAGAGCTGTCGGCGAATCGACGGCCCGCTTTGCTTGAGCGACTGGCTCGCTTCTGCGATCCGCACCCGCTCCCAGGGCGATCCGGACGCTACGAGGGTTGGAACTGTCGAGTCGGCGGCGTCGCCAAACTGCCTGGCCAGTGCGCCGATCGCCAGCTCGCGCTCCCACCGGGAGCCGTTTGCCGCGACGTCCGACAGCCGCTTTCGCGCCGGCGGGCTATAGGCGGCGTAATAGCCGAGCGGCTCGATGACGCTCGCGCGCGTGCCGGGATCCGCGTCATTGAGAACCGTCATGATGCGGACCATGTCGGGAGCCAGGGTGGGCGTGTTGAGACTGCCTGCGTCTTTCGCCGCGATTTTTCCAATGGCCGCTGCGCTATTCGTTCGCACCCAGGGTTGCGGATCGCCCAAAGCAGCGATGAGCCGAGGAAGCGATTGCTTGTCGGCGATGGCGCCGAGGGCCCGGGCGGCGTAGGAGCGCGTGAGTGTGTCGGAGTCGCTGAGGAGGAGCTCGAGTGCCGCGCGAGCCGGGGCGTAGCCGCGCCGGCTCAGCGAGTAGGCTGCCTCGCGGCGGATGACGAGATCGCCGGCATCGAGCGCTGCCGCTGCGAGGGCCGAGGCCGGATCCGATTTCCAGCGAAAGAGAAAACGGATGGCGCGGGCGCGCACCCCCTCCCGCTGCGCTGCCGTGGTCAGCTCGGAGAACCGCGCCAGAGGTACGCTGGACGCCAGCTTGGAAAGAGCCTCGACGGCCTCGGCCGCGACGTCGGCGTTCGCCTGATCGTGGGTCAGGACGAAGAGGGTCTCGACCGCGGCCGGATCTTCGATCTCCCCGAGGGCGAATGCGACATTCCGGCGAACTTCGTCGCTCGGGTCGGAGACCAGTGGGGCCAGCGCGTCGACCCCCGCCTGCTTCTCGCCCGGATCCTTTTCTCCGTTGCCATTGGTGTCGATGAAGGTAGCCGGGCCGATGCGCGCCAGGGCCAGCGCCATGCGCGCGCGGTGCAGGGCGTTGGGGTTCGATAGCCAGGCCTCCGTGACGGCCGGATCGAGCTCGCGGCGATCTTCGAGGCGGAGAATCGTGGCCTCTTCTTCCGGCGTGAAGCCATGGATCGCGGGCGTCGCTGCCGCCGTCGAAGGGGATGCCGGAGGTAACACCGGGGCAGGGGATGGCTGCGGTCGAACCAGGTTGCAGGCTGCGAGCGAAATGAGAGCGGCCGGAACGAGCAGGAGGCGCATGGGCGAATGATAGCGGAGTGGCTAGCGAGGCTTTGCCTCAGACCGACGAGATTGTACAAACCAGAAACCAGAAACCAGAAACCAGAAACCAGAAACCAGAAAAGGCCGTTCTGGTTTCTGGTTTCTGGTTTGGAAGTGCGACTCACCTGCAACACATTCGACCTTTACACACCAATAGTCGATTGTCGGGGTCGTCAAGGCCTCCCATGGAGCTGGCACGGGCGCGGATAACTCGCAACGGGACTCGCTCGCTTTGCTACGATGCCCTCGTGCTGCCAAACGAATCTGCAATCGAGACCGTCGGACTGAGCCGTCGCTATGGCCGGCGCTGGGCTCTGGTCGACGTCGGGATCGCCATCGAGCGCGGTTCCTCCGTGATGGTGGTTGGCCGCAACGGCTCGGGCAAGTCGACGCTCTTCCGGGTCCTCGCGACCGCCATCCGGCCCGATCAGGGAACGGTGCGAATCGAAGGGTTCGACTCGAAGACGCACCGCCTGGAGATCAGGACTCGAGTGGCCCTTCTAAGCCACTACTCCTATCTCTACGAGGCACTTTCTGCTTTGGAGAACCTTCAGGTCATCGCACGGCTGATGCGTATGCCCTCCAGCCGCCAGGACCTCATCCCCTTCCTGGCTCGAGTCGATCTGGAGAAGCGCGGGGATGATGCCGTGATGACCTTTTCGGCCGGGATGCGCAAGCGCCTCTCGCTGGCCCGGGTCCTGATGCAGGATGCGCCGGTTGTGTTTCTCGACGAGCCATACGGGCAGCTCGATCCGGCGGGGTTCGGCTTCGTCGATCGAATGGTCGAGGATCTGATCAGGCGCGGCGCAACCGTGCTCATGGCCACCCATCAGGTCGATCGGGCCGCCTCACTCTGTGGCCAGGGGTTGATGCTCGAGGCCGGCAGGGTCGTCGGCCTGGGATCGGCTGAAGAGATCGCACGAAGCTCGCGGGCTTCGGTCGAGCGAGAGGAGTTGCGCTCTTGGAGCTGACGGCCTCGATCCGCAAGGAGCTCCTCCTTCAGTGGCGGACCCGCGCGCAGTTTCTGGCCGTCCTGGTCTTCGGCGCCACGGCTCTGCTTCTGTTCAGTTTCGCCATCGGACCCGACGCCAGCTCCCTGCGGCTCTACTCCGCCGGGTTCCTCTGGCTGGCGCTCCTGCTCTCCTCCACTCTGACTCTGGCGGAAAGCTTTCAGAGCGAGATGGAGAATCGGGCCTTCGAGGGGCTTCTTCTTCTTCCTGCCGATCCGCGCGGTCTCTACTACGGCAAGGCCATCGCCAACTGGATCCAGCTCACCGTGCTTGGCCTGGCCCTCGTTCCGGTCATGGTCGTCCTCTACGATGCCGGCACTCTTCGCCTGCCGGCGCTGATCGGCATCATCCTACTGGGAAGTGCGGGGATCTCGGCGCCGGGGACTCTCTACGCGGCGATGGCGGCGCAGGCGCGGGCCAAGCAGATGCTGTTGCCGCTGCTGCTCTTCCCCCTCATCGTGCCGGTCCTGCTGGCATCGGTGAAGGCCTGCTCCCTCATCATCCTGGGAGATCCGATGGGCCAGGGGAGCTCGTGGATGATGCTCCTGGTCGCATTTGACGCGATATACTGGTCTCTCTGCGGGCTGTTGTTTGAGAGAGTGGTGGAAGATTAAAGCTCAAACGACTGTCTAGTAACTTACTGCACTCTATGGAAGCCACCAACCCGATCGGCAATCACCGCACCAATGCCCTGCCCCATGTGATGGTCGGGCTCGGTGTGGCCTGTCTGGCCGTCGGCTCGTATCTCGGACTCTTCGTCGCTCCGCCGGAAACGTTCATGGGCAATGTACAGCGCATCATGTACGTCCATGTCCCGACCGCGTGGAACGCCATGCTGGCCATGACGTTCGCATTCGCCTGTGCGCTGATTTATCTCTTCACCGCGTCGTGGAAATGGGACGCACGCCTGGAAGCATCGATCGAAGTCGGCGTGCTGCTGGCGTTCATGCTCTGCATGCAGGGCTCGATCTGGGCCAAGCCTACCTGGGGCGTATGGTGGGATTGGGATCCGCGGCTGACGACGACTGCAGTTCTGCTCTTCGCCTTTCTCGGCGTGATGGCCCTGCGGAAGTTCGTCGACGATCCGGTCAAGCGCGCGGTGTGGTCGTCCGTGGCCACGATCATCGCCTACGTCGACGTCCCCATCGTCTATTTCTCGGTGAAATGGTGGAACTCGCTGCATCAGACCCAGTCCAGCCCGGCCACGGTTTCGAAATCGTTCTATCTCCCGCTCCGGCTCAACGCCTTCGGCATCCTCTTTCTGATGACCGGCTTCATCATGCTCCGGGCCCGGCTCGCGTCGCTGCGGCTGGCGGATGAGCTCACGCCCCCTCCCGTTCAAGAGAGCCTGCCGGTGGCCGGGGAGCTGGCATGAGCGGTGGTTACATTCACGGTGGCTGGAGTTTCGTGATCGCGGCGTACACGGCCAGCCTGTCTCTTTTACTGATTTACGGGGTGTCTCTGTACGTTCGCTACCGCAACGAGCGCGCGCGTCATGACGCCGGTTCCGAGGGATGGCGATGACGGCGATGACTTCACGACAGACGCGTTGGTTTGCGGTCGGTGCTCTCAGCATCGCGGCCGTGGCTTTCTTCATGATTGCCGGCACGGGGATCAACAAGAACCTCGTCTATTACTGGTCGCCAAGCGATCTCCAGCGGGCCGGAGACAAGGCCTACGGCGCCACGATCCGCCTGGGGGGCCAGGTGGCTCCCGGAACGGTGCACCTGTCCACGGGCGTCTCGGGGCTCAATTTCGATGTGACCGACCACAAGAGCATCGTTCACGTCCGCGCCAGCGGAATCCCGCCGCAGATGTTCCGAGAAGGAATCGGAGTGGTGGTGGAAGGGACGATGATCCGCGATGGCTACTTTCGGGGCAACCGCCTGATGGTCTCGCACAACAATGAATATCGCGCGCCCAAAGAGGGGCAGACAGTCAGCGCCAGAGAACTGATCAAGTCGACGCGCGGGATCGCTGACCAGGCCAAGTGATGATCGCGAGCCTCGGGCGTTTCCTCATTCTGTTATCGCTGCTGGTCTCCACCACCGGAGCGATCGTGGCCTTTGCCGCCGGCAAGCGCCGCTCCGTTCGCGGTGCGGTGTGGGCCGCCCGCTTCGCCTACGGCTACGCGGCGATCATGGTCTTCACGACCCTGGTCATGGAGTACGCCCTGCTGACTCACGACTTCTCGGTCAGCTATGTCGCGCAGGTCGGCTCGCGGACCGTTCCGACCTGGGTGACGATCGTCAGCCTCTGGTCCTCGCTGGAGGGGTCGATCCTCTTCTGGGGACTGATTCTCGGCCTTTACATCGCAGGAGCAACCTGGCTGACCCGGGATGACCACAGGGAGTACATGCCCTTCGCCACCGGCGTCTGGCTGAGTTGCGCCACCTTTTTCAGTTTCCTCATCGCCGGGCCGGCGAATCCGTTCCAGACCGTGGCCATGCCCCCACTCGATGGCCCGGGTCCCAACCCTCTGCTCCAGAACCACGTGCTGATGATCATTCACCCGCCGTTCCTCTATCTCGGGTACGTCGGCATGACCATTCCATTCGGGCTGGCCTCGGCTGCCCTTCTCCGCGGGCGGCTCGGTGCCTCCTTTCTCAAGCCGCTGCGCGCCTCGCTCCTGCTTCCGTGGATCTTCCAGACCATCGCCATCATGCTGGGCGGCTGGTGGGCTTACGAGGTTCTCGGCTGGGGAGGCTACTGGGCCTGGGATCCTGTCGAGAACGCATCGCTTCTCCCCTGGCTTACCGCGACTGCGGCGCTTCACTCAGCCATCGTCATGGAGCGGCGCGGAGTGCTGAAGGGATGGACCGTCACTCTCATCCAGAGCACCTTCCTGCTGACGATTCTCGGCACTTTCATGACCCGTTCGGGGGTCTTCAATTCCGTTCACTCATTCACACAGAGCTCGATCGGTCCCACCATCCTCGTTTTTCTCGCGGCCTGCCTTCTGTTCACCGTCATCACGCTGGCCCTGCGGATCGACACCCTGGAATCGGAAAGCCGGATCGAGAGTCCCGGAAGCCGTGAAGGGATGTTCCTGGTCAACAATCTCCTCTTCGTGCTTTTCACATTCACGGTACTGATCGGGACGGTCTTTCCCCTGATCGTCGAGGCTGTGAGTGGAAAGCAGATGAGCGTGGGCCGGCCGTACTTCGACCAGATGGTCGTTCCGGTCGGCGCCGCACTGCTCTTCCTTCTCGGCGTCGGACCGGCGCTGCCGTGGGGCCAGACCGACGGCCGTCAGGCCCGCCGCGTTCTTCTGCCACCGCTGATTGGCGCCGCCGTGCTGGCCGCTGCAGGCTTTGCCCTCGGCGTTCGCAACGTCTGGACGCTTGTCACTCTCGCCTTCGGCGGGTATGCGGCGCAGGTCACCCTCGGCCAGATGTGGCTGCCCCTGGTGCAGAGGATGCGCACGCGCGACGAGGGCGTGGGCAAGGCCTTCATCGAGGCCCAGGTGCGCCGGGGCCGGAGACGTTTCGGATCGTACATCGTGCATGCGGGGGCGGTCGTGGTGATCATTGCCATCGCCGTATCCAGCACCATGAAGACGTCGAAGGAGCTCGAGCTCTCCCGCGGTCAGTCCGCTACGGTGGGAGCTTATACGGTCAC
>JADGNX010000334.1 GCA_017883265.1 Thermoanaerobaculia bacterium
TGGCCTCAGCCGGTTTGCACTGATTGAACATGAGGTCGTAGAAAGCCATGGCCTGTTGTTTGTTTCGCTCCAGCCGATCCATCGATACCTCCGGGGAATCGAATCCTACTCCGAGATTTGTGAGTTCCGGCATGGACGGGAGATGGTTACAATGCGGGCACAGGAGAAATCAAAGATGAAGCGTATCGCCGGATTGATCTTCGTGCTCGCCATCGCCGCGACCGCACAGGCCCAGCAGGATTTCAGCAAAGTGGAAATCACTACGACGAAGGTCGGCGGCGCCGTCTACATGCTCCAGGGAGCCGGCGGGAACATCGGCCTCTCCGTGGGCGAGGACGGGATCCTTGTGGTCGATGATCAGTACGCCCCGCTGGCGCCGAAGATCAGGGCGGCGATCAAGAGCATCAGCGACAAGCCGATCCGGCTGGTGGTCAACACGCACTACCACGGGGATCACACCGGCGGAAACGAGTTTTTCGGCGCCGAAGCTCCGATCATCGCTCAGGAGAACGTGCGCAAACGGCTGGCAAGCGGTGCCACCGTACTCGGGAATGCGGTTCCCCCTTAACCGCGCGGAGCGTTGCCGATCGTGACCTTCGAGAACAACGTCTCGGTTCATCTCAACGGCGAAGAGATCCGCGCGGTCTTCTTCCCTCATGGCCACACCGACGGCGACTGCGTCCTCTTCTTCCCGAAGTCGAACGTCGTCCACATGGGCGACGACTTCTTCAACGGAATGTTTCCCTTCATCGACATAGACAACGGGGGGAGCGTCATGGGGATGATCGCCGCCGACGACAAGGTGCTGTCGACTCTTCGCGACGACGCGAAGGTCATTCCCGGGCATGGAGCGCTTTCCGACAAGGCCGGTCTGGCCGCCTTCTCGAAAATGCTGAAAGGGACATCCGCCATCATCGCCAGGGCTGTGAAAGACGGGACCACTCCCGCACAACTCAAGGAACGGAAGGCGTTCGCCGAATGGGACTCCTGGGGCCAGGGGTTCATCAAGACCGACCGCTTCATCGACATGCTGTACGCCGATCTGAGCCGGAAATGAACCTTACCAGCGCATGACACCGCGCGACCTGCGTCGATCAACGTGCACTCCTCGAACATCCGGACCAGCCCTTGAAATTACATGTCGGATCAGGCAGCTCGCCCCTCGAGGGATGGACCAACATCGACGTCGCCGCGGCTGACGGCGTTGACTGCGCGCTGGACGTACGTCGCGGATTACCTTTCGACGACGTCGACTTCATCTTCGCCGAACACTTCCTCGAGCATCTCACGCTGGCGGAGGGCAGCGTGTTCCTGCGCGAGTGTCGTCGCGTCCTTCGGCCCGATGGAGTTCTGCGGATTTCCACTCCGAACCTCGACTGGGTCTGGCTGACGCATTACAAACATCCCTCGGAAATGAGCGAGGACGAGCAGCTCCTGGGTTGCCTGGAAATGAATCGTGCCTTTCACGGTTGGGGACACCAGTTTTTGTACAACCTGCGCACATTGACCCTGGCCCTCCGGCACGCCCGGTTCGAGACCGTATCGACTCACTGGTACGGCGAGAGTGAGACGGCAGAGCTGCGCGGCCTCGAACGCCATGAACGGCACGCCGACCTTGCCGGCGCGCCGTCCGTGATCGTAGTCGAGGCTGTTGGCCGCAGGGATCCGGAAGGCGACTTCGACGCTCGCATCGCGCCTTACGTTCGCGATGCGGAAGTGCATTGACCGGTGGTCCGATTCCTCAACGACGCGGCAGAAATGGTTGTGAGGATCGAAATCGTCCGTCGAGGCTTGCCGCACGGCATTGCCGGCCGAGCTGGCCCTCACGCCGGGTCGGGCGACTTCATCCATTCGGCTTCGGGCAGCTCCAGTCTGCGGCCGAAGAGTCTGGACCACAGAGAGAGGGCTCCGATGCGCCAGAGGATGTAGCCCGAATAGCCGGTGATGACGGAGAACTCTCCGAAGCGGAGATGCCGCAGGCCCTGCTGGATGAGCCACGGGACGCGCACGAGCTTGATGAGAACGTTGTACGACCGCTGCGGCTCGCTGTAGGCCCGGACTCGTTTCAGGAGGCGATCGAATATCTGCCGCGACGGCTGCCAGACCATGAGGATGTACAGCAGCACGTTGGCCCAGGTCGGCCGAAGCGCGGTGTAGTTGTCGTTGATCTGCTCGATGTCCAGCCCCTCTTCGAGCATCTGCTTCTCGAGCACCGTGTTCGGGATGACGCGGAGTGAAAAGATGTTGAGCGTGAAGGGCCGGGCCAGCCGGTAGACCAGCTCCAGGGTGTCGACCACGTCCTGGCGAGTCTCCACCGGATTGTCGACGATGATGTCGTATGACGGGTTGATGTGATACCGGGCAAACTCGGCCAGCGATGTAGCCGCCTCTTCCACCCGAGGAATCGGAGTGGGACGGCGGTAGAACTTCAGAATGCGCTCGCTGCCGCTCTGGATCCCCATGCGGACCCGATTCATCCCGGCCCACGTCAGCACTTCGATCTTGTCCCTTTCCACGTACGAAGGAATGACGCCGTAGACGCAGAAGGGGATGCCGATCTTCTCCCTCCAGAGGGCCGCGAACTCCGTCAGCTCGCGCAGGCGGATGGCCATGAAGCTGTCGTCGTAAAAGAGGATGGTCCGGAGATACGGGTGAACCTTCAGCGCCTGTTTCACCTCGCCGACGATATAGGCGGCGCTCGGATGCCGGATCTTCTTGTAGTTCGGATCGTTGGCGATGAACACGGTGTTGCCGCAGAAGGTGCAGTGAAGCGGACAGCCGATCGACCAGATTGCGGGATAAGCGAGACCGTTGTTCGCCAGATAATCGCCGCGCGTGACCAGCGAGAAACGCTTCTCGTCCGGCCGATAGAGCCACTCCTCTCCGCCATACTTCGGGAACGGGAGTTTCTCCAGCTCCTCGGAAGTCATGAGGGGGCGAAACGAGTTCTTCCTGACCTCGCCGCTCCTCTCCTTGAACCAGAAGTTCGTCGTTTTCCTGTAGTCCGTCCCGGCCTGAAAATTCCGGTAGAACTCTTCGAAGGCGAACTCCCCTTCTCCCGTGCAGATCGCGTCGACATCGGCGGTGATGGCATCCTCGGCATAGATGATCGGATGGATGCCGCCCCACATCACAAATACATCGGGTGCGATCTCGCGCACTCGCGCAATGATCCGTTTCGTCAGGTCGGCATAGCCGGTCATGCTGGAGAAGGCCACGATGTCTGCCCCGTCAGCAAGTCTTCTTGCGACCTGATCGATCGCATCAGGCCCGAAGGTGGTGGTCTCTCCCACCCGTCTGGCGAACGACTTCCACATCGAGCGATAGCGGTGGGTGCCAACGTAGAAGACGTGGGTGTCCGGATTGAGCTGGGCGACATACGCCGCGATCTTCCGGAATCCGGTCGCGGTGATGCCGTCCTCGAGAGAGACCATGTTGATCTTCATAGGTCGCGTCGAACAACAATACCGGAAACCGGACATTCCGGTATGCCGGGTCCGTCTCACCCTTCGGCCTGTAGCACAGACACTTCTGTCTGTGCGCCTTCCGTCTGTGCGCCTCATCTCGCGTCTGAAGCAAAGACCCGCACAGACGTGTAGCACAGACACTTCTGTCTGTGCGCCTTCCGTCTGTGCGCTTCATCTCGCGTCTGAGCACAGACCCGCACAGACAGAAGTGTCTGTGCTACAGCGACGAGCGCGACAAACTCCACTTGGCGCCCGCTTCGCGGCGCGCGATTCCCTAAAACAGCGCCGGCTCCGAGTACGTCCCGAAGACATCGCGCAGTGCGTCGGAAATCTCACCGACCGTGGCGTACGCCTTCACCGCGTCCAGGATCAGCGGCATGGTGTTGACGCTCTCGTCCTTCGCGCCATTGCGCAGCGCTTCGATTGACCGTTCGACCGCCTTCGAATCGCGGCGGCTCTT
>JADGNX010000335.1 GCA_017883265.1 Thermoanaerobaculia bacterium
GACGACGTTGTTCTCGATCCCCAGGTCTCCATCCCGGCATCGGAAGCGTGGCTCTACCGGAACAAGAAGGCCCTGGCCTCGCTGCGACGCGGCCTCTCCGAAGTTGCCGCCGGCAAGACGCGTGTGATCGGCTCGTTCGCCACGCACGCGGACGACGATGAAGCGTGAGCTCCGCTTCACGCCCGAGGCTGAAGCAAATTTGAAGGCGTTGGAGCGCAGCCGCGCAAAATCCGGTACCTTCAAGCAGGTGCGCAAGGCTCTCGGCCTGCTCGAGACCGACATCCGCCACGCATCGCTGAAAACCCACGCCTACGAATCTCTCCACGGCCCGGGCGGCGAACAGATCTTTGAAGCGTACGCGCAGAACCGGACGCCCGGCGCGTACCGCATCTTCTTCTATTACGGTCCGGACCAGGTCATCGGCAAAAAGCGAATCGCGGTGCTGACCATCGTCGCCATCACGCCGCATCCCTGACGTAGCGGGAAGCCGCGCCACCCGAATGGCCCGCGCTACTTTGCCGTGAAGAGCTTTAGATTCTCCGCCTTCCACCTCATGGCGGCGGCGATGCGGCTGCGGCCGCTGGGATGGTCGAAGAAGATCCACTCCTCGATCGGGCCGGGCGACATCTTGCGGTATTCGGCGAGGTGGATGGCGGCCTGGGCGAAACCGTCCGGCTGGCGGCTGGCATTGAGGCCGAACATGTCCGCTTCCTGCTCCGCAGTGCGGATGTGGTTGTTGAGGATCGGCGTCAGCACGAAAAAGAAGATCGAGCCGAGCAGAGCGACGAGCGGAAACACCGCCGTGTCCCCGATGCCGCGAATCTGCCACTTCTCTCCCCACCGCGCCAGCGACCATTCCAGCGACCAGCGCAGGAAGCCGAAGAACGCGACGATCACCACCAGGTAGAAGACCATGCTCTTGTAAACGTGATTGAGGACATAGTGGCCCATCTCATGGCCCATGACCGCCTGGATCTCTTCCGGCGATCCGCGGCGCAGAAGATTGTCATTGAGAGTGATCCGCATGGTCTTGCCGAAGCCGCTGACGTTCGCACTCATCCGTGTGGTCTGACGCGACGCGTCGATCTGATAGACGTCGTTCACCGGGATGTTGTTCGCCCTGGCCATGCTGAGGATCGGCCCCGTGATCTTCGGGTCATCGAGGCGTTTGATCTTGTTGAAGATCGGAAAAATGAAGACCGGTCCGATCAGAACGACGAGCACCAGAAAGAGAAGCGTCACCAGCGCCGCCCAGACATGCCACGAGCGCACCAGGCGGCGGACGACGCCGAAGAGCAGGACGGTGATGACGCCTCCCAGGACGGCATTGACCAGGAGACCTTTGAGCTGATCACCCATCCAGGGTCCGAAACTCTGTGTGGCCAGGCCGTACTTGTGCTCTCTCGAGAAGCCTTCATAGACCGCAAGCGGAAATCCGATGACCGATGTGACCACCAGGTACTGGAGCCAGTAAAGAAGTGTCTGCACCGGTTTGAAGCGGGTCAGGCGCTCGGCGCGGTTGCGCATGGCGGCGGACCAGTGAAAATTCAGGAGAACGAGCGACAGGGCGATGGCGAACAGGAAGTCCCATAGGATGAGCCAATAACCGCCTTCGAAATATGCGTCGGAGCGAGCGGTGGCGGCGGGCGGAATCCCCGCGAGGTAGGCGTCAGTGGCAGCCTGTGGATTGAAGTGCTCCGAAGGCAGCGCCTGGGGCGGAACGACGATGGTGGAAGGCATGCGGGCGCCGGGAGAGACGGCAGGCTGCGCCAGAGCCGGGTGAATACCCGCACACAAGATCACGGTCACTGCGATCGGCGCCAGGAATCGGCGCGAGATAAGGCCCGCTCGTCTCATCAATCTCTCCTTCCAGGTGCCACGAGGAGGGTATACGTCGCCGCCGCGCCTGAGTTCGCTGTTGGAGAGTGAAGAGTGAAACCAGGAGGTTTCGAAGGCGTCAGCCGGAGCGCGCGCGGTATGCGAGGTAGACGAAAATGATGACGATCGCCAGAAGAGCAAGCCGGCCCATTCCCATCATGCGGGAGTGAGAAACCGATCTGGTTCCCTTCGGTTTGATCCCGGTAACGGCGGCAAAGGCGACTATGACGGCTGCGAGGCCGAGCCATACGAGATAGTTCACGATTTCGTGGTGTTACAAGACGCGGGCCAGTCGAGCTCGCCGTGCACCGGGCGCAACCAGCCTGCAGTGGACGGGACCCGACCCTGGCCGGCTCGCTCGCCCGTTCGCCTAGCGCAGGATCGATCGCGCCTTCTCCATATGACTGTCGATGTCTTCCATGGTTCTGGCCACTTCGGTGGCCCCGCCTGTTCCCTTCGCAGCGGCCGACAGATCTCCCATGAGTGAGCGCATCGAAGTCAGCGCCCCTCGCAGCTCGACCACGGCCTCGCCTTCCTTACCAGCGGCCGAAGCACCGCAACCTGATTCGGCGGACGAGATCGCCGCAAGCGCGCTGCCCTCGGCCGATTGCCAGGCGCTCGCGTCCACGGGAGGGTGAGACACCAGCGCGGCGGCCGCGGCGACATCCCGGTCTGCCGACTCGGCGCGCGCCAGACAGTCATTCCCGGGGGAGGTGTTTCTCAAAGCGGACGAACTGGATGACGACGACGCGGCTGCTGACACACCAGAGCGATGCGTGTAGAAGTACCAGGCGACCGCGGCGATGACCAGCAGCACGAGGAGCCTGCGACCGCTCATGGCGAACCTCCGGTCCCGATCGCGGCGTTGCGGTCGGGACCCTCTAGTCTAACGCGAGCGGCGGCGGGGGGCGATTCACGATGGAGTGACCTCGGCGCCAATGGCAGCTGAACGGAAGTCGGCTCGATCAAGAGAGCATCGGCGTCAGCGACTGCTGCCGGGCGGCGCTCTTGATCTCCGCGTCGTGCCGGTTCCGCCGATACGCTGCCAGATAGCGCGCGTCCTCATCGTAGGTTGCCGGAAATACTCGCGGAACGGGCTGTGGGCGTAGCTCTTTATCGACGTGAACGAAGGTGAAGATGCAGTCGTTGGTCAGGTCGCGTACGGTTCGCTCGCCGCGGGCGATCCGTTCGATCTTCGTCTCCACTGCGATCGACGTACGCCCGGTGTAGACGATCCTGCTGCCGAACCGGAGCTTGTCACCGATCCTCACGGGTTGTTTGAAGTTGATGCGGTTCACGGCCGCGGCCACCGCACCGCCCGTCGTCAACTCCTCAGCATGAATCGCAGCCAGCTCGTAGGCGCGGTGGATCAGATAGCCGCCGAAGATCTTCTGGGGAACGTTTTCCTGCTCCGGATAAACGCGCTCCCAGGAACTGGCTACCAGATCGCGCACCCGGAGGGCGTCGAAGCCCTCCGCCTCCTGTTCCGTGTGCAGGCGGAGGAGCATCTCGAACTCCTCCCGTGTCGGCGGCTGGCGCAACTCCTCTTCCTCGGCACGCACGCGCCTTCGCCGTGCGATGGCCCGCTCGTGGCGCCGCAGCTCGAGTGCGTCGGCAGGCTCGAGCTTGGGGATAGCCATGCTTCTCTCGCCTTTGCGCGCCACCATGGTGAAGTAGCAGGAAGCGATGTGACCGGCGGCGTCACCATCCTGCTCCACGCGGATTCCGACCTCCATCGACGTGCGGCCGACATAGTTCACACGCGCCATCATGCGCAGGTCGCGCGTCACATCGGCAGGACGCCGCACGCGGATATTGTCGATGGCCGCGGTCACAACGCGCGCATTCGCGTCGAACCGGCGTACGTACGCCAGAGCGGTATCCTCCGCCATCTTGTCGAGCAGCTCGAGCGTGAGACCGAAGCGAAGGTTCCCGCGAATGGGCTGGTCGATGACCGTGAAACGGCGCAGCAGCGCGGCGTCGCTCGACAGTGGCAGCACGGTGGTGATCGAAGTGTCGGTCGGTTTCATCGTTTCTTCCCAGACAAAA
>JADGNX010000336.1 GCA_017883265.1 Thermoanaerobaculia bacterium
AACAAGATCGACCAGTACGACGGCTGGGCCTCCTTCACCGATCCTCATTCGCTGGATGTGAAGCTCAACGATGGTGCCACGGAGAAGATCACCTTCAAGCACTGCATCATCGCCACCGGCGCCACCACCCGGCTCATCCCCGGCTCCGAGCTCGGACCGCGCGTCGTGACCTACGAGGAGCAGATCCTCTCGGAGACGCTGCCGAACAGCATCATCATCGCCGGCGCCGGCGCCATCGGGGTCGAGTTCGCCTACGTCATGAGCAACTACGGGGTGAAGGTCACGATGATCGAGTTTCTCGATCGCGTCGTTCCGCTGGAGGACGAAGAGATCTCGAAGGAGCTGGCCAGGCAGTACAAGAAGGCCGGCATCGAAGTCCTCACCGGCACGAAGGTGGACAAGATCGAAGACACCGGCAAGAGCGTCAAGGTCTCGGTCACCAAGCCGGGAGGGAAGCAGGAGACCCTGGAGGCGGACAAGGTGCTGGAGGCCATTGGATTCCAGCCACGCGTGGAAGGCTACGGCCTCGAGAAGAGCGGGGTCAAGCTGACCGATCGCAAGGCCATCGCCATCGACGGGCGGATGCGAACCAACGTTCCGCACATCTACGCCATCGGGGACGTGACCGCCAAATTGATGCTGGCCCACGTCGCGGAAGCTCAGGGGGTGGTGGCCGCGGAAACGATCGCCGGAGCCGAGACGATGGAGCTCGATTACGACATGATGCCGAGGGCCACGTATTGCCAGCCGCAGATCGCCAGCTTCGGCTACACGGAGACGCAGGCGAAGGCGAAGGGGTTCGACGTGAAGGTGGCGAGGTTCCCTTTCAGCGCCAACGCCAAGGCTCACGGGCTGGGCGAAACGGGCGGATTCGTCAAGATTCTCAGCGACTCGAAGTATGGTGAGCTTCTCGGCGCGCACATGATCGGGCCGGACGTCACAGAGCTGTTGCCGGAGCTGACCCTGGCTCGCCTGTGGGAATTGACGACTGCTGAGATCGCCCGCAACGTTCACGCGCATCCGACGCTGAGCGAGGCGATCCAGGAAGTGATCCACGGGCTGGAAGGCCACATGATCAACATGTGAGGGAAGTCAGAAGGCAGAAGGCGGAACAGAAGGCAGAAGACAGAGGCAGAAGGCAGAGGTGGGTACGACGCGGCCCGCAGCATGTTTTTCACCAGGTCAGGTCACTCCCCGCCGCTGCTCCAGCTCTTCGCGCCGCCCGCGACTGACGGGGAGCTCCACGCCGCTCTTCAGACGGACGGCGTAGTCGCCGCCGGAGCTCCGCAGCATCGTGTCGACGCGGTCCAGTTGCACGATGGCAGAGCGGTGAATGCGAAAGAAGACGGACGGGTCGAGGCGTTCCGCCAGCGTCTGCATCCGCTCCCGAATGGCCCAGGTGTGCTCGCCCACGTGCAGTTCGGCATAGGGTCCGCTGGCGGTGATGTAGTCGATCTTCGAGGTGGCCACGACGCGGACCTGTCCGCGCGTTTCCACCGAGATCCGCTCGAGCCATTGCGACTGCTTCGGCATCAGGCCGGGAGTCCCGTCCGCGGTCTGCATGAGCGTCAGCAGATGGCGTGTCAGTCTTCCGGCTTCCTTCAGCTCGATCATCCGGCGGGCCCTGGCAAGTGCCTGCGCGAAGCGCTCGTCATCGAACGGCTTGACGAGATAGTCGAGAGCTGAAAGCTCGAAGGCCTTGAGGGCGAACTGATCGAACGCGGTGACGAAGATCGTCACCGGCATCGCTTCGGGCCCAATCTCGGCGACGACCTCCAACCCCGTCATCCCCGGCATCTGGACGTCGAGAAAAAGAAGGTCAGGGCGAAGCTCACGGATCATGGTCACGGCGGCAATGCCGTTGCCGACGCTGGAAACGATTTCTACCGACGCTTGCTTCTTCAGAAGATCCCCGATCCGATGCCGGGCCAGAAGCTCGTCGTCGACGACCGCAACACGAAGCATCTTCGGCTCAGACATCCCGTCCTCGCTCCTCCGTCGTGATCCCCTCGGTTCTCAGATCGCCTGCGGTGTGAAGAGGAAGTGCGATCTCCGCGATCACCCCGCCGGCCGGAGCCGATGAGAGTGTGAAGCTGGCCTCATCGCCATAAAGCTGCTGGAGGCGAGCCCGCGTGTTCCGCAGCCCGACCCCCTGGCTTTCCCTCGCTGTCGGCGGCTCGGCCAGTCCGGGTCCGTTGTCACGAACGGTCAGGATCAATTGATCGCCGCTGCGGCGTGCTGCGATTTCGAGATGGCCGGGACCGTCAGCCCTCGTGACGCCGTGCTCGAGAGCATTTTCCACGATCGGCTGCAGGATGAGATTGGGAACCAGAGCCTCCAGCACCTCCGGCTCGATGGCGGTATCGACACGAAGTGTTCCCTGAAAGCGGATCTCCATGATCTCGAGGTAGCGCCGTAGAAAGTCGAGCTCGTCTCGAACCGGTACTTCGTCGGTGCCGTGACTGTCGATGGTGTGTCGAAGCAGTTCGCTGAGGCGGGCGATCATCCGCCGCACGCCCGATGGATCGCGCTCGACCAGTGCGGAGATGGCGTGCAGGGTGTTGAAGAGGAAATGCGGATTGATCTGCATCCGGAGCGCATCCAGCCTTGCTTCGGCCAGTTGCGCATGCAGTTGTGCCGCATCTGCCTGCAGGCGGACCGCCTCGCGCGCCCGCTGCTGATCCCGAAGGAAGTATTCGCGCGCCAGTCCCCCGATGAGAAGGACGAAATAGAGGAGTAGCTGGTTGAGGTAGGGGAATCGGCCAAGCTCTCGCAGCGGAGCAAAAGCCCCCATGTTTCTATGCCGCGGGCTGGGGATGATCTCGGAACGAGCCACGGCCAGGATGACATAGATGGACATGGAGATCACGGCGCCGGCCCCGAGGAGGAGAGGAACGCGAGTCATCCAGTTGGACCGCGTGGGGCTGAAGCGGCTGCTGAGCCAGAAAATGAGCGGAGTGAACGCGGCCCAGACCCAGGCCTCGAGAAACGTCAGGATGATGGGACCGACCGGAGTAATCACGCGCATCGTCCCGAAGTCGCGTGGGTCGAGGATCCGGTTGACCGAAGAGAGGACAGCCAGCGAGGTCCAGCAGACGACGATGAGAAGGATCTCGCGATGGCCGATGTGGCGGGCGCTGGATTCGGAACGGCGCATTTGCCACAAACCGATGCAAGCGGCATGTCCGGGGCGGCTCGCGGGCCCGCGAAGAAGCGTCATCGGGGGCGGCAGCCCGCGACGGAGAGGACGGAATGGAGTCTCCGCCTCCCGCCCCGTCGCTTCAAGTCGCAACCCGGCCCGGGAGGGGGCGCGGACGGCCGTTCTGTGCAACTCGTGACAGGGGGATGCAACTCATGTCGCGCAGGAAAGAGAACAGACCTGCCCGCTGTCTCTCTCACTGACTAGTCAGAGAACACCAACGCAACGACACCAAAGGAGCTTTGAAATCCCATGAGAAAGCAAATTATGGCAGCAGTGGCAGTACTCGCAATCGGTACGTCGCTCGCAATCGCCGCACCGCAGAGTCAGAACGAAGGAGAGCACGGCTGGGGCGGTGGACATCACCGCGGCGGACACGAATTCGGTAAGAAATTCGCCGAGAAGCTGAACCTGACCGATGCTCAGAAGCAGCAGGTCAAGGACATCAAGACGGCCTCGCACCAGCAGAACGAAGCGTTCTTCAAGTCGTTTCACCAGACCATGAAGGACTACTGGACTGCCAAGAAGGCTGGCGACACCGCCAAAGCCGACTCGCTCAAGGCGCAAGTCGACAGCCAGGGTGCTCAGATGAAGTCGATCAAAGATGCGGAGCGGTCGAAGGTGCTCACGATCCTGACCCCCGACCAGCGCGCAAAATTTGAGGCCATGAAGGCCCAGCACGCCCAGCACGAGAAGAACGAGCAGAAGTAG
>JADGNX010000084.1 GCA_017883265.1 Thermoanaerobaculia bacterium
GGTTCATCCCGTCGACGAGGAGAAGCTTCGCTTTCGGATTCGCTGCAGCCAGCTTATTCGCGTCATCAACGGTGATCTGAATGTCCGTAGTCCCCTGAATGAGGAGGATCGGCACGGTGAGTCCGGCAATCTCTTTCGCTGGATCGTATTTGAACCAGGAAATCAGATACGGCTGAACGCTCTCGCGATAGAGCATGGCCAGCTCCGGAGGCGTCGATTCGGGCTTCTTCCCCTGCTCGAGGGCCTGGAGGACGGCCTCGTTCTTAGCGGCCAGGTCCGGCGTCAGTTTCCCGGCGAGTTGCACCCTGAGCGTATTGGCCGCCGGTTGACCGACTCCGGCGATGGAGACAAATCCGGCGGCGCTGCATCGTTTCGCCGCCACCATTCCGATCAGCGAGCCTTCGCTATGACCGGCGATCACGACCCCGGTGAATCGCTTGTCCTTGCGCAGACGATCGCAGAGCGCCGCGGCATCATCGACGTAGTTGTCGAAGCGGATATCCGCCTCAGCGGCCATTGCCTTGGCACTCGCTCCGATACCCCGCTTGTCATAACGAACGGAGGCGACGCCGTTCTCCGCCAGCCCCTCGGCCAGAAGCTTGAGCGAGTTGTTCGGCCCGGGAAGCATCTTCGAGTTTCCGTCGCGATCGGTTGGGCCGGAACCGGAGATGAGGAGGACGACCGGCATCCGGCCGGCCGCCTTCGGAAGAAGGAGCGTCCCGTAGACGGTTCCCGAGCCGGCGGAAAGCTCGATCGGCTCGGAGGACGCCGGCTGCGGTTTGACCGCTTCGGCGCGACCGGTCGTTGTAACAAGCAGAAGAGCGAAGAAGACGGATCCGATTTGTGAAGTAGCCATGGTTGATTCCTCTCAGGTTGTGGTCTTTGTATCAATGTACTATCGAATTAGTACAATGTCAAGGGGTGTCACGATTTCGTGGAGGGCGTCCGCTCCAGGGCGCCCGGGAGCTGAACCGGGCCATCCCTACCACCCAGCGGCCGAAGTGGCCGCTCCATAGGGGCTTTCGCCCTGGCCTGGCATTGGCTTCACCTTCGGCTTCGTCTCTGCCGCCCTGTGTTAGAGTCCGCGTGGAGCCCGAATGGTCCGAAAGCCTTCCTTTGACAACGATCAGCAGGAGGACGACAACGTCCCGTCCCCGCCGAGGAGTATGACCACCGAACGCAAGATCGCTCTATTCATCGACTTCGAGAACATCGCCATCGGCGTGATCGACGCCAAGTACAAGAAGTTCGAAGTCAGCCTCCTTCTCGAGCGACTCCTCGAAAAAGGGAAGATCGTCGTCAAGCGCGCCTACTCCGACTGGGACAAGTACCAGGAATACAAGCGCGAGCTGCACGAAGCGGCCATCGAACTGATCGAGATCCCCTCGCGGTCGTACTCGGGGAAGAACTCCGCCGACATCCGCATGGTGGTCGACGCCATGGACATGGCCTGGTCCAAGGACCACATCGACGTCTTCGTCGTCGCCTCGGGTGACTCCGACTTCTCTCCACTGGTGTCGAAGTTGAAGGAGAACGACAAGTTCGTCATCGGCGTCGGCGTCAAGAACTCGTCGAGCGATCTCCTCATCGACAACTGCGACGAGTTCATCTTCTATGAGGATCTCGTTCGCGGAGTCCAGAAGGCGCCGAGCACCGTGGCCTTCAAGGACAAGAAGCAGGCCGAGGTCTTCAAGCTGCTCATCGACTCGATCAAGGCTCTCATGCGCGAGAACAAGGAGATCCTCTGGGGCTCGATGGTCAAGCAGACCATGCAGCGCAAGAAGCCGACCTTCAACGAGGAGTATTACGGCTACAACACCTTCAGCGACCTGCTGGAGGACGCGCAGAAGAACGAAGTGATCAAGATCAAGAAGGACACCAAGTCCGGGACATACGTGATCACCGGCTTCGCCCAGCCGAGCGTGTAACGGCTGTAGCACAGACGCTCTGTAGCACAGACACTCTTGTCTGTGTGCCACGTGCCGCAAACCTACTCAGCTCCGCACAGACAGAAGTGTCTGTGCTACATCCCGCAGACAGAAGTGTCTGTGCTGGTCTGTGCTACATCCCGCACAGACAAAAGTGTCTGTGCTAACAGGACTGAAGTGTCTGTGCTACAGCGATTTCGCTCAGGCATGCTCTAATATCCAGCAGTGGCGAACATCACGAACCGCGACCATTTCTCCGCGATGGTGATCGGCACGGGCATCGCCGGCCTGACCGCCGCCTTTTCCCTGGCCGGCGCTGGCATCAAGGTGCTTCTCGTCACCAAGGCCGCCGATCCGAAAGACTGCAACACGTTCTGGGCTCAGGGCGGGATCATCTATCAGGGGGAGGACGACACGCCGGCCAAGCTGGTCGACGACATCCTTCGCGCCGGCGCCGGCCTGAGCAACAAAGAGGCCGTCAACTTCCTGGCAGTCGAAGGCCCGCGCGTGGTCAAGAAAGTGCTTCTGGAAGAGATGCACGTCCCCTTCTCCACCACCGAGGAGGGAGAGCTCGACCTGACCCAGGAAGGGGCGCACTCGATCTCCCGCATCATCCACGCGGGCGATGCCACCGGGCGGGCCATCGAGACCTCGCTCCTCAACCGCGTGAAGAGCGAGCCGAACATCACGCTGGCCACAGAAGTGACGGCCATCGATCTTCTGACCACGCATCACCATCCCGCCGACATCCAGGTGCGTTATCGCCTCACGAACGAGTGCGCCGGCGCCTACCTTCTCGACAACAGGACGAACGACGTCTTCACGGTATTCGCCGACTTCACCGTACTGGCCACCGGCGGCCTCGGACAGATCTATCTGCACACCACGAACACGCGGAACTCGATCGGCGACGGCGTGGTCATGGCCAGCCGCGCCGGGGCCCGGATCATGAACGCCGAGTACGTGCAGTTTCACCCGACGGCACTGGCCGACAAGAAGGCCAACCACTTCCTCATATCCGAGGCATTGCGTGGGGAAGGGGCACGGCTGCGAAATCAGAAGGGAGAGTACTTCATGGAAAAGTACGCTCCCGAGCTGAAGGATCTGGCGCCACGCGACGTCGTGGCGCGCGCCATCGTCGAAGAGATGACTTTGTCGAAGGACGAATATGTCTTTCTCGACCTGGCCAACTTCTATCGCGGTCACCAGCCGATCGCCGAGCGCTTCCCGAATATCCGCAAAGCCTGCTCAGAGATCGGCGTCGATATCGAGCGCGATCCCATTCCGGTCGTTCCTGCCGCCCACTATTTCTGTGGCGGCGTTCTGGCAAACACCAGTGGCGAGACGACGCTCAGCCGGCTCTACGCAATCGGCGAGACCTCCTGCACCGGACTGCACGGCGGCAACCGGCTGGCCTCGACCTCGCTCCTGGAAGGACTGACCTGGGGCTATTACGCAGCGGCCTCGATCGTCTCGAAGCTGACCGCGGGGACGACGCCGGTCGAAGCGGCGGGGAGGGAGTCGAGTAGCCGGGCGGCCGCTGTCCGCCTCAGCTATTCGTCTCGCATTCCAGGGATCGGTCGGATCGACAAGCACATCTTCTCCTCGATTCCCGACTGGACCCCTCCCGGCCGCGAGAATCGCGAAGATCCGGCGCTCATCCTCCAGGACTGGACGACCATCCAGCACACCATGTGGAACTACGTGGGAATCGTCCGCACCTACGAGCGTCTCAAACGCGCCGTGGCCGATATGCGGGAGCTGGGCAGCCGCCTCACGAAGTACTACCACGAGTCGATGATCAGCAAGGAGATCATCGAGCTGTTTCACGGCCAGCAGGTGGCGGCTATCGTGTCGAACGCGGCGATCAAGAATCCGGTCTCGAAGGGCGCGCATTTTCGGCGGGATTAGTTTCCGAAGCGCGGTCTTTGTCATGGCCGTACTTCTCGAGGCTGCACAGACAGAAGTGTCTGTGCTACAGGGATCGATGTAGCACAGACACTTCTGTCTGTGCGCCGCTCGTGGTCATCAGAACAGCCGGTTCTGCGGACGCATCGAGGTGATCGGATAGCGCAGGTGCTCGTAGGCCAGTCGCGTCGCCACGCGCCCCCGAGGACTGCGCTGCAGGAACCCGATCTGGATGAGATAAGGCTCGTACAGGTCTTCGATCGTTCCACGATCCTCGGCAATCGAGGAAGCCAGTGCGCTCACCCCCACCGGTCCCCCTCCGAAGCGCTCGATGATCGTCGTCAGCAGCTTGCGATCGATCTCATCGAGGCCGTAGTCGTCGACCTCCAGCATGCTGAGGGCCTTTTTCGCGATCTCGATGTCGACAGCTCCCTCATGGCGGACCTCGGCAAAGTCGCGCACCCGGCGCAGCAGACGATTGGCGATTCGCGGAGTGCCGCGGGAGCGCCGGGCCAGCTCGTGCGCCCCTTCGAGAGTGATCGGGATATTCAGGATCTCGGCCGAGCGCTGGACGATGATGGTGAGCGACTCCACGTCATAGAAATCGAGCCGATGGACGATCCCGAAACGGGCGCGCAGGGGAGCGGTCAGGAGACCGGCGCGGGTCGTCGCACCGATGAGAGTGAAACGCGGAATGTCGATCTTCACAGTCCTGGCCGCCGGTCCCTGACCGATGATCACGTCGACGTGAAAGTCCTCCATGGCCGAGTAGAGGATCTCTTCCACCTGTGCCGGCAGCCGGTGGATCTCGTCGATGAAGAGGACCTCGCCCGCTTCGAGGTTGGTGAGGATGGCCGCGAGGTCGCCCGTCTTCTCCACGGCCGGTCCCGACGTCCCTCGAACATGGGCATCCATCTCGTTGGCGATGATGTTGGCGAGAGTGGTCTTGCCCAGTCCGGGCGGTCCGAAAAGGAGCACGTGATCGAGTGTTTCGTGGCGCCGGCGCGCAGCCTCCAGAGAGATGGCCAGATTCTCTTTGACCTTGGCCTGGCCGATGTATTCCCGCAGGAGACGCGGCCGCAGCGACAACTCGATGCCCAGCTCGTCGCCGACCGGCTCGGCCGACAGAATCCGTTCGTCAGACATACCTGCGCTAGGTTACACGGGATCGCCGGCAGGCGGCTTCCCCATCCAGACCCAGGCGATAAAGTCGACCAGAGGAGGCACTCCGCCAAGCTCCCGGAGCCTGGCGTTGACCTGGCCGCGGTGATAGGTCGAATGGCTGGTGACCTGAAAGAGGGTCTCGCCCAGCGTGGGGTTCGAAAAGGCCTGACCCATCTGCCGCTCGAACTCGGCCACCCACGGCATCCGGAGAGGCTGGTCGAGCGCCTCCGCCTCCAGCCGGCCGAGGTAGGAAGCGGCTTCGCCGTAGTACGCGTCGGACCATCCGCGCAGGGACTGGAGGTTGGGAAATCGCGCCGGTTTCGGCAGGTCCAATGGCCGCCCTTCCCACACCTCCAGAAACGCCCGCTGCACCAGATGCAGGTGAAATAGGAGCCCGTGAATCTTCGCGTCGTTTCGGGCGCCCGAAGCGACCTCCACGGCAGTCCAGACTGTCCGGTCTGCCCACTCCATATGCCGGAACAGCTCTTTGAGTGTCTCGAGTGAAAACATTGAACCTCCCAGGAGATCCTCTGGCGCGACGATTCAAGTGATAGGGGCGCCCGCTCTCGGGCACCCGCGCGCTGAACCTGACTCGCTCCGGGCCCCGGCGGACGAGGCGGCCGCCGCTCCACTCGGCGGCGATCCACGCGATCGCCTTACTCCGCGGGCGCGGCTCCGAATCTTTCAGCCGCGCGTGCGCGTGCTCTGGCGGCCTCCACTTCGCGATCGTGTGGATCGGCGCTCGTGACCAGGGAATCGAGGAGAACCTTCGCCACCTCCGCAATCTCCGTGACCGCTCGATCGAACGCCGCCTCGTTCGCGTGCGATGGCTTTGTGAAGCCGGAAAGCTTTCTCACGAACTGAAGCGACGCGTCTCGAATCTCCTCCTCGGTCGCCGGAGGGTCGAAGTTAAAAAGGGTCTTGATGTTTCTGCACATCGGTCCACCTCGTAGCATTGCTGATGCCGGCTGCCGCGGCGCCGGCACTGAATTACGGATCGCCTGTAGATGCTTTGTTCCTGTCGGGTTCGATCCACATCGGGCCAGGGTCGATCGGGTAAGCGTAGCGCGTTTCCTCCACCGTCCTGCCGTGAATCAGGCGCTTCCCGGCAGTCTCTCTTGCGAATCCCAGCGCTTCATAGAACCTGACGGAGGGATTCTGCGACAACACCGACGCCGCGAGTCGTACCGCTCCAGAGCGACGGGCTCGATCTACGATCTCGGACACCAGCCATCGTCCGCCCGAACGTCGTTGAAATTCCTCGAGGATGTAAATTGCGAACAACTCCCATTCACCAGGCAGACGAGTGGCGCCGGCGGCGGCAAATCCGACAATCACGCCAGGCGGCCCTTCGAGAACGAGGAGCGCGCGATTGGAGGTCGCTTCCATGAGACGTTCGCTCCAGGCTGCAGCCCACTGATGAACGTCGACGTCCTCGAGGATCTGCGGAGCAATCGACTGATACGTGGTTCGCCAGCTCTTCGCCTGAACCATGGCAATGGCGGCGGAGTCCTCGACGCACGCATCACGCATTCCGAGTCGATCTCTCATGGCCATGTAAGGATTCGATGTGAAGAGTGAAGGATGAAGTGAAGCACCCGGGCAAGTCCGCCTCGCTCCGATATCACGCCCACCACTGATCCTCCACTCAGCATTCTCCCCCTTCATGCTCTACTTTTCATCCTTCACTTTTCACCCTTCATTCTTCATTCTTCATTCATGAACGATCTTCTGCATCGACTCGGGATCCAGCTTCCGATCATCCAGGCGCCGATGGGCGGGGGTCCTGGCAACCCGCAGCTCGCTGCGGCTGTTTCGAATGCCGGGGGGCTCGGCTCTCTGGCCGGCGCCTATCTCACTCCCGATCAGATCCGCGATGAAGTACGACGAACGCGGCAACTGACAACCCGTCCGTTCAACGTCAATCTGTTCGCCGGCGGCTATCAGAGCCGGCCGGATCGCGACCCCGCTCCGATGCTCGAGGTACTCTCTCCGATTCACGACCTCCTCCACCTTTCACCCCCCTCGCTGCCGCGAGTGCCTCCCGATCCTTTCGACGAGCAGATAGCAGCCGTCCTCGAGCTTCGTCCCGACGTCTTCAGCTTCACCTTCGGCGTTCCCAGTCCCGATGTCATGCGCAGACTTCGACACGCAGGAATGGCCATTATCGGGACAGCCACGACAGTCGAAGAGGCGGTGATCCTTGCGGAGGCTGGGGTCGACGGAATCGTGGCCCAGGGAGCCGAGGCTGGCGCGCACCGCGGAACATTCGCCGGCAGTTTCGAGGCGGCGATGATTCCGACAATGGAACTGGTCCGGCAGATCGCGGCACGTACTTCCGCTCCGGTCATCGCGTCAGGGGGCATCATGACCGGCGCTGAGATCGCCGCCGCTCTGCGCGCCGGTGCTGCCGCGGTGCAGCTCGGCACCGCCTTTCTGCTCTGCCCCGAAGCGGGAACCTCGGAAGCCTACAAAAAGGCAATCCTCAACGCTTTCGGCGACAACACCACCACAATCACCCGGGCGTTCTCGGGACGAGCCGCACGCGGTCTGCGTAACCGCTTCATCGAGATCATGAGCGACCGCGAAGAGCTCATCCTCCCCTTTCCGATCCAGAACTCGCTGACCCGGACGATGCGCAGCGCCGCGGCGAGCCAGGGCAATCCCGACTATCTCTCGTTGTGGGCGGGAACGGGCGTCGGCAGAGCGCGGGCGACACCCGCGGCCGAGCTCATCGCAACGCTGATGGAAGAATTGAGGATGGACACGTGACAATGGACGATGGGGACGTGAATGCAGAAAACAGCTATGGATTTCGACCGTCACCCGTAACTTGTCATACTTCACCGTCCTCTCTTTCACTCCTCACTATTCACACTTCACCCTTCTTAAACAGTCCGCCGCGTGCGGCGCGAACCAGGTAGATCCAGATCGCAATACCTACGACCGTTCCGATCGGAAAGTAGGCCAGCTCGATCGTTCCGAGGGTATAGCCCAGCCACTTTCCCCACGGCTTCTGGTCTTCGATTCCGCGTGCGGTTGCGTAGGCCAGTCCTGTGAACAGAATGTTGACGGCGGCGCCTTCGAGATCCAGCGGCCTTCCATCGACGTAGCCGATCACCGCACGCATTGCGGCAGCCAGAGGAATCATGACCGCGATGACGTAAAAAATGCGCGCGGCGCGCCTCAGGCCGTCGGCAGCCGGATCGGGAATGACCGACTCGAACATCACAGGGATGATAGCCGGTCGCTCAGAGTGATAATGCCAACCGCCCACGACGGGCGGCGGCACGCTGACTCAGCGGCCAGATGGACCTGAAGCGCGAGGACGTCCTACCGCGCGACGCGTGTCACAAACCTCTCCAGGAGTCGTGTTCACCTTTCTAGGACCTACGATTCTCCCACCGCAACGACGCCGTCGTTCAAGACCACTGCCGGCATGGCCGAACAAATCGCGACCGTGATCAGATCGAGCAGGATATAGAGCATCCCGACGCCGCCCGGTGGATTCGCGGAATGCAGGCCGACATGGGGGACTACCGCTGCCCATTGCCAGTTGCCGATCGCCGTTCCCAGCCACTCGAGAAGGATGGTGTAGACGAAGGCGGCCGACAGCAGCAGCTGGTTGTGGGAGCGCAGCAGCAGAATCGCGGCTGCAATCCACCAGAGGAGACCCCACTGATCCTGAAAGAAGAAGAAGCTGACCGCGGCGATGATGCTGCCGGAGACCAGCACCGAGCGAGTGATCGTCCGCGCGTGACGGCGCAGCGTCTGTTGCCGGGCGCTGGCAGCAGCAAGCGCATAGAAAACGCCGTGGCCGAACGGGACGTAGAGCGGGATGAGCGCGTTGCGATAGGTATACAGACCCCAGCCGAGCGAGAGGACGATCTCGCCGGTGGTGGCCACGAGGACGACGCAGACGATCTGGCGCGTATCGATCTTCGAACGGAGCGCGAACACCGTGAGAAAGCCCAGGGTCGCCAGTCCGAGAGCGAGCTGCGGGATGAGGCCGCGCGTGTCAGCCAGGAGAAGCGCCGGAATGTAAAGTGCGGCGGCGATGAGAAAGATGATGAAGCGGCGCTCCATTCAGCCGGCATGGTCACCGATGAGGCACGAATGCGTGTGATCGAAGTCCCGCCTCGAGCCCAGGCAGCCAAAACTTCACGGCGAAAACCCCTCCAGGAGCAGTCGCTGCACCTCCCGTGCCGGTGATCTGATCTCTGGAAGGAATGCAGCCCGCCAATCTAGTGTCGGGATCAATCGCTGAGCGCAAACGCTTTCCATTTGCCAGCGATCCGAAAGTAGCCGTTCATCCATGAGTCGCACGCATACAAGGCCAGCCCGTCGTAATCGAGCCTGATTACTCTTTGGGCCTGGCCCCGCCCCATAGCGGCGGGAGTCTCCTTGTAATCACGAGGGGGCAGTGAGCTCAAACCGATGTGACCGACCACAGTGTGGAGCCCGATTGGCACTTCCTCCAGCTTCCAATCGCCTCGAGCCTGGAGAGCGACAATGAGCTTAGCGGGCTGCCGTTCCTTCCTTGCGGGCAGCAGCACCGCAAAGTCTCGCAGTCCGTCGCCGTCGAAGTCCCCAACGGTCACGAGAAGGCAGGCGCTCGCGTGTTTCCGAACACGATCGTTCATACATGACGATTTGGAATCCGAGGCCCGGGGTAGTCGATTCTTCGGATACTTGGCCTCGAGGCGTCGCGCCAGGACGCGCGGGACCTGCGCCCCGCACGCATCAAGAGCCGGCGCGGCGGTCAGCGACGGCGCTGTGCAGATGGTCAGCGCGGTGAGAATTACGGTGGCGAGCGACGGTCTGGATGTTCGCATTCGGTCTTAGGTTACATTCGGTCGATCAGCAATCCTGACGGAAGGCGGTCGGCGATCCGTCAGCGAGGCATCAACCCGCGCTCCATCCTGTTCGGAGCGGCTGCGATCTTCTTTGAGCGTTCGATGCTGCTCCTCCCCAGCCGGGCGAAATCTTACGCCATCGCGGCGCGGCCGCCCACCCCGGCGGCCGAAGGCTGCTCCATGTCAGCCCTATTTTGCTTTCCGCTTGTAGCCGGACCGGACCGCACCGCTCCTGGCAGATGCAACGAGAGCCTTCGCGGCACGCGAGGGGGGAGGGGAGGCATCACGAACTCGCACGAAGGGGCGCACTGAGGTGAGGCCGGCGCCGAGCTTCTGGCGCTGAACGTCGAGATCGTAGCGAGCCTGCAGGTTGAGCCAGAACATTTCGGACGTGCCGAAAAACTTCGCCAGACGGAGTGCGGTGTCCGCGGTAACGGAACGCTTTGCCTGCACGATCTCATTGATCCGTCGGGGAGGAACGTTGGTTTCCTTCGCCAGGCGATACTGAGTGATGCCGAGGGGAAGCATGAATTCCTCGTGCAGGATCTCGCCTGGATGAACTGGAGCAAGTGGTTGACTCATATCGTCGCCCTCTAGTGGTAGTCGACAATCTCGACGTCGTGAGCGTTGCCTTCCCGCCAGGCGAAGCAGATTCGCCATTGGTCGTTGATTCGGATACTCCACTGCCCCAACCGGTTCCCTCGACGTTTCTCCAGCCGATTTGCCGGCGGAACGGTGAGGTCCTCCAGCGTCACAGCGGCGTCAAGCATACGCAGCCTCCGAAGGGCCGCTCGCTGAAGATCCGATGGCAGCTTTCGCGAACGCTTCAGGTTGAAAATCTTCTCGGCTTCTGCGTCTGCCCAGGTTCGAACCACAGAACTGAAATAATAACGCGTGGCGGCATTAACGTCCAGCGTCATGCTGAGAATCCCTCAGTGGCGCGATGCCAACGAAATCACTGGGGACCAGTTTCTGACGCGCCTACCATCCGCCTCACGCCTCGCTGACGCTCGGGATGACAGACCGGCACGCGTGTTTGGCCGCGACTATTTGAACACGAGGTGCGCCACCCTCGTTTCGAGACTCCAGTAGATGATCGCTACCGCCGTGAGGTCGAAGGCCGCGTGTGCGCACATCAACATCCAAAGCCGGCCGGTGAGCGCGTAGATCGTTCCAAACACGAGGCCGGTGATCACAGCCTGTTCCGTGCCGGCGAGCCCCTGAACGGAGTAGTGAGCCAGCCCGAACAACAACGAGGTGACGAGAACGATGAGGCTCTGGGCCCAGGGGCTCGTTCCGAATAGCTTTCTCAGGCGCTCGAAGAAGAATCCGCGGAACAGGGTCTCTTCGCCGAAGCCTGCGCCGGCCGTCACGGCCCAAAGAACTGCCGGAAGCGCCGCAGGGTTTCCTGTCAGGTAGTGGTACGCCGGATTGATCGCCGCTGCACCGAGAAGCGGCATCACGATCGTCTTCATCAGCAACTTGAAGGCCACACCGAATACGATGCCGATTGCCAGGCCGCCGGTCCAACTTCGCGGGCGCACGTAACCGATCTCGCGCCATGGGGTGCGCGACCATCGGGCCCAGAGAAGGACGAGAAGGCCGCTGAGGGGAAGGACGATCGCGTTGCCGGCCAGAATGACGAGCGTGGAGAGGATTCCGAGAGTACCGAAACCCCGCAAGTCGGCCGCAAGGGGACCATCGACTGTTTCCGAGGCACGCGCCTCGAGGAGCGGGTTCGAAGGAGCCGAAGCCTCGATTGTCATGATGACCTCCCGAGGGAATGTTACGAGGTTGGGGGGAGAGAGTTTCGTTTTGAGAACAGGCTAGACAGGGATCGGGTGGCAGGGATGCGCGACGTGTGGCGCATGAGTCACAATTGCCACCCACCCTCGGCGGCCGAGGCGGCCGCCGCTCCACTTGCGGCTCGCTTTGCTCGCCCTCGAAGAGAGTTAGGTCGAAAAGAAACGGGCGGCCTTGTGGGCCGCCCGAGGTGAAGACTGCTGAGAAATTGATTGCCTACTGCTCGTCGTCGAAGTCGGCCAGGCTGAGGGCCTCGTCTTCTTCGCCTTCGGGGCGGAGGAGATCGTCGAGCGTCGGCGCCGGGGCCGGCTCGTCTTTCTCCAGGTAGACGTCGCGGTAGGTCGGCATGCCGGTTCCGGCGGGGATGAGCCGGCCGACGATGACGTTCTCCTTGAGGCCGCGGAGATGGTCGACACGTCCGGCGATGGCCGCCTCGGTGAGGACCCTGGTGGTCTCCTGGAACGACGCCGCGGAGATGAACGAATCGGTCGAGAGCGACGCTTTGGTGATGCCGAGGAGCAGAGGCGTACCGTCTGCCGGC
>JADGNX010000337.1 GCA_017883265.1 Thermoanaerobaculia bacterium
TCCGCGTTCTCCCCGTAACCGTGAAACCCGACCAGGAGCGAGTCGAGCCCTCGTCGCCGTAGCAGGTACCTTCCGTGAACGGTCGTCGTCACCAGAACTGTGCTGACTGAGCTATTCCCGCCGTCTTCCATCTCGTTCGTTTCCCTCGCTAACAACGATTCAGTGAGCTGACCAGTCAATATGTTGATGAGTCAGCGGCTGACGTAGTAAATCATATTGAAACCCGGTTTTCGGCCTGACAGGGCCGCAGAAGGCCTTCCGCTTCGGATCTCCGAGAAAGCCGTGAGCCCGCCACACACCTGTCTGCCGGCCCATCATAAATACGTTGCACCTCGGCGCGCTGAACGTTGACAATCGACGGATGTCGCGGATCGTCATGGTCGTCCCCTGCTATAACGAGGCGGGGCGGCTCGATGCCGGGCAATTCCTGCATCTCCAGGTCGAAGGGCATCGAGTCGAGCTCCTCTTTGTGAACGACGGCAGCGGCGATGGAACCCTGGCCATGCTCGAGCGGTTGCGAAGCGAACAGCCAGGCCGCATCGCGGTGCTCGATCTGGAGCGCAACTCCGGCAAGGCCGAGGCGGTGCGACGCGGCTTTGGCGCAGCGATGGCCAGCTCTCCGGACTATGTCGGATTCTGGGATGCCGATCTGGCCACCCCGTTTGCCGAGCTTCCGGGGTTCGTTCGAGTGCTGGAAAGCAATACCGAGCTGCAGATGGTCTTCGGAGCCCGGGTCAAGCTTCTCGGCCGGGTCATCGACCGCCACCCCCAGCGCCACTATCTCGGCCGGGTCGCCGCCACTCTGATCTCACTCACTCTGGGAATCTCGATCTACGACAGCCAGTGCGGAGCGAAGCTCTTCCGGATGTCCCCAACCCTGCGGCAGGTGTTCGGCGAGCCGTTTCTCTCCCGCTGGATCTTCGATGTCGAGATCATCGCCCGCTTCATGGCGCGGTGGGGACGCGATGAGACGGCCCTGCGGATCTACGAGCTGCCACTCCGGCAATGGAAAGACGTCCAGGGATCGAAAGTCACCGCAGGCGACTTCCTCAAAGCGCTTCGCGATCTGTGGCGAATCCGGAACGCCTATCGGAGGTAGTTTGCGTCCCGGGCCTACGGCGCAAAAATGCCGCGAAGATCGACCGATTTTTCCGTGGAGCAGGTCAGTGCTCAATGATGGCCCGCGCTACCGTCGTTTGAGGTAATCGTCGATGAGGTCGTAGGCTTTTCGGACCGTCTCGGTCGGGCTGATGATCTCGGAGAAGGCTTCCCGATAGACGATGCCCAGGCGCTGCACATTGCGCTCGCGTAGCGCGTAGACGACTTCCCGAAGCACATCGGCGGTCAAGGGATCGATATCCGACCGGCGCGTCTCAGCCTCCAGGAGCACGAGTGCCTGGCGCAACGCCTCGGGCTGTTGAGCGTCCGGACCCGGCTCGGCGGCTGCGTGCCGCGATTCGGTGAGGCTGGGCTGCGAGGAGAGGTCGACGTTCCCGGGAAGCTCTTTCAGCTGGGCCGTGAACTTGCCCATCATCAGAAAGATCTCCTTTTCGTTGGCGAAATTACCGACCAGGCGGCTTCCCTTGGCTACCTCGAGTTGCTCCGACTCCTGCAGCATGATGTAGGCCTTTGCGCGATCCTCGAGTGCGATCTTCTTGGCCCGCACCCGCCATGCCGTCAAGGTTCCCTGAATGAAACAGGCCTGCGCGGCCCTTACGCTCACGGCCTCGACATTGACGTTTTCTTCGATGCGGATCGAGCCGCTGGTCGACTCCAGCTCGGAGTAAACCCCTGAGTTCTGGATGACGAGGTTTCCGGGAGTCTTGATCGAAAGCTGGCCGCTGCTGTTGATGCGGATCTCAGTTCCCCGCGGGATGATCATCGTAGGGAAATTTGCTGCACTCTCACCTGCTGCGGACATCGATCACCCCCTCCTCTTCCCGACGAACGACGATGGCAACGGGTCGAAGTTTCTGTAGTCCTTCGTAGTGCGCGCCTGGATCAGCAGACTGGCTTCGTTGTTCCATTGATAGTTGAGGATGTAGATGCGCGGATCGATCGGATCGTATATGCCGGGCCGCTCGAGATCGCTGCGGACCTCATAGTGCAGATGAGAGTTCGTGCTCCAGCCGGTCGTGCCGACGGTGGCGATCACCTGTCCCTGCCGTACTGCCTGTCCCGGTTTCACGTTGACGGTGGCGCAGTGGCCGTAGATGGTGACGAAGCGGTCGGAATGGCTGATGACGACCACGTTCCCGAATCGCCACCAGTTGACGTTCTGCCCGAGAGGATAACGACCGGCGAATGTCACAACGCCGTCCGCCGTGGCGAAGATCGATGTGCCGGAGGGAGCTGAAAGATCGAGACCCTTATGAAAGTCCCCGGCGCGCGTGAAGGGGTTCACGCGATTGCCGAAGGGAGAGGTCAGGACGAATTGATCGGCCGGAAGTGGGAGGATCGAGGGGGTGTGGCGGACCATCGCGGCATTGGCTGCTTCATACGAGGCCAGAAGCTGCAGCTGCGCATCCAGACGCTGAATCGATCGTTTCAGGAGGATTTCGCGACGATGGGCGTCGGCGAGCTGCAGATCCGTTGGATCGACTGCGGGGTTATGGGGAAGCGAGAAGCCACCCTGCCCGAGGGCGGTCTGGTTCAGGCCGTAGAGCGTGAGCAACTTCTCAACGCGGACTCGGTGCTCTTCGAGCTTCCGTTCCAGCGACGTCATCTGATCGACGTTCTCCCGCAGCCTCTCGCGCTGAATATCCCGCTCCTGCCGCATGGCGCTGACGTAGTTGCTCTTGTAGACCCGGCGTATGACGGAAGGAGCAGCGGCCATCGAGCCGATCATGCCGACCAGCAGGATGCTGCAGAGCGCGATCGCCGCGACCACGCGCACGCGTCCGACGAAGAGAAAACGAACCTTGCGCCGGATGTCGCTCGGATGAACCTGAATCTCGATCATGGAAAAATGTCCCGATACCGGGTCTCCCAATATAGCACAGGCTGCACAGCGAGCTGGGCAGGCCGGATTTCGTCATCCGGGTATTTCGGGGGGGAACCGACGCGGTACAGCTCGCTGTTTCGCTACTCTCCCTCGCTGTCGATCGCGCCGCCTGACATGCGCTTCTTGAGGTAGGCCGGAACCATGATGACGGAGATCAGCAGCAACCCGACAACGGCCAGGCGCTTGATGGCTTCCCCTTCGGTCATGTTGCCTCGCAGGAGTGCGTCGGCGGAGTAGGCGAAAACATAGTTTGATGTGATGAGTCCGAGCGTCGTTGCCAGGACGAAGTCGCGCAGACGCACTCCCGCCACACCGGATCCATAGTTCAGCACGGCGAAAGGGAAGACCGGGATCAGCCGCAGGATCAGCAGTGACTTGAATCCGGCATGAGCTACCTGCTGCTTGACCTTCTGCCCCATAGGACCGAATTTTTCCAGAAGGCCTTCTCCGATGAAGCGCGCCACCAGAAACGACGCGGTCGCTCCGAGGACTCCACCGATCATGGCGTAGGTGCCGCCGAGCTTCCAGCCCCAGATCGCACCGGCCGCGAGGATGAAGAAACTGGCGGGGATGGCGAAGATGCAGCCGACCGCATAGAGGAGAATGAGCGCGAGTGGCGCGTACCAGAGCCCGCGCAACCGGGCCACGGCGCTGACGACGTGCTCGCGAGTGAGCTGCGCTCGCAAGGGCGAGAAATAAAGCGCCAGGATGGCGCCGACAACGATGGCAGCCACGGCGAGCTTCAGTAGATTTCGAGATCCCATCGTGCCGGTCACTGTCCAGGATAGGCGAGGCGGGGCCCGACGGCTGTGACGGCACTGCTTTCCGAATAGCGGCCCAGCCCCATGGTCGTCAGGATGGTGTCCAGCGCCAATGCACACGGCACG
>JADGNX010000338.1 GCA_017883265.1 Thermoanaerobaculia bacterium
CCGGACAAGTATCGGTCAGCGTCGTCGATGTCGCGAAGCCGCCCGTGGCGGCGGGAACGATCCCGCCGCTCGGCTTTGGCGAAGTGGCGCTTCTCGTTGCCGGACTCCGGCACGGCAACGGCGTCAACGCCGATCTGGCCATGGTCAACACGGGCTTGCTGGCGTCGTTGAATGACCTGAAGCTGTACTACGTCTCCCCCTCATCGGCTTCGCAGGTCTCATCGCTTGGTCAGCTTCCGTCGAACATCTCAGTCAGTTTCGCGGACGTGGTCAAGAGCGTGTTCGGACACGATGGCCAGACCGGCGGCGTACTGCTCCGCAGCACCAGCATCGATGTTCTCTCCGTTAGCGCGAGGCGGCTGAACACCTCGAGCCCGCGGGGAACCTATGCCAGCGCGTTGCCGGTCTTTCGCTCGGATCGCAGCATGGCGGGGGGTGACTCGGTCTTCCTGGCTGGCCTGAAGAAAGGGAACGGCTTACACACGAACGTCTGCCTGCAGGAGGCGGCCGGAGCGGCAGGGTCGGTCAAGATCGATTTTCTGGACGCGCATGGAACGGCAATCGGAACGAGGTCGGACGCGCTTGCTCCCTTTGCATTCCTGGAGATCGCCGATGCGGCTCCAGCCGGCGCGGCGGCGGCCCGAATCACCAGCCTCGGACCATCCCAGTCGCGAATCGCGGCCTACGCCCTGGCCATTGACGAGACCACCGGTGACAGTTGGAGCCTCGTTGACTGGAACACTCTTTACGGCGCTCCGGCAACCGACCCGAGCGTGCTGCCATTAGCCGGCGGCGGCGCCGGAGCGAGAATGCAAACCGATCTTGCCCTGGTGAACAAAACCGCGGCGGTCAATCGCGTGACGTTGAAGTGCACGATGAGCGGATCGGGCCGGCACCGCGTCGCAAGGAAGAATGCAAACTCGACCGGATCGGCGACTACGACCGATGCGCTCATCGAATGGAATCAGACCATCGCCCTCGATCCGCTCGGCTCGACCACGATCAGCGATCTGCTGTCCAGCACGTTCGCCTTGCCCAGCGACAGCGTCGGCTATCTCACCATCACGCCCGCGGCCGGCATGGCCATCACCGCGCGCACGTATAAGTCCTCCGCCCAGCCGGGAACAGCCGGCACGGGCGTTGCGGCCATCCCGGTTTCCTCAACGCTCACGGCCGGTCAGGCCAGGTACTTCGCCGGAATCGAAGACGCTTCCCCGGCCAGCATCACCGCAAGCGCGCCCGCAACCTACCGCACCAACCTCGGTCTCATCGAGACCGCCGGACAGCCGGTGAGCGTGCGCGTCACGATGCGATACTACTTCCCGGCGGGCCTGGTGCTGTCCGGCTATGCGGCGAGCTCCAAAGACTTCACCCTTTCGCCGGGCCAGTTCCTCCTGGTGACCGACGCGATGACGGCGATCATCGGCGACGCCCGCAGCTCATTCGGCGACCTCCACAACGTGCAGGTCGAGATCCGGGTCACCGGCGGCAACGGCAGAGTCCTGCCGTTCATCCAGTCCATCGACAACGGGACCGGTGACACCATCCTGCGCACGGACTAATCGGTCAACCGCGTTGGTGCACTCTACCGGGCCGCACAATCACTTCTCCGCGCCGCTGGGAACGGACCATGTCCCGGCGCTCTTGTTCAGCTTGTGGCAGTGCGTGCAGTCGCCCTGGTACACCGTGACGAAACGACTCTCTTCACCGCGCGAGAGATGAGTGACGTGAATGAGCGCTGCGAACGGCGGAGCGATCTTTGACTGCGGCGTATGACACTTTGCACACGATGCGGGAATATCCTTTACGGCACTGCCCAGGGAAATGTGCTTCCCTTTCAACGTGACGCCTTTCGGCGCAATGGCCTGCATCATCGAGAGCCTCTTCGGATCTGCCTGGCCGTTCCAGCGCGCCATCAGTGTGCTGAGTCGAGCGTCAGTTCCGTCCGGCTGGCGGGTGTGGCAATCGACACAAGGGGTCGGGTAGACATCCTTCGCTGTAATTCCTGGGATCCCCCGCGCGGCCGGAGGCGCGGCGTGCAACGATCCGGGCGCGATCATGACGAATACGCTGACTGTAGAAACCCACCAGCCGATCCAGTTGTTGATCTTCATGAACCCTCCAGTGACGCTCCTATTGGAGCGTAGCCAGGCTATCGTACAGATTGATGTTCCTGGGGGGCATGTGTTCCAGGTCACTGGCCTACGCCAGGTACTCACCCAACCACCAGATCCCGCTCGAGGCGTTACCAGACGTCGCAGCGCTTTCCCTCCGGCCGAACCATCGCCGCATCGGAGGCGCATCCGAAGGTCGTGGCGAATGCGGGGAGGTTCGAGAGCGGGCCGATCACGCGGAATTTGGCGATCGGGTGCGGATCGCCCTGCACCATCATCCGCTGCGTCTCAGGCCTGATCTCGTCGCCGCGGAACTGACCCCAGGCGATGAAAAACTGCTGTGCTGGGGTGAAGCCGTCGATCGCCGCCGCCGGTCGGGTCTGCTGCGCCTTCTGGAAAGCCAGCCAGGCGATCTTCGCGCCGCCCAGATCGCCGATCGACTCGCCCAGTACCAGCTTGCCGCTGTGATGGATCGAGGGCTCGATGAAATAGCCCTCGAACTGATCGACCACGCATTGCGTCCGCTTCCCGAAGCTCTTCAGGTCGTCCGCCGTCCACCAGTTGTTGAGGCGCCCTTGCGCGTCATATTGCGCCCCCTGGTCGTCGAAACCGTGGCTGATCTCGTGTCCGATGACCACACCGATGGCGCCATAGTTGACGGCGTCGGAAGCGTGCACATCGAAGGCAGGCGGTTGCAGGATTCCGGCCGGGAAGACGATCTCGTTGAGCAGCGGGTTGTAATAGGCATCCGAGGTCGGCGGTGTCATACCCCATCGTCCGCGATCGACCGGCTTGCCGATCTGCGCGTGGTCGTCGGCGCTTCCGAACTTCAGTCCGGCCACGACGTTCTGCCAATGCGAGCCGGGAGAGATCTCCACGCTGCTGTAGTCCTTCCAGCGGTCGGGGTAGCCGATCTTCGGGTTGAAGGTCGCCAGCTTCTCCATCGCGCGCCGCTTGGTTTCCGGCCCCATCCAGCCCAGGCCGTGGATCGTGTCGCCCATCGCTGACAGGAGGTTCTTCACCATCTCCTGCATCCGCGCCTTGGCCTCCGGCGGGAAGTAGCGTTCGACATAGCGGCGCCCGAGGGCCTCGCCCAGCAGTGCGTCGTCGGCTTCGACGCAGCGCTTCCAGCGCGGCTTCATCTCCTTCGCTCCGCGCAAATACTTCCCGTAGAACTCGAAATCCTGGGAAGCCACCGGCCCGGAAAGGTACTGAGCCGCGGAGTTGAGGAGGGACCACTGGAGGTAGACCTTCCAGGTCGCAAGCGGCGTCGATCCCAACACCTTCTCCACTTCCGCCATGAACGGCGGCTGGTCGACATTGAGGTCGGCCGGCGCGATTCCGGCGCGATCGAGATAGCGCGTCCAGTCGAGGTGCGGGGTCATCTTCTGCAGATCGGCCACGGTCGTCTTGTGGTCGGTGGCCGCCGGATCGCGCAAAGCGACGTTGTCCAGTTGCGCGCGGGCCAGCCGCCTCTCCATGGCGAAAACTGTCCTGCTGGCCGTCCGGGCGGCGGCGTGGGTGTAGCCGGCGAGCTCGAACATCTTCGTGACGTGAACCTGGTATTTCTCACGTGCGTCGGCGAAGCGCTTCTCGGGCTTCAGGTAGTAGTCGCGGTCGGGAAGCCCGAGGCCGGCCGGATAGACGCGCGCGATCACATTGCCGGGATCGTGGTTGTCGGACGCCGCGGCGACTCCGAATGGCGCGTTGACCTGAAGATCGTTGAGCCTGGCGATGACCTGCTGCAACTTCGCAAGCGTCTTGATGGCTTTGA
>JADGNX010000339.1 GCA_017883265.1 Thermoanaerobaculia bacterium
CCAGCCGCGCAGCCGGATTGGGCTTTGCGGCTGGCAGGATCTCAACCGGGGGAGGAGTCTCGTGTTCCAGGCCGGTGGTCAGGGGTTTGTCGCCGCCGGTGCCGGAGTCTGATCGGTTCTCAACCATGGACCGTAATTTAACCACCTGGAGCTCTGGAAGGGAATGGCCGGGACGGAATACGTCTCGGGATCCTGGACGGTGATGTTGCGGACATCGAGCAGGTCGCCGACTGCGCGGTGATAATCGGAAATGGCCTGCTCGTAGCCGACCAGCGCCTGCAATTCGCGCTGACGGGCGTTCGAGAGATCGGCCTGGATCTGCAGAACGGTGAAATTCGTAGACATCCCGTTCTCGAAGCGCTTTCGCTCGGCGTCGAGATTGCTCTCCGCCGCTTCCCGCGCCGTGCGGGTGGCCCCGATCTGCTGGCCGGCGGTATCGAGATTGCGGACGGCCTCGCGCACATCGAAGACGATGCCCTGCTGTTGATTGGCCTTGTCCGTGATGGTGCGCTGAACGTTCAGCTCCGCCCGTTTGGCCTCGGCGCGCGCTCCGATGTTCGTGATCGGAATGCCGACGTTGATGCCGATGGTCCACGAGGGAAAGGTCGTCTTGAAGATCTGCTGCAGAGAATCTCCGAATCCGGTGTTGGAAACGAGAACGCGTTTGGTTGGATCGTTCGGGTCGGCCTGGAATAGATTGCCTGCCGCCCCGGCGAATCCATAGTTGACGTTGAGGTCGAGGCGCGGGAGAACCTGGTTCCGGGCAAAGAGGTACGTCAGCTTCTGATTGGCGATATTCAGATCGGCCTCGCGCAGTTCCGGGCGGAGTTGCAGCGCGCGCGTCACCGAGCTGTCCATATCGACGGTGGTCGGCTTGTATGCGATGGCGTCGGTCGGGAGGATCGGCCGATCCCAGTCGGCGATATCCAGGTTCATGAGCTGGCGAAGGCGATCCTCGGACGACCGCACCAGGGCCTCGGCCGTGATCAGGTTCTCCTCGCTCGTGGCCACCGCCACCCGCGGCTGCAGGATATCGAGTGGGGCCGAGGCTCCGACGTCGATGCGGATCTGCGTGATGCGCGACTGATCGCGGGCCAGGAAGAGCGCTTCTTTGGCCACTTCGACGCTCTGGCGGGCGAAGATCAGGTTCAGGTAGGCCTTGTCGACAGTGTCGGCCGTGTTGATCAGAACGCTGCGAAAGACCTCTCGGCTGATGCCGAGATTGTTGCGTGCGATGGTGATTCCGCGCGTATTGACGTCGATGCCGAAATTGCGAAGAAGCGGCTGGCTGATACCGATGCCGACACTCGACTCCAGATCGGGATTCAGTGTGGCGAAGGCGTTATTGCTGCGGGACTGCGAGTTGTTCAACTGGAGACTGTAGGTTCCACCCCACGGAACGAAATCCTGCAGTCCGTAATCGACGATCGTCCGGCTCGACTTCGTGCTGTTGAGCTGGGAGGTGACCGGTGCCGAAGCCTTGGCCCGGGAAATCCCTGCCGTGGCCAGCGGATCGAACGGGCCATAGGCTTCGAGCAGGAGTTGACCGTTCTCACGGAAATCATAGCGCGAGAGATCGATTCCGAGGTTCTTCTGGATCGTGGTGCGCACTGCCTCATCAAGCGACAGACGCAGGGCGCGCGGGTTGGTCACATCCTTGTCGGTAGCCACGGTCACCGGCTCGGTCCGTGGCCGCGAGCCGGTCTGCGCCTGGTCGAACGCAGAAATGTCGGTGGCCGTAGTCGTCGGGGTCGTCGTCTTTTTGGGGCGGCTTCCTGGGGTGGACGTCTGCGCACTCGCAGCAGTCGCCGCAAGGCAGAGAATGATCGTCAACCGTCGAACAGCGGTCATGTAATTCCTCCTGAACACGCCTCTTGTACGTATCGGTGACAAGAGGGTTTCGTGAATGACGGCAGAGCTCCTGTGGTCGTGACGCGCATTGTAAAGGAACAGGAGAGCGTTGCGGTTCCGGTTCGAAGCGTCCGTTCATTTCGACGTTCCGGGCTGCAACCCGGTACGTTTGACGGCGCCCTTCGTTGAACGTTAGCTGCGGCGACAGCCTGCGGTCACTTCCTCGGCTCGGCCATCGAGGGCGGAAGCATGCGCGCCTCCGGAATGGCCTCGCCGGCGAAGTGGCAGGCGGCGAACTGTCCGGGCTGATGCTCGATCAGTTGCGGCACGACCTCCTTACAGATCGGGAACTGTGCGATCGGGCAGCGGGTGTGAAACACACAGCCGCTCGGCGGATTGAGCGGCGACGGGATATCACCCTGCAGCAGGATGCGCTTCTTCCGGACCTTCGGATCGGGGACGGGCGCGGCGGAGAGGAGCGCCTTCGTATAAGGATGCAGCGGGTCGCGGTACAACGCTTCACGCCAGGCCAGTTCCATGATCTTTCCGAGATACATGACAGCCACGCGGGTGGAGATGTGCTCGACCACCGAGAGGCCATGCGCGATGAAGAGGTAGGTCAGTCCCAGCTCGTCCTGCAGATCCTGAAGCAGATTGATGACCTGGGCTTGAACCGAGACGTCGAGCGCCGAAACCGGCTCGTCCAGGACCATGAAGCGCGGATTCGTGGCCAGGGCCCGGGCCACGCCGACGCGCTGGCGCTGCCCGCCGGAGAACTCGTGCGGGTAGCGCGTCCTGTAGCTCGGATCGAGACCCACCTTTCGCAGCAGCTCGGCCACCCGGTCGGCCCGCTCGGAGGCATTGAGGCTGGTGTGGATGATGAGCGGCTCGGAGACAATGGTGCCGACCGTCATCCGAGGGTTGAGCGACGCGTAGGGATCCTGAAACACGATCTGCATATGCTGCCGCATCTTCCGCAGCGCTCCCGGTCCGAGCGGGAGGATCTCGGTATCTTCGAAAATCACGCGGCCGCTGGTGGGCTCGATCAGCCGCAGAATGCAGCGACCCACCGTCGTCTTTCCGGAACCCGACTCTCCAACCAGACCGAGCGTCTCACCGCGGCTGACGCCAAACGTGACGCCGTCCACTGCTTTTACGTTGGCAACGGTTCGAGCGAGGAATCCGCGTTTGACCGGAAAATACTTCCTGAGGTCCTCGACGATCAGCAGTGGCTCGCCCGTCCCCAGTGGGATCCTCGGCGTCACCTGCGCGCTCGATTGCTTACTGCGGTCATGCGGATCCGGCGACGAAGGTTGCCGCGGCGGCAGCCGCTGGTCGTCGCCGCCGATCTCACGCTCCGGAGGAATGAGAGGGAGATCACCCGTGCTCCCCTGCTGGAGCGGTGTGACGTCAGGTCCGATGAACGGCTTATCGGTCATCGGCCGAATGCTCCGTGGAAATGATCCCGTGCCCGCGAACACCTGCCGCCCGTCCCGGCGGCCGAGGCGGCCGCCGCTCCACTCCGGCCCGTGATGATTTCCTTTTTCTTGATTTCACTCTTCACTCTTCCTTCACCCTTCACTCCTCAGGAGCGCTCCGGATCGGCCTGGTCTCCGTGCAGGTAGCATCGTGCGTCATGATCCTCCCCCACCAGCATGCGCGCCGGCTCGCGCCCGAGGCAGATGTCCATCACGTCGGGACAGCGAGGATTGAACTTGCAGCCGGACGGAAGGTTGCGGATGTCCGGCACCATTCCTCGGATCGTTGGGAGGCGGTCCGGCCGTGCTGCAGCGACAGTCCCCTCGACCGGCGGCATGTGAGCATCCGGCAGCGACCGCAGAAGGCCACGAGTGTAAGGATGCGCGGGATTGGCAAAGAGCTCGCCGACCGGGGCTGACTCCACAATGCGGCCGGTGTACATGACGATCACTCGCTCGCAGAACTCTGCAACGACACCGAGGTCGTGCGTGATGAGAAGTACGGCCAGACCGAGCTTCTTCTGCAGGCTGCCGAGCAGTTCCATGATCTGA
>JADGNX010000085.1 GCA_017883265.1 Thermoanaerobaculia bacterium
CCGTACTTCGAGCTGTTCTTCTGATAGCCGTAACGGACCTGGAGGAACTGCTTGGCGGTGACGTCGAACGAGGCCTTCGCCGTTCCCAGCTCATCTTTGAATGGAAGAGCGACCGAGGTGAGGTCGAACCCGGGCAGCAGGCCGCCTGAGTTGACGTTGTAGCTCGTCGTCCGATCTGACTTTTCGTAGGTACCAAAGAAATGCGCCCGGTCCTTCACGATGGGACCGCCGATCGCGAAGCCGTACTGATTGCGGCGATATGGCTGCTTGCCGACTCCGGCCAGCTGCTCCGAATTGGTCTCGGCGTTGAGGCTCTTGTCTCTGAAAAATTCGTAGACCGATCCGGTCAGCTCGTTCGTCCCGGTCTTGGTCACGACGCTCAGCACTCCGCCGCTGGAGCGGCCGTACTCGGCCTTGTACTGCATCGTCTGAATCTTGAACTCCTGCACCGCTTCGATGTTGAAGTTCTGCAGGGCGCCACCGATCGTATCGTCGGTATTGTCGCCGCCGTCGATGAGGAAGTTCACGTTCCGGCCGCTTCCTCCGTTGAGGGCGATCGTCAGCTGATCCGGCTTCGTCGGATCGCTGTTGACCGACAAGGAGGTCCCGGGTGCCAGGGAGCCGAGGTTGGCGAACTGGCGCCCGTTGAGCGGAAGATTCTCCAGCTCCTTCTGACTGACGACCGTGCCGACGCTCGGCGATGTCGCTACCAGAGGCGCTTCCGCCGTGACGGTGATCTGTTCCTTGACCCCCGCTGTTCCAAGCTGGATGTTGAGCGGACGATCGGTGGCGATTTGAACTTCGACATTCTTCGTCGTCGTGTCCGAGAAGCCTGATAGGCTCGCCACCACCGTGTAGGTCCCCGCGGGAAGGGAGCTGAAGCGGTAGCTCCCGTCGGGCCCCGTCAGGACATTGCGCGAAAAACCGGTGGCGCCGTTGGTGGCCGTGACGGTCACGCCCGGAAGGGCGCTATTCGATCCGTCTGTGATACGGCCGACGAGATTGCCGCCCGAGTTCTGTGCTGCGAGGGGAAGCGCGAGAAGCACGACTACGAAGGTGAGCAGAAGCAGTGGAAGACGCGGCAGGCGCACGATTAACCTCCTCAGGTTCAGTTCACTACGGGTAACAGCGGAAATATACTCGTGGCCGCTCGCGAACGCCACGCTGTCCCGGCTGTTGTCACAACTCGGGACGAGATCTGTCACAGATCGATGTTCCATTTTCGAGTATTCGCGGCGCGCGGACGTCGTGGCTTCGTCGTGCGCGAGGTCTTGCTACGCAGCAACACAATCCCGACGGCCGCATTCGCGATCGTTCAGGGCACGCTCAGCCGGCGCAGCAGAACCGAGGCCGCTTTGCGCTGAGCGTCGAAGCGCTTGTCAGGCGGGAGTGCGCGGAGGAGCGCCCCGAACTGTTCGGCAGCGCCCCGCCGATTGCCCGTCATCTGCAAGGCGATGCCGCGGTTGAGCTGCGCTTCGTAGAAATCGGGAGCCAGAACGAGCGCTCGATCGAAATACGGAATGGCGGCAAGGGGTCGATCGCGTTGCACCTCGATCACTCCCAGTCCGTTCAGCGGATCGGCGTACGCCGGGGAGAGTGCCGCGGCCTTGGCGAAGGCCGCGGCGGCCTGGTCGAACTGTCCGCCGGCTCGATAGACGTTGCCCAGGTTGTTCCAGGCGTGCGCATCGCGGGGATCGATCTCCAGAGCGCGCTGGAACTCGTCGCGCGCGTGCACGAGCTCGCCGGCCTCGCTGTAGGCGATCCCCAGCGCATCGTGCGCCTCGGGACGCCGCGGATCGCGCCGGATGGCTTCGCGCACCGCCGCTGAGGCTTCTTTCAGGAGACCAGCTTCCTGAAGTGTCACGGCCAGGTTGTACCAGGCTTCCGGATCCTCGGGCGAGAGAGCCACGGCCTCGCGGTAGAGCGGAACCGCCTCGGACAGCTTCCCCTCCTGACGAAGCGCGCGCGCAAGGCTGGCCCGAAAGACCGCATTGCGTGGATCTGCGGCGACGATCTCCCTCAACGCTCCGATGGCGGCTGCCGGCTTCCCATCATTGAGGCTCCAGTTCGCCTCTTCGAACTTCCGGAATAGAGGCGCCATCCGCTTCGGATCCGCCCCATGCGCCGGCTCACTCGACGCGCCGGCGGTCGGAGCGACGTATCCAAGGCTGGCCAGCTTCGCACGGGTCTCGGCGTCGACGGCGACCGGCTCGGAGGCCACGGCGCCGGCCTGGAGCGAGGTGAGGATGTGCTGAAGGTCGAAGTAGACGCGGCGTTTATCCGCGAGGAGATTGCGGGTCTCGCCCGGATCCGCGGCGAGATCGAATAACTCCGAATCGGGCGACGCGATGAGCTTGTCGCTGCCGCGACGCACTGCACTGAGGCCGCTCCAGCCAAATGTCTTCGGATACTCCGTTTCAGAGTAAGGAGTAGAAACCGGCGGCTCGCTCGCTTTCCGGAGCGCCGTGGAGAGATCGCGGCCGTCGCGGTTGCCGTCCGGAAATCTACATCCTGCCAGAGCGGAGAGCGTTGTGGCCAGATCGACCGTGCTGGCCGGCTGATGAATGACCGACGGAGGAATGAGTCCCGGCGCGGTGATGATGAGAGGGACGCGCAGGGTCGGCTCGTAAAGCAGCAGTCCGTGAGTCAGCTCGCCGTGTTCGCCGAGGGCTTCGCCGTGATCTCCGACCAGGGCGATGATCGTCTGACGTTCGGCTCCCTCGCGCCGGACCTCCGCCACGATCCTCCCGATCTGCTCGTCCACGTAGGCGATCTCGCCGTCATACAGGCGCTGGCTGAAACGGCTGCGGTAAGGCTCGGGCGGCTCGTAGGGAGCGTGCGCGTCGTAGAGATGAATCCAGGCGAAGAACGGACGGTTGTCCTTCTGCTGGAGCCAGCGGAGAGCGCGGTCGACGACCTCCCCGCCGCGCCGCTCGGCGTCGAACTGCGAGGTAGCCGCGGGGTTGCGCGGTATGGCGTCGTCGTAGACATCGAAGCCGCGATCGAGTCCGAAGCGGTGATCGAGAACGAAAGCGCCGACGAAGGCCGCCGTCCTGTAACGGTTCTGCCGGAACAGGCCGGCCAGCGTCTCCCGGTTGGCCGGAAACGGATTGCCGCCGTTGTTGCGCACTCCGTGGTGGAGCGGTAGCGTCGAGGAAAGGATCGAGGCGTGAGCCGGAAGCGTAAGCGGGACTGGCGAGATGGCCTGCTCGAAACGGACGCCCTCCCTGGCCAGAGCATCGATGTTGGGCGTCGCGGCGCGCCGGTCGCCATAGGCGCCTACGTGATCGGCGCGGATCGTATCGATGGTGATGAGGACGACGTTGTAGGGCCCGCGGACGGTTTCCGCCTTCCTGCAGCTGGCGACGAGAAGCAGGATCGAAAATAGAGGAAGGCAGAGTCGCCGGTTCGAGACAAGACTCATTTCGAGTGAGGACACCGGTCAGAGCGGAATGTTCCCGTGCTTCCTGGGCGGATTGCGATCCCGCTTGTTTCGCAGCATGGCAAATGCCGTGATCAGCTTGCGGCGCGTGAAGCGTGGCTCGATGATCTCATCGACATAGCCCCGCTCGGCGGCGATATAGGGGTTTGCGAATTTCTCTTTGTACTCATTGACCTTCTCGCGCCGCGCCTCCTGCGGATCGTCCGCCGCTGCCACCTCGCGCCGATAGAGGATGTTGACCGCCCCCTCGGCGCCCATCACAGCGATCTCCGCGGTCGGGTAGGCGTAGTTCATGTCGGCCCTGATGTGCTTCGAGTTCATCACGCAGTAGGCGCCGCCGTAAGCCTTACGCGTGATCACGGTGATCTTCGGAACGGTGGCCTCCGCCAGCGCGAAGAGAAGCTTGGCTCCATGAATGATGATGCCCCCGTATTCCTGCTCGGTGCCGGGCAGAAAACCGGGAACGTCCTCGAGAACGAGCAGCGGAATGTTGAAGGCGTCGCAGAAGCGGACGAAGCGCGCCCCCTTGCGCGAGGCGTTGATGTCGAGCACTCCCGCCAGAAACGACGGCTGATTGGCCACGACGCCGACCGGCGCTCCGTCGAGGCGCATGAATCCGACCACGAGGTTGCGGGCGAAGTGCTGGTGAACCTCGAAGAAATGCGACTCGTCGGCGATGATGCGGATGAGGTCGCGCATCTCATACGGCTGGTTGGCGTTCTCGGGAATGAAGGAGTCGAGCTGCAGATCGACGCGGTTGATGTCGTCGGTGGTGGCGATGCGCGGCGGATCTTCCATGTTGTTCGACGGCATGTAGGAGAGAAGCTCGCGCACCATGGCCAGACATTCCTCATCAGAGCCGGCCGCAAAATGGGCCACACCGGAGATCTGGTTGTGCGTATCGGCCCCTCCCAGCTTCTCCATCGTCACTTCCTCGTGTGTGACGGTCTTGATGACGTCGGGGCCGGTGACGAACATGTAGCTGCTCTCCCGGACCATGAGGATGAAGTCGGTGATGGCCGGCGAGTACACCGCTCCGCCGGCGCAGGGACCCATGATCGCGGAAATCTGGGGGATGACGCCGGATGCCAGTGTGTTGCGCAGGAAGATCTCAGCATAGCCGCCGAGTGAGACGACCCCTTCCTGGATACGCGCTCCGCCGGAGTCGTTCAGACCGACGACCGGGGCGCCGTTCCTCATGGCCAGGTCCATGATCTTGACGATCTTTTCGGCGTGGGCCTCGCTGAGAGAGCCGCCGAAGACGGTGAAGTCCTGGGCGAAGGCATACACCAGCCGCCCCATGATCGTGCCGTAGCCGGTGACCACGCCGTCGCCGGCCACCCGCTGTTTCTCCATGTCGAAATCGGTCGAGCGGTGAACGACCAGTTGATCGAGCTCCTGAAACGAGCCGGGATCGAAGAGCAGAGCCACGCGCTCGCGGGCAGTCAGCTTTCCCTCGCGATGCTGGCGCTCGATGCGCTCTGCTCCGCCTCCGAGCTCGCTCTCCCGCCGCCTCCTGGCGAGCTCATCATCAAGTCTGACGTCCAGAGTCATCTCATCTCCTGGCGTCAGAGGGTGACGCCTCTTTCGCTCGCCACGTTGCGCATCGCTGCCTCCAGCTCATCGGCCGTCGGCTCGCGCGCGCCGATCTCGCGTGTCAGGCGCTGACGTGCTTCCACCTCGACCTGCTCGACCTCCCGGAAGGTGTCGCCGAGGACGCGGGCCACGACGGCGATGCCGGCTTCGGCGTCTGTAAACTCGACGATGCCTCGATCCTCGAGCCGATTGACGAGCGCCCGAGCGAGAAATTCCATCTGCCTGGTCGTTGAGCTCATCCGGAGGGACCCGGATCGGATTCTGTGGAGTTGCTTCGAAAACGTCAAGAACGATCATTCGTGCGGCGCTCCGCACCCTCGATCTCCTGAGCCAGGGCTGGCGAGCTTCCGCATACAATCGGCTGCATGGTCATTGACGCCGAGCTTACTCACCACATATTCGCCGTGGTAGAGCGGGAGGAGAGCTGGATCATCCCCGGTGACGGGCGAGGGCCGGGCCTGGTCACGCGGCGGGAAGGTCACGGCCAGGCGATCACCCGGACCGGCTCGGACGGCGTGCGAATCGAGGCCACTGACCATCCGCCGGCCTCGGCCGCCACAGCCGCGCAGATCGCCACGGCGAGACACGCGTTCGAGACCGGTCTGGCGGATGAGCTCGAATCGCTCCCGTTTGCAGCATCCCGTCTCGATGCATCCTCGCCAATTCGCCTCACTCTGCGCGGGAGTGCATCGGTCGTCCGTCGGGATGAAGTCGAAACGACCCGTACCTCTCTGTTCATCACAGCGTCGATTCGTGCACGTGGGGTCGAGGCCTCCATCGTCACCTCTCCCCGCTTCCTCTTAGAAGACATCGGCACGCTGATCGCTGCCGTCGCGCCGCCTTGCCCGTCGAGGATCGATCCCAGGCTCTACCCCATCGTCTGGCGGCGAGGAACCGCAGCAGTCCTGATGCACGAGGCGATCGGTCACGCTGCGGAGCACAATGCCTCCCCGGTGGCCTGGCCCCACTGGCTGCGAGTCGACGATGTTCCCGACGTCGATGGCGGCGCTCGTATGGGCGGCATCGACGATACGGGCGCCAGTATCCTTCCCGTCGAACTGACGGGCGGTGGCAGGCCTTCAGCGCGCCGCCGTGCGTCGTTCTCGGATCTCCCCATCGTTCGCATGACGAACGTCGTCGTTCGGCAGAAGGGTGCGCCGTGGCTCGAGCCGCTGCCTCGCATCGAAGTGTCGCTCGTCGGCGGGGGACGGTACGATCCGTTGACCGACCGGGTCACGATCGGTGTCGTGGCCGCGGATCTGGTCAGCGATACGGCGAGGCAGGCACTTCAACCGTTCGCGCTCAGCGAAACGCGAGAGGCGATCGCCAGGCATCTGGCCGGGGCCGGCGGGGAACCGCAGCGGTATCCCGGAGTGATCTGCTCCAGCGAAGGACAGGAGCTCGTGGTCGGCTCGTTTTCGGCCGACGTCGTCACCTCCCCGATGGCCTCTTGAGCAGCGAGACCTATCGCAAGCATGGCCGGACAGTCCGGCTGGAGCGAATCGGCGGCGACCGCGCTCTCATGGCGATTCTGGAGAGCGGAGAGGCGGAAAGCCACGGCGAAGTCTTCTCCTGCCGCAGCTTTCCTGCGCATCTGCCGCTGCCGGAGATCGACGAGACGACGGTCCTCCGCGCCGAGAGTGCGATCGTCAGACTGATGGATGAACGGCTCTCGCTCGAGCGGCTCGTCATCACCAGCGGCATCGCGGTCCACGAGCGTCAAACCGGTGCCGACGAGCGGGTCTGGAACGATGCCTCGTTCCGAATTCATGCTTCGATCGTGAACCGGCGGGCCGGCTTGCGGATGACCTGGAACGAAGCCGCTCCGGACGACAAGTCGCTCGCAGAGCTGGCCCGCGCGATCACTGCGCTGGCCTCGAACCCTGGGCGTTCTGACGCGAACCCTGCGCGGATCCAGCTCAGCGGCTCGGTTGCGGCAGCACTCTGGCCGGCTCTTCTTCTGGCGCTCGCCAGCAGGCCGGCGGACGATGGCAGGAAGGAGAGGTCCGAACTGACTCTCGCGCAGTCATCGGACGGCGGGTACAGCCTCGACGGCAACGGAGAAGCGATCGCGGTGACGACGCTCTTCGATGGCACGCACCTGGCCGACCGCTGGCCGAATGTATTTCGTCCGACGTACCGTCGCCGCCCGCAATCGATGCCCATGAATCTGATCGCTTCGCTCGAACGCCACGAAGAGATGTCGACCGATGCGGTGGCCCTGGCGATTCTGGAGCCGCCGACGGTCGAAGGGAGCGAGGTCGCGGTCGTCCTGCTCGTGGTCGATGGCCAGCGGAAGGGATTTCCTATGCGACTGGCTATGACGCCTTCCGCATGGTTCGGCGCGGTCGTCGGATTGGGCGGAGTGGCGCGCTGGTATCCGTACGGCGCCGGATCGTTCGGCTGCGATACGACCATCGATGTCGCCGGCAGGGGCGGTCGCGCTCAGTTCGTCTGAGATCAGTTCGTCTGAGATCAGTTCGTCTGAGGTCAGTTCGTCTGATAGCTGATCTGGTTCGTGGCCCGGTCGAGTGTGATCGCGAGTTTATGAGCGCTTCCGGGCGCGTAGTTCAGATCGAGTTTCCTGTTCCAGCTGATCTGCAGCGATGGAACGATGATCCAGATTTCGAGATCGCTATGCGCCCGCACCTCGTGCGTCTCGTTGATCGCCCTGGCCGCGCGGTAACGAAAAATAGCTCGCCTGCGCTCTTCCCACAAGTTGACGTGAAAGAGCACCTGGCCACCGGAGCGAACCTGAATGTATCCGTCGTTGACAGGACTGTCGAACGAGACGGTGAGCGATGCGGTTCCGCCATTCCTGGCTCCGTCGACCACGCCGGCGCGGGTCATCGTCGTGCTCCCTGCCGCCGGAAGAAGGCCACCAGACGCCGTATTCTGCGCATCGATCGCCGATCGGCTCCGGGCACCGGCCCGCCTCTGCTGCTGATCCTGCGCCCGCTTCAGATAGCGGGCCGCTTCATTCGATGTCGGGTCGAGTTGAAATGCTTCCTGAAAGAGAGCGGCCGACTCAGCGTATAGCCCGTTGTTGTAAAGGGTCATGCCCTGAGTGAACTTCTCCTTCGATTGCGTCAGCCGCTCCTTGACCGAGACCTCCTGGAGCTTGATCGCCCCGAGCTGCTGCAACATCGCAGCGACAAAGGGTGATGCGGGCGCGATGCGGTTGAGATCCTGAAACTTCTGGTAGGCGCCGTCGACGTTTCCCGATGTCAGCAGTCGATTGGCCTCGGTTCGGATCCTCCGCTGCTGGTTGCGAAGCCTTTCAGCGCGCGTATCGACGGGTCTAGCCGTGGCGCGCTGGCGCACCAGCCAGCCGGCAGCGAGCAGGAAGGAAAGAAGAGCGATTCCGAGGATGGAGAAGACCAGGGCCGCCGACAACGGCCGGCTCCAGATCCCATTGCCGGCCACCTCGTTGGAGATGTTGCGGACCCTGCTCGGTGGCCTGACACGTCGCCAGAACGATCCGATTGGCGGCTTGGCATGACGATCCGACCGGCTCCGCCTGCTCTCCGCGGCATCGGCCATGGCAGCCGCTTCCGGAAACGGGATTTCGAGGGTGGGGACCTGATCGGCATTGCGAGTGATCACTGTCTCGTCAGCCAGGACTGGCTCGGCGATCCGCTGTGGTCGCTCGCCGCGGGCCACGGCGCGGATTTCGTTGGCCATCTCGCGAGCCCGCTGATAGCGGCGGGCGGGATCCTTGGCCAGTGCTTTCGCCGTGATCTGCTCGAATCCGTCGGGGATTCTCGGATTGATCTCATGAAGCGGTTGAAAGGCCTCGTGGACGATGCGGTACGAGATCGTGGTGAGCGAGTCTCCGCCGAACGGCTTGCGGCGGGTCAACGCCTCGTAGAACACGATACCGAGAGAAAAGATATCGGTGCGGCCGTCGACAGGGGAGCCCTTGATCTGCTCCGGGGCCATGTAGTTGGGCGTTCCCAGGAACTGTCCCGTGCTCGTGAGATTGCCTCCCCCGGAGGCGATCTTGGCGATGCCGAAGTCGGTGATCTTGGCCCGATTGCCTTCGATCAGGATGATGTTGGCCGGTTTGACATCCCGATGGACGATGCCCTTGGCATGCGCGAAATCGATGGCCTCAGCCACCTGGGCTACGATCTCGCCAATCTCCTCGAAGCTGAGAGCGCGTCCCTGAGCCATCACATCCTTCAGGTTCTGACCCTCGACGTACTCCATGGCGATGAACGACATACCGGACTCCTGGTCCTGGCCGATGTCGTGGACCGTCACGATGTTCGGATGGTTGAGGATGCCGGCGGCCTGCGCCTCGCGCATGAAACGCTGCTGGAACTCCCGCGACTCGTCATCGTCGGGGTGGGATGCCGGTCGGATGGTCTTGAGCGCTACGAGGCGGCCGATGAGCGGGTCCTTCGCCAGGTAGACGATTCCCATCGCCCCCTTGCCCAGCTCACGGACCACTTCATAACGTCCGAGCCTCACCTGCTCACAACCTCCCCCGGCGGCGGCGTGAAGGGAGTCCGCAGCGCGGCGCCTGACAGCCTCACGGACCGGCAATCATATACTTCCAGAGCCATCGTCTCGCATGACATCTCAGCCTGTCCGGCCGTCGGGATGCTTCCTCGCTGCCTGTACGGCATTTTAAATTATCATTCAGCCTCGCTGAGAAATGTTTCCCACGAGGTGATCTCTAAATGAAAGTCTATTCGGGCTCCGAGATCCGCAACGTTGCTCTGGTCGGTCATAACGATACAGGGAAGACCACGCTCATATCCCAGCTCCTTTTCAATTCCGGTGCGACGACGCGCATGGGCCGGATCGAGGACGGCACGACCACCACCGACTTCGATCAGGACGAGATCGACCGCAAGCATTCGATCTCCACGGCCATCGCCTATGTCGAATGGAAGAACAGCAAGATCAATCTGATCGATACGCCGGGATTCGGAATCTTCCTCATGGAAGCGAAGAGCGCCATGCGCGTGGCCGATTCAGCGGCCGTGGTCGTCAGCGGCGTCACCGGCGTCGAAGTCTCTACGGAGAAGGTCTGGAAGTTCGCTGAAGAGTTCGCCCTGCCGCGCATCATCATCGTGAACAAGATGGACCGCGAGCGGGCCTCGGCGGCCAGAACGGTCGAGTCGCTGCAGAAGCGATTCGGCAAGAGCGTGGTGGCCATTCAGATGCCGATGGGAGAGGAGAAGGATTTCTCGGGGGTCATCGATCTGGTGTCGATGAAGGCCTACCACTACAGCAGCGACGGCTCTGGAAAGTTCGATCTGACCGACATCCCCGCCGAGTACGCAGCCGAGGCAGCCGACATGCGGGAGAAGCTCATCGAGAAAGTAGCCGAAGGAGACGACACGCTCATGGAGCGCTTCTTCGAACAGGGCGGCCTCTCCCAGGAAGAGTTGCTCGACGGTCTTCGCCGGGAAGTGCTTCACCACGAGATCTATCCCCTCCTCTTCTGCGCCTCGTCGCACAACATTGGCGGTCACGCCATTCTCGACGCCTTCGTGGCCATCCTGCCGAGCGCAGACCAGGCCCTGACCCTCGAAGGAAAAGATCGCAAAGGGGAACCGATCACCTTCGAGCGCAGAGCGGAAGCCTTCCCCTCTGCCCTGATCTTCAAGACCTTCTCCGATCCTTTCTCCGGCCGCGTGTCCCTCTTCCGGGTGTTCTCCGGGACGCTGAAGTCAGACTCGTCCTACTGGAACAACAGCCGTGATCATGAGGAGCGCATCGGCAAGCTGCAACTCTTGCAGGGCAAGCAGCAGATCGCCGTTTCGGAATTGCGCGCCGGCGATATCGGTGCCGTGGCCAAGCTCAAGGACGTCCATACCGGCGACACCCTCGGGTCGAAGGACCACCCCATCCTTCTTACGCACATCAGCTACCCGGAGGCGGCCATCGCCTTCGCCATCGAGCCAAAAGCCCGCGGCGACGAGGACAAGATCTCGAGCGCTCTCATGCGGATCATGGAAGAGGATCCGACCATCAAGTTCGGACGCGATGAGCGGACCAAAGAGGTCCTCATCTCAGGCCAGGGGCAGCTTCACGTCGAAGTGGTGGTAGCAAAGCTGAAGAAGAAGTATGGCGTCGACGTCATCCTCCACCCCCCGAAAGTACCCTACCGCGAAACCATCACCAGGTCGGCCGACGCTCATGGCCGTCACAAGAAGCAGTCGGGCGGCCACGGCCAGTTCGCCGATTGCAAGATCAAGATCGAGCCGCTGCCGCGCGGCAGCGATTTCGAATTCGTCGACGAGATCTTCGGCGGCTCGATCCCGCGCGGGTTCATCCCGGCAGTGGAGAAGGGAATCCAGGACGCTCGGATGCACGGTTTCCTGGCAGGTTTTCCGGTAGTCGACTTCCGGGTCCGCCTGATCGACGGCCAGTATCACGACGTCGACTCCTCGGAGATGGCGTTCAAGATCGCCGGATCGCTGGCGTTCCGGGAAGGGATGGCCAATGCCCGCCCGACCATCCTCGAGCCGATGATGCACGTCGATGTGAACGCGCCGACCGAATACATCGGCGATCTGATGGGCGACCTGACCTCACGACGCGGGAAGATGGATGGGATCGATAGCGAGGAAGAATCTCAGGTCATCCACGCCCGCGTACCGATGTCCGAGATGCTCACGTATGGCTCGACCCTTCGATCGATCACCCAGGGACGCGGCGCGTTCCATATGGAGTTCTCCCACTACGAAGAGGTCCCGCGAGGCCTCCAGGAGAAGATCATCGCCGAGGCGAAGAAGGGCCATCCGGAGCAGGCCGCACATTAGAAAACCAGAAACCAGAAACCAGAAACCAGAAACCAGAAACCAGAAATGGTTTACTTTCACCGTTAGCGCTGAGTCTCTTTCTCGAGAGCGGCGATGTTGGGGCCAGCAGGAACCAGAAAGCAGGAATACGATTCTTTCTGGTTTCTGGTTTCTGGTTTCTGGTTTGTGGTTTACCTCGCCGCTTTCTCCAGAGTCGTGGTGATCGTGGCGAGCTCCTGCTTCGCTGTATCGGCCGCTGTGACGACGAAGGTCTGATCGCGATAGCCGGGAGCGACGAGACGGATGGTGTAGCTGCCGGGGGCCGGAAAGTCATAGAGCTCGTCG
>JADGNX010000340.1 GCA_017883265.1 Thermoanaerobaculia bacterium
TCGAGAAGCGCTCTCGGCGGCAATCGCTCGAATTTCTCAAAGTAGGTCGATCGATCGAGACCTCCCCGCCCTGGCGGCGCGCCAAAGGCGCTTGCCACCGGCTGATCTCCGGCACGCCTTCAGCGTGCTCGTTGTGCGGGCGTGTAGTCGTGATACCAATCAAACCGGCGTTGGGCAACAGGCCCTCACGCACTGGGCTACCGAGATACCGCCGCTCCGCGGCTGAGAATGTCCAAACCCTTCGCTATGAACATCGTGTTCAAGCGCGCGGCGCATGAGCGAACAGGATCTCCAACATGGTTCGCAGCTTCTCAGTCGCCTCCGGATCGTCGAACTTCCCTCTGCGAGTAAGGAACGGTTTCATGAGCGACACGTCGGCGAGCACATTCCAGTTCATCGTCCGCAGCGTCTCGAGGAGCGCGGCTTGTGCGAACTCTCCGCCGACGGGGGCGGCGTTGAGGAGAACGACCGGCTTTCCGACGAGCTCGCCGGTGGAGACGAGCCAGTCGAGCGCATTCTTCAGCGAGCCCGGAACGCCATGCGCATACTCCGGCGACGAGATGATGATCCCGTCCGCGGAAACGAGAAGACTCCGCAGCGCCTGCACGGATGGAGGTGGCTGACCTCCTTCGAGATCGAGATCGGGATTGAAATGAGGCAATGTGCCGGTGTCTTCATACAACGTGAGCTCGCTGCCGGAAGGCATGAGGGCCGCGACCGCGCGCAGCATGGCGATGTTGGACGAGCCCGCCCGCAGGCTTCCGGAGATGCCCACGATCCTCATCGGAGTGGCCGGCGCTTCAGCAGAACCTCGACCTCATGAAATCGACATACCCTAATATTGTAGAGCAGAGTCACCTGGGTCAGGCTCCGCGCCTGCCCGGATGCTTCCCGGACCTCGACGATTTCTCATGACCGGCGGGTGACGGTGAGATCGGGCTCATGGTGAGCGCCGATTGCGATGTCTTCAGCAGCGATGACGTGAACGGAGTCTCTGGTCAGGCGGAGCGGGAGCGATTCGCCCGCTGCGATGGCCACGTCGCCGGGGAGATCGATGATGATTCGGCCGGCGCGCTCGGAGATTCCTTCGACGCGCCAGCGCGATCCGAGGAATTCGGCGTGCTCGACGCGAACCGTGAAGTCGGGATGGCTCGGCGCGAGGGCCAGCATCTCCGGTCGGATCACAGCGACCACGGGCCCCGCAGTCGCGCCCGGCTCGGAGACGGCGAGTGATCCGAGGGCCGTGTCGATGTGACGCCCGGTGGCGTCGAGGTGTCCTTCGATCAGATTCGCATCGCCAAAGAAGCGGGCCAGGAAAACGTTGGCCGGCTGTCGATAGATCCGCTGCGGTGTGTCGTGCTGCAGCACTCGACCTTCGTTCATGACCACGACCGAGTCGCCCAGCAACATCGCTTCGCTCCTGTCGTGAGTGACGTGAATCGTGGTCACGTTCAGGGAGGCGAAGATCGATTTCAGCTCCGAGCGCAGGCGCTCACGCAACTGAGCGTCGAGCGCCGCCAGCGGCTCGTCCAGCAGAAGCACGGCCGGCCTTCGCGCCAGCGCGCGCGCCAGCGCCACGCGCTGCTTCTCGCCGCCTGAAAGCTCGCCCGGCCGTCGACGGCGCAGACGCTCGATCCCGAACCGGCGCATCGTTGACTCGACGATCTCGGCGCGCTGGGAAGCCGGAAGGCGCGACTCCAGAAGACCAAAGCCGACGTTCTCCTCCGCTGTCATGTGCGGAAACAGCGCGTAGGACTGGAACACGAAGCCGATGTTGCGGTCTTCGGGCGGAATGCGTGTGACGTCACGGTTGCCGAAGTGAATGGACCCGGTGGTCGGGAGCAGCAGGCCGGCAATGAGATTGAGCAGCGTCGACTTGCCCGAACCGGAGGGACCGACGATGACGGTGGTCTGGCCTGAGGGGAACGTGATGTCGACGCCGTCGACCGCCACGACGTCGCCGTCGTAGCGCTTCGACAACTGTGTGACATTCACATTCACGCATCACACTCCCTGACCGAAGTCGAAGGGCCGCCGCTCCAACAGCTGTAGCGCCACCAGGAGAGGCAGTGCCCCGGCGAGAAAGATCGCAGTGGCTGCGCCGGATACTGCGCCCGAGTTCGACGTGTAGGTGCCGTAAAGAGCGGCGCCAATCGGCATCTGAGTCGGCGTGGCCAGCAGAAAACTGACGTTGAACTCGCCCCACGAAAGGGCGAAGACGATCAGCGACGCCAGAACGACCGGCCGCACCAGAAGCGGCGCCACCACATGACGGAAGCGGACCACGCCGTGGGCGCCGAGGGTCCGCGCGACGTCCTCGAGCGTCCGAAGCGGCACGTTGCGCAGGGTGTTGGCCACCACCCGCACAGCGTACGGCACTGTGTAGAGCATCTGACCGCCGGCCAGCAGCAGCCAGTTGCCGCGCAGCTGCGCGTATCCGACGATCACCGCAATGGCCACGGACACGCCCGGCAGGGCCAGAGGAACCGCAGCGAGTTGCTCGATGGCCGCCGAGCCTCGAAAGGGATGCAGGGCGAAAGCATAGGCGGCCGGCACGCCGATCACGAGCGACGCGAGGGCGACGAACGCGGCCAGCCTGAGGGAAAAAAGAAGACAGCCCCCGTACGTTTCGATGACGTATTGAAACGATCCCGGCGACCACTGCTCCGCCTGCGGTGCCCGGAAGGCCTGCAGAACCGCGGCCAGTGGTGGCAGGACCGCCATCAGCGCGATGACCACCGTCATGGTCCATCCGATCGCGAACCGCTTGCGGCCCCAACGTTCGATCACACACGCCGCCGATTGACCAGAGGGGTCAAAGAAGCGGCCATGAGCGCAACCGCGACGAGCATCAGCGACATGGTCGACGCGCGTTGATCATCCAGCAAGCCGGTGTACGCCGTATAGATCTCAACAGGCAGGATGGTGAACCGGCGGCTCAGCATGAGGGCCACTCCGTACGAGCCGAGAGAGACGGAGAAGGTGAGCAGAAACGTGGAGGCGATTGCGGATCTGGTCAGAGGAAGAATCACCCGCCGGATCCTCGACCAGGGCCGCGCGCCCAGGGTTGAAGCGGCGGCTTCATATTCGATGTCTATGTCGCGAAATGCCGATTCGAGCGCCAGGGTGGCACGCGGGATCTCGAAATAGAGATACGCCACGACCAGTCCGACCGCGCCGTATGCTGCACCGGAGCCGGCCGGAATGCCGATCAGCGAGGCCAGGAGAGTGGGGATGAGTCCGACTCGGCCGAGCATGAGAATGGTGAGGAAGCCGACGATGACGCCCGAGAACATCAGCGGCACAGTCAACGCGCTGCGCAGGGCCACCTTCAATCGCCAGGGCCACCGCGCCAGCGCCCAGGCCGGCGTCAGGCAGAGCAAGATGGACACGGTAGCCACGCCGAGCGACAGGATGATCGAGTTCCGCAGAGCGTGGAGCATCGGCGCGTCGACATGCAGTCCGCGGTGCAAGGCCAGAGCGCTCAGACGCATCAGCGGATACAGCAGCATCGCTGTCAGAAACAAGAGGAGAGGAAGGACGAGCGCGATGCCGGTCCAACGTCCGCTCTTCTCTTCACCGGATCTCACCTCGCCCCCCGAACCTCGCTAAGCCATGCCTTCTTGAGCTCGTCCGCTGCGGAGGCTGAGTCGGCCAGCGACAGATCGCGCACGCGTTTGTAATCGCCCTCGGGAAGGAATCGCGCCGCGATCTCTTTCGGCATCGAGCCGGTGATCACGGGCCGGAAGTAGCCGCGAGCCATCTCCGCCTGCGCCTCTGAGGTCAGGAGCCAGTCGAGATATTTCTTCGCCTCCGCCTCGTGCGGCGCACCTTTGACCAGACCCATGACCAGTGCCATTGAGAACGATCCCTCCCGTG
>JADGNX010000341.1 GCA_017883265.1 Thermoanaerobaculia bacterium
CCTGCGCTGGCCGCACCGCTCCGCGCCGCCGGGCCGCACCAGCGCGTCATCGTCCTGGGGTTCGATGGCGTCGACGCCCGCCTGACCGAGAAGTGGATGAACGAGGGAAAGCTGCCCAATCTCGCCAGGCTTCGCGATCAGGGAACCTTCCGCCCCCTCCGTCCGACCGTCCCCCCTCAGACCCCGGTCTCCTGGTCTACCTTTTCGACCGGCATCGATCCCGGCCGGACCGGCATCTTCGACTTCCTGCGCCGCGATCCGAAGACGTACCTGCCGCTCTTTGCCGCCATCGACGAGACAAAGAAACCATTCCTCTTCGGCCACAACAATCCCGCGGCTGCCGCTGCGGCCGGTCTGGTAATCGTCTTCGCCCTGGCCTCGCTCCTCTTGCTCGCTGTCCATGACCGGCGGATCCGTTTCGGGATTGCCGCTGCGCTGGCCGTGGCCGCAGGCGCAGGCGCCTTCGTCGGAACAAAGACCTACATCCCGGAGTCGATGCCGGGGGCAATCAACCGCCGCGAGGGCATCCCTTTCTGGGAAGCGGCTGCCAGGGCGGGCCTCAAGACTCAGGTCGTGCACGTGCCGGTCACCTTTCCGGCGAACGATTTCGCCCAGGGCCACATGCTGTCGGGTCTCGGCGTTCCCGACATGTCGGGACGCATCGGGAAACCGTTCTTCTTCACCTCGGAGCTCGATTTCAAGAAGAGCGGGGAGAACGAGTTCTCGATCGATGTCGTGCAGCTGGTCGATAACCGTGGGATCATTCCGACCTCGATCGTCGGACCGCCGAACAAGCTGTTTGGCAACCCTCCCTTCATCTCCACGCCTCTCACACTGACGGTGGCGGATGACCGGAAGTCGATCGCCTTCGATGTATCGGGCCAGCACTTCACCATGCGTCAGGGGGAGTGGAGCAGCTGGAAGACGTTCGTCTTTCAATTCAACAGTCTCATCAAACTGAAGGGCATCAGCCGCTTCTATGTGATGTCGATCCAGCCGGAGATCAAGATCTATCTCTCTCCGATCAATTTCGATCCGTCCAGTCTGCCGCCAGGCCTCCGCATCTCCACGCCTCCGCAATGGGCGCCTGAGCTGGCGAAACAGTTCGGCCCCTACAAGACGATGGGATGGGCCATCGACACCTGGGCCATCTCCGACGGTTTTGCCACCGAGCAGATGTTCTGGGACGACATGCAGTGGACGGTCAAACAATACAGGGCCATGTACGATTCGTTCCTCCAGGGCGACAACGATCTGCTGGTGCAATGTTTCGAGTTCCCCGACCGCGTTGCGCATGTCTTCTGGCGGTTCATCGATCCGCAGCATCCCGCCTACGACGCGGCACTGGCCGCGAAGTGGGGTGACGGGATCCTCCGCTCCTACCAGCTCATGGATGCCATCGCCGGGGACGCCATGAAGGCCGCGGAAGCCCGCAACGCGGCGCTCATCGTCCTCTCCGATCACGGCTTCTCGACCTGGCGCAAGTCGGTGAACTACAACACCTGGCTGGTCCAGAACGGCTATCTCAGCGTGCGCAGCGGAGTGCAGGTGAAAGATCGGAACGTGGAGATGCTCTTCGATCAGGGGCAGTTCTGGGAGAACGTCGATTGGACCAAGAGCCGCGCGTATTCGCTCGGGCTGGGCGATGTCTACATCAACCTCAAAGGTCGCGAGGCGCAGGGGACGGTCAACCCAGGGGCGGAATACGAGCAGCTCAAGGGAGAGCTCAAGAGCCGTCTGGCAGCGATGGTCGATCCGGAGACCGGCGCGCGGCCGGTGTCGCGCGTCTTCGCCCGCGAAGACATCTACCGGAAGTTCGATCCCAACATGATTCCCGATCTCTTCGTCACCAACACCGAGGGCTATCGCGTGGCCTGGCAGTCATCGCTCGGCGGAATCCAGAAGAATCTCATCGAGCCGAACAAGCAGGTCTGGAGCGGCGACCACTGCTCGCTCGACCCCGAGCTGGTCAAGGGCATCTTCTTCTACAACCGCAAGGTGGCCTCGAGCCGGCCTCCCTACATCGCCGATATCTACCCGACGGTCCTGGGACTCCTGGGCGTCAAGGCTCCCTACGAGCTCGACGGGGTGGAGTTGAAGTGAACTGATGGACTACAAACAACTTCTGAACAAAGTAGAGCACACCCTCGCTCAGATCGAGATGTCCGACGTCATGAGCTCGACCATCCAGCAGATCGGGGAGACCATCGCTGCGAACTTTCGGGAGGATCTGGGCATCAGCGGCGGCCGGGTCTACGAGTGCCGAGACGACTACTACGAGCTGGTCGGGCGCTTCGGACAATCGCACGAGGGAGAGCTGGGGATCCTCGTTCCGAAGGATTACCGGCCGATCGAGCTGGCCAACGAGAACGGAATCGTGGTCATGGAGCCGAACGACCCGGGCGTCGATCCCATTCTGGAGCAGAAGCTCGGAGCACGGAGGTTCGCCGCCATCTCCGCCGGCGACGAGGAGTACATCCTCAGCTTCAACGTCTCGCCCGATCTGAGCCGGGAGGACATCCTCTTCTCGCTCAATCTGATTCGGTACACGATCAACGAGCGTCTCCGGGCCCAGCGTTACCAGTCTCTGATCGTCGAGGCCCAGCGGATCCAGGCTTCCATCCTGCCGCAGCGCGTGCCGAACTACGCCGGATTCGACATCTGGGGCAAGACCGTGCCGGCCGAGATCGTCAGCGGTGACTTCTACGACTTCATCCCCATCTCCGACACCATCCTCGGGCTGGCCATCGCCGATGGCTCGGGACACGGCCTGCCGGCGGCGCTCGTGGTGCGCGACGTCTACATGGGGCTTCGCATGGCCACCGATCGCGACTTCAAGATCATCCGGACGATGGAGAAGCTCAATCACATCATCCATCGCAGCAGGCTGACGACCAAGTTCGTCTCGCTCTTCTATGGAGAGCTGGAGCGCGACGGCATCCTCATCTACTCCAACGCCGGTCACAACCCGCCCTTCCTGGCCCGAATGAACGGCTCCTTCGAGGAACTGCGGAACGGAGGCGCCGTGCTCGGGCCGACGCCCGACGCCACCTACAACCGTGGCTATGCCAAACTGGAAACCGGCGACATCCTCTGTCTTTACACCGACGGCATCGTCGAGGCTCACGACGATCGCGACGAGGAATTCGGCCTGCTTCGCCTCAAGGAGCTGGTCGAGGCAAACCGCGGGCAGTCGGCCCGCGACATCGGCCGAACCATCTTCAGCGAAGTGCAGTCGTGGGCCGCGGGGACGGAAGACGATCGGACCGTGGTGATCGTAAAGGCCGTTTGAGAACAGGCCATGCCCGACACCCTCTACTTCAACGGACGGTTTACTACGACGGATGAACGGGTCATCGGCGTCGAGGACCGCGGCTTCCAGTTCGGCGACAGCGTTTATGAGGTCTTCAAGTTTCTGCGTCGAAAGCCTCTGTTCATCGGCGATCACTTCCGCCGCCTCCAGCGGGGGCTGGCGGAGATCGAAGTGCCGAACCCATGGGACGAGGCGGGCTTTGCGGCCACCATGGCCGAGCTTCTGGCGCGTACGTCGTTCGAGGAAGGCATCGTCTATGTCCAGGTGACTCGTGGGGAAGCAGCGCGCACCCATTTCTATCCGAGCGGGATGACCCCGACGACACTGGCCTACAGCCGCCGTTTCACCTTTCCCGACGCCGCGCGCAAGGAGCTCGGAATCCGTCTGGTCACGGCGCGGGATCTCCGCTGGAAGAGCTGCAACATCAAGTCGACGAATCTCCTGGCCAACGTCATGGCCAAGACCGCGGCTCGCCGGGCCGGGGCGGATGAAGCCCTTCTGATCGATGAAGGAGAGGTCCGCGAAGGAGCGAGCTCGAGCTTCTTCGGAGTGCGGCA
>JADGNX010000003.1 GCA_017883265.1 Thermoanaerobaculia bacterium
GCGACCACCGCATGGCGATGTCGTTTGCCATAGCCGGCCTTGCTCGCGGTGGCGTCACGATTGCCGACGAGCAGGTCGTGGCCAAGTCGTATCCCCGTTTCTGGAAGAGCCTCGACGAGTTGGTGGCCACGAGCGAGAAGGAATGAGCAACTGATCGGCGGTTGTGAGGGCCATGGCAGGATCTCGCGGTGCCCGGCGCCCGAAAGCGGGCGCGGTCCGACTTGTGACGAGGCGGCCCCGTGGTGCGCCGATTGATAGAATGTCCCCGATGAGCTCCTCGCTGGACACGAGAGATTCTGCGCTCTCGCTGTCATGACGGCCGGCCGATGACAGTCTGGTACCTCCTTCTCTCGCTGGTGTTCGTCATCGCGAACGGGCTCTTCGTCGCTGCTGAATTCGCCATCGTCAAGGTTCGTCCCACCCAACTCGCGGAGCTGACGGCGGAGGGAAGCAGCCGGGCCCGGATGGCCCGCCGGATCGTCAAGAAGCTCGACTCCTATCTGTCGGCGACGCAGCTCGGCGTCACGCTGGCCTCGCTGGCCCTAGGCTGGGTCGGCGAGCCGGCTTTCGCCGATCTCCTCATCCCTCATCTCGCTGCACTCGGAGTCTCCTCGACAGCGGTCGCGCACTCCATTGCTGCGTCGGTCGCCTTCATCTTCATCTCGGCCCTTCACATCATCTTTGGCGAGCTCGGACCCAAGTACATCGCCATCGATAAGCCGCTGGCCACCACGCTCTGGCTGGCTCATGTTCTTCGCGGCTTCTACCTTGCGATGTTCCCGATCATCTGGGTTCTCAATCACTCCTCGAATGCCATTCTCAAAGTGGTGGGGATCAAGCCGGCCGGGAAGGCGGACATGGCTCACTCCGAGGAAGAGCTTCGCCTGATCCTGGCCAGCTCAGAGAAGGCTGGGGTGCTCTCAGAGCCCAACCGGGAGATCATCGAAGGAGTCTTCCAGTTCTCGCGACGTACGGCCCGTCAGATCATGGTGCCGCGGACCGACGTGACCGTTCTCTCGACCATGAAGACCATCGAGGAGAACCTCGAGCTGATACGCACCTCGCGGCATACCCGCTATCCGCTCTGTGACGGGACTCTCGATCAGACCATCGGCCTCATTCATGTGAAAGACCTGATGCTCGCACAGCTCCGGGGCCCGGGCCGCAGCCTGATCGATCTCAAACGAGAGGTCTTGTTCGTCCCGGAGACCAGCACTGTGAATTCGCTCCTTCGTCAGTTCATCGAGCAGAGGACCCACATGGCGGTCATCCTCGACGAATACGGGGGCGCCTCCGGGATCGTCTCACTGGAGAACGTGACCGAAGAGCTCTTCGGTCAGATCCAGGATGAGTTCGATCGAGAACGGCCCGAGATCGAACCTCTCGAGAACGGACGCTACCGAGTGCGAGGGGACTACCTGATCGAGGATCTGGCCGATCGACTCGACATCCATGTCGGCGATCCCGATGAGGAGACCATCGGCGGCTACGTTTCCGCGCGCCTCGGTCAGGACGTGAAGCCTGGAGATCGTTGCCAGCTCGGCGAGCTATCGATCGAGGTTCTCGAGGCTGAGCGCTTCAGGATCCGGTGGGTGATGGTGGAGCGAAAGAGCCGCCCCGTCGATGGGGCCGCCGAGGCCGGTGGGCGATGAGTCCACATACGGGCAGGATGAGAGGCGAGAATGCCTCGCCGGCGCCCGATTTACAATGACTCCTATGGAACCCAATGAGGATCAGGGGAAACTCAACATTCCCGGCAAACCGCGAGAGGCGCTCGAAGATCGAAAGCTTCTTGACCATCCCAGCCGCGCAGAAACACTGCAGAGCGACTCATGGCGCGTCCTGCGAATCACGAGCGAGTTCGTGCAGGGGTTCGACTATCTGGCCGAGGTTTATCCGGCGGTATCGATCTTCGGCTCTGCTCGGACGAAGGTCGCCGATCGTTACTACAGTGCAGCGGTGGAAACGGCCGAGTTGATCGGGCGCGCCGGTTTCGCCATCATCACCGGAGGCGGGTCCGGAATCATGGAAGCGGCGAACCAGGGCGCGCGGCAGGCCGGGGCGCTGTCGATCGGCTGCAACATCGAGCTGCCGTTCGAGCAGCAGATCAATCCGTATGTCGACAAAGCCATGACGTTCCGATACTTCTTCGTCCGGAAGACGATGTTCATCAAGTACTCCGAAGCGTTCGTGACCTTCCCCGGCGGCTTCGGCACCCTCGATGAGCTGATGGGCGCTCTGACGCTCATTCAGACCAAGAAGATCTCCGACTTCCCCGTCATCCTGTTCGGCTCCGAATACTGGAGTGGACTGCTCGACTGGATGCGGAAGTTCGTGCTCTCGGCCAACAACATCACCCAGGAGGACGTCGACAACATTCACGTCGTCGACGAGCCGGCCCGGGTGAGGGACATCGTCCTGGAGTATCACGAGAAGGCGATGCGCCACAACGAAGGGAAGCGGGGCGGCGGCTTCGAGGGGGAGCCTGTCATGACCCCACGCGGGGCTGACTCGTAATCCTTCTGTTCGATTTTGCGGCCTTCGCCTCCGCGCGCTCGCTGCGGTAGAGCTGCAAGCGTGATAGCCCGGTTACCTCAGGTAAATCGTGGGTTGACAAAGAGATACTCTTCGCCGCACTTTGTTCGTGACAAGGGAGTACCGAGTGGCGTGACCAGATTTTTTCTTGGAGTCGACGGCGGTGGATCGAAAACGGCGGCGCTCGTCGTCGATGAATCGATGCGGCGCCACGGTGGGGGCCTGGCTGGAGGATCGAACCACCTGCGCGTGGGGATCGAACTGGCTACCCGGAACGTCGAACGGGCCATCAACATCGCGCTGGTGGAGGCCGAGATCCCGATCACACAGATCGAATTTGCCTATTGCGGCATCGCCGGCTCGGATCATCCGGTGCATCGACAGAAGGTCGTCGAGGCGCTGAGCGTCTTCTTTCCGCGCGGCAATTTCACGGTCGACAATGATGCTCGCATCGCCCTGACCGGAGCCATCGGCTGGAATCCGGGAGTGGTCGTGATCGCCGGCACCGGCTCGGTGGCCTTCGGCAGGAACGCCGAAGGCCAGGAGGCCCGTGCCGGCGGATGGGGACCGACCATCGGCGACGAAGGGAGCGGATACGCCATTGCGCGCGTCGGTCTCTCCGCCGTGGTTCGCGCGTTCGACGGTCGTTCTCCGGCCACGAAGATGACCGACATCCTCTGTCAACGGTACAACATGTGTCACCCGGCCGATCTCCCGCGCGTCATCTATGCGCCCGACACCCATTCAGACGACATCGCCGTCTACTGCCGGATGGTCATCGAGGCGGCCGAGGCCGACGACACCATCGCCAAGAGGATCCTCGACAACGCGGGGCGCGAGCTGGCCAGGAGTGCCATCGCCGTGTCACGAAAGCTGGAGATGCTCGACCATCCGATCATCGTGGCCTACGTGGGGGGCGCCTTCAACGCCGGCCGCTTCGTGCTCGATCCGATGAACGAAGTGCTGCTCGAGCAGGCACCGCTGGCAAAGCTGCAGCCGCCTCTGCACACCCCCGTCGAGGGCGCCGCCATGATGGCGCTGCGCGGTCCTGGCGGGCCGAGGCCTACGCGAGACGCCATCGTGGGTGGTGGTAGCCGGGGGACGACTCCGTAGTCCTTAGAACCGAAGCGACAGGCCGCCCGAGAAAATTACCGGATTGATCTTCACCTTTTGCGACTGGTTTGGACCGGTGGCGAAGACGGCGTCGGCCGAGGACTTGACCGGAACGTACTTGCCGTCGGCGACCAGGGCCAGGTTCTTCGACAGGGCGAAGCCGATTCCGGCATTGAGCACCAGACCGGCGTCGTTCTTGAAGTTGATGTTGCGAACCCCGAGGTTGCCGACGTCATTGATGTTGGAGAGATTGTCGAACAGGACGTAAGCCGCCCCTGCCCCGATGTACGGATCGACCGTGGCGTTCGGCGCGAAATGAAACTGCAGGACGCCGGTGATGGGGATCATCTTGACCGTCCCCAGGTTGCCGCTGGTCGGCGCGGCCGCGTGCGATCGGAACTGGGCGTCGGGCCGGACTTCCGAGGCTGCGAATTCCGTCGAGATGTGATCTCCCCAGAAGATATTCGCGGCGATCCCGTAACCCATCTTCGAGTTGAAGCTGATGTCGAAGGGCTGATTGGGATTGGTGGCGTTGAAGGTGCCGCTGCTGTTCGGATCGACCCAGCTGACCATGCCGGTCAGATCGAACGTGCGGTCCGCGGCGAGAGTTGGGTATGCGGCCAGGATCAGAATTGCTGCGGTTGCTGCAAGGCGAAACAGTTTCATTAGACATCCTCCCGTTTGATTACGACGGGAGTCGTCCATAGCAAAAGAGCCGCCTGATCTTCTTACGGCCGCGGCCGGTTGGTGGCTGGGGAGCCTTCCGGAGTGCCGTCAATGCATGAGGCTGCCGGAACCGGCATTCACTGCCGCTGAGGCGTAACGCGCACCCGGAGTCGGAGCGGACGACCGCCGCTCCGCGATCAGGCCGCGGTGCCGTGACATTTCTTATACTTTTTCCCCGAACCGCAGGGACAGGGGTCGTTCCGACCGACCTTAGCCTCGCGACGCTTGAGCGTCTGGGGCATCTCTTTGGGCGCTCCTGAGAAGGTCAGTTGCTGCCGCGGCGGGGCGGGCATGACTCGCTGAGGCTTCTCGTCCTCGCGCTCCACGACCACGTCGATTTTCCAGAGGTATTTGACGACGCGATCCTGGATGCGCTCCATCATCGACTGGAAGAGATCGAACGATTCCTTCTTGTACTCGATGAGCGGATCACGCTGGCCGTAGCCGCGCAGTCCGATTCCTTCCTTGAGGTGATCGAGAACGAGCAGGTGATCTTTCCACTGCTGATCGATGACCTGGAGGAGGAGATATTTCTCGTGAAGGCGCATCATCGGCTCGCCGACTTCGGCCTCTTTCGCCTCGTACCGGGCCCGCACCATCTCGACGATCTCAGCCTTGAGCTGCTCATGCGGTGTGTGGGCAAGGTCGAACTGTTTCGTCCGGATGTCGACGCCGAAGAAGTCGAACAACTCTGCCTTCAGCTCGTTTTCCTGAATCTCTTCCTTGGCATCCTCCGGTACGTGGGTCTCCACGAGATAATCGACGATGTCCTCGGCGGCATTGAGGATGTACTCGCGTCCTTCGCGACCTTCCAGAATGCTGCGCCGCAGCGTGTAGATCGACTCACGCTGCTTGTTCATGACGTCGTCGTATTCGAGGAGGTGTTTGCGGGCCTCGAAGTTGCGCCCTTCGACCTGCTTCTGCGCCCGCTCGATGGCACGGCTGACCATGCCATGCTCGATGGGAACGCCTTCCTCCATCCCGAGACGCTGCATCAGACCGGAGATCCGATCGGATCCGAAGATGCGCATCAGATCGTCTTCCAGTGAGAGATAGAAACGGCTCGAGCCGGGGTCGCCCTGGCGGCCTGATCGGCCGCGAAGCTGGTTGTCGATGCGTCGCGACTCGTGGCGCTCAGTGCCTATGATGTGCAGTCCACCGGCGGCAACGACCTCTTTGTGGTCGGCGTCCCACTTCTCGCGGATCTCGGTCTCGATGGCCAGTCGCTCGGCGGGATCGGCTACGTCACGAGTCTTCTGCTGAGCCGCGAACTCCGGATTGCCGCCGAGGAGAATGTCTGTTCCACGCCCGGCCATGTTCGTGGCGATCGTCACGGCACTGATGCGCCCGGCCTGAGCCACGATCTCGGCCTCACGCTCGTGATACTTGGCGTTGAGGACGACGTGAGGGACGCCCTCGCGCTTGAGGAGGCTTCCAAGGTGCTCGGAGCGCTCGATGGAGATCGTGCCGACCAGGGTCGGCTGACCGTTCGAATGCTTGACCTTGATCTCGTCGACGATGGCCTTGAACTTCTCTTCCTCAGTACGGAAGACGAGGTCGGCCTGATCCTTCCGCACCATCGGACGGTTGGGCGGGATGACGACGACCTCGAGCTTATAGATGTTGTCGAACTCGGCAGCCTCGGTATCGGCTGTACCGGTCATGCCGGCCAGCTTCTCGTACATCCGGAAGTAGTTCTGGAAGGTGATGGTGGCCAGAGTCTGGTTCTCGGCCTCGATGCGCACACCCTCCTTCGCTTCCACGGCCTGATGCAGACCGTCGGACCAGCGGCGGCCCGGCATGAGCCGGCCGGTGAATTCATCGACGATGATGACCTCGCCGTCCTTGACCACATATTCGACGTCGAGCTTGTAGAGCGTGTGTGCACGAAGAGCCTGATTGACGTGGTGCAGCGCGTCCATGTTCGAAGGGTCGTAGAGGTTCTCGATGCCCAGCAGCTTCTCGGCGTGGAGCACCCCCTCTTCGGTCAGGACGGACTGGTGTTGTTTCTCATCGATCTGATAGTCGGTCTCCGCGATGAGACGGGGGACGATGCGGTCCACCTTGTAGTACTGGTCGACCGACTCCTCGGACGGGCCGCTGATGATGAGTGGAGTGCGGGCCTCGTCGATCAGAATCGAGTCGACTTCATCGACGATGCCGAAGACATGGCTGCGCTGCACCATGGCCTCGAGATCGAACTTCATGTTGTCGCGGAGGTAATCGAACCCGAACTCGTTGTTCGTTCCGTAGGTCACGTCGCTGCCGTAAGCCTCCTGCCGCTCGCGATCGCCGAAGTGGTTCTGGATGACGCCGACCGTGAGGCCGAGGAAACGATAGAGGCGGCCCATCCACTCAGAGTCGCGGCGGGCAAGGTAATCGTTGACGGTGACGACGTGCACTCCACGCCCTGTCAGCGAGTTGAGGTAGACCGGGAGGGTGGCAACCAGTGTCTTCCCTTCACCCGTCTTCATCTCGGCGATCCTGCCGTTGTGCAGGACGATCCCGCCGATGAGCTGAACGTCGAAATGACGCATGTTGAGGATGCGCTTGCCGCCTTCGCGGCAGACGGCGAAAGCCTCCGGCAGGAGGGCGTCGAGCGCTGCCTTGAGGTCATCCTTGGCCGCTTTGACCGCCATTTCATCGCGAGGAACTTCGCGTTGCGCGGCTTCGAGGGCCTCGACGACCGGGCGGAGGCGTTGGCGGAACTCCACGGTCTTCGCGCGCAGGCCCTCGTCTGAGAGGCGGGATGTCTCCGGTTCCAGGGCGTTGATTTGAGCTACGACGGGCAACATCCGCTTGACGTCGCGCTCGTGTTGCGAGCCGAACAGGGTGGTCAATACTTTATTTATCATTCGAGAAGAGCCTTTATTTCGAAGTGCGGCGGCTGGATGCTGCCACGGGCCGCAAGTGCCGGAGCGGCAAACGGGTAGCCTATCAAACGAAGAACATGCCAACAACAATCCCGGACGCGCCGCCATGGATCGACGGCCAAATGGAGCGGCGGCCGCCTCGGCCGCCGGAGAGGGTGGCTGAGCCTGTACAGCGCGAGTTCGCGGCTCAGACCCGAAGAGCCTGCAGGCGATCGTAGGTCATCATCGCCTGATGCCCCAGGAAGACCACGATCGCGAAGTAGGCCAGAGCGATAGTGATCCGCTGGGCAGCGGTCAGCGCGTAGAAGTCGCTCTCTTTCTCGTGCACGATCGAGTTGTAGACCTGGAAAGCCGACAGAATCAGGATCAGAACGAGCAGGGGATTGTGCTGGCGGACCGTCTTGTAGACGAGGATGGCCCCGCCAAACAGCCACATCCACTTGCTGACCGCACCTGAAATGCGTCCGCCGTCGAGCGGTCCGACCGGCAGGAGGTTGAGCAGATTGATGAGAAACCCTGCAAAGGCGATGGCCAGGAATAGTGGTTTGTCGCTCCATTTGAAGATCTGCAGTGAGACCAGACAGGCCAGGGTGCCGGCGATCGGACCGGCCAGCCCGATCTGTGCGTCGACGTAAGCCGAGCGCGGCTGATCCTTCAGCGTCACCGCTCCGCCGACGAACGGGATGAAGACCATCATGCCGGTGCGCAGGCCCTTGGCGCGGATGATGAGCGCGTGTCCCAGCTCGTGGATCACAGTGATCAGAACAAAGCCGAGGACGAAACCGAACGGCATCTTGACCGCGTAGGCGGCGATGGTGACGACCATGGAGACGGCGGCGACAGCGAACTGCATGGCCCCGAATCCTTCGAACGGATTGACGAGCAGCAGCTTGAATTTCGCCAGAAGAAGAAAGATCACCGCTTTGAGCTTGAGCAGAACCACGCCGATCGTGACGAAGGCGCCGGAGATGATCTTCCATACGCCTCGGCGCGCCGGCAGAGGGTCCGGGGCCGAGGAGCCCGCGATCTGAGGCGAAAGCGTTGAAGGCGCCACGGGCAGTGGAACCGGCGTCGAGGGGTCGGCGGCGGTTTCGGGAGCAGTCTCCGTACGGATGGCGGAGGATGGCATTGACGGTGATCTTCACAACGCCGGCACCGTGATGTTATTCCGGCTTTGCGGCGATCTGTGACCGATTCTCGCTCCTCTCGTCTGCGACAATACAGCTGTGTCGGATGGCGTTGAAGAGTTGCGGGGCAGGCTGCGAGAGCTCGGATATCTGAGCCATCGCATCGAGCGCTGGTTTGGTCTCGACCCATGGAGCTCGCGAACGTTCTGGATCGAACTGGCGCTCGTCGCGGCGAAAGCAGCACTGCTGCTGTGCGGCTTCGCCGCCGCTCCGATGGTGGCCGTCATGTGGATCCGCAATGCGCCGCTCGGCCCGGCAGACCTCGCGCTGCTCTTCTCGCTCTACGGCGGTGGATGGTTCGTCCTCTCGTTCCTGCTGACCGTGGCACTGGCGCTCCTGCTGAAATTGAGGCCGGCACTACCGCTGGATCAGCCTGGCTTCCTCCTGGGCATCTCCATCGGCGCGACGGCTTTCATGGCATTGACCATCGCCGGCTGGTGGTATCGCTTCGACAGTCCCCCCTCGATCCTCGAGGGCGCAGCAGGAGTCGCTCTGGTTCTCCTGCTCTTCGCCCTGGGCACCATCGTGATCTCCGCAGCGCTCCTTTCGTTCTCGATCTACGAGCTTCAGAGGGTCCCCTCGTTCCACCAGCGATCGCGCACCGTTCCGATCGCATTCGGAGCGGCCGGCATCCTGGCGATTCTCTTTGTGCCTGCCTGGGCCGCTCAGAGGGAACGGCCGCCCCGGGAGCCGGTTCAGGTGGTGACCACCCCCACGAGGCATCGGATCGCTCTGGTAGCCGTCGATGGGCTGACCTACGACATGCTGGTGGCCTCGACCACGCGATCCGAGCTGCAATACAGTGCCGCCGCCGGGCCGGCCGGCGGGGCATCCGCGGCGGAACGCTGGGCCACTGTTGGAACGGGGACGCCTCCGCCGCTCCATCGCGTGCGGGCCATCGCGGCCCTTCAGGTCGCGGGGGCAGATGACCTGCTGCAAAGCATCTCGCGAGTCGACTTCCTACTCGACGACCTCGCACCCCTCGTCGGCGCCGGCCGTCTCCGGGCTCTTCCACCTGCAGTGCGGCGGCGCGATTACGTCTGGGAGATCTTCGCCACTCGAGGAGTCCCCAGTGCGGCCGTCGACTGGTGGGCCATGGAACAGCGTTCCACGCCGGTTCTCCAGATCCTGGGCCAGGAGGAGATCTTCCGCAGCGCGACGGCGACGCATCCGGGCGCGACTGCCGCGGCAGCTGTGCGGATCGACGAGATGGCGGCGGCGGCGCTGCTGAAGATCGCCGATCAACGCTCGCCGCAGTTCGTGACAGTCTATCTCCCCGGAGTGGACATCATCCTGAACCGGCTCGAGCTCGACGCCGGAGCCCGCGTGTCGCTGACGCTGGCGGCGCTGGAGGGTCTGAGGCGCCTTGTCCATGAGCTCCGCAGTCGTGGTTATGACTGTCTCGTCGTCGGCATGCCAGGCGACCGCCAGGCCGGACGTGCCGTCATCGCCGCGAACATCCGCCTCGATGCCAACCGGCCTCAATCGGTGTTCGACGTCGCTCCGACACTCTGCGTCCTTCTCGGGTTTCCCGCCTCGAACGAGATGCCCGGACGCTCTCTCATCCCGGGAGATCGCTCGATACGCATCGCCACGTATGGTGAACGGAGGATGGCTCCGCGGCTGGCCGCTCCCGCCGATCAGGAGTACTACAACAATCTCCGATCGCTCGGCTATGTGCGGTGACGACCGGGCTGTCTCAAAGCGGGACGGGCAATGACGATCTGCCTGGTGCAACGCGCTTCCCCATGAGGGCGGCAGCTCCGGCCAGTCCTAGAATCGTCAGCAGCGATAGGGCCAGACCGACTTTGAAACTCGGCGGGTCGTAGAAAACGCGAATGCCCGTCGTTCCCGGCGGGACGACGAAGCCGAGGAAGACGCCGTTGACTTCCTCGGGCCGGATGCTCCTGCCGCGATCGGTCTCGATCTTCCAGCCGGGCCACGATGGCAGACTGCTGACCACGAGGCTCCATCGCGGAGCCTGGACGGTCATGCGATAGTCCGACCCGCTGGCGTATCCGATGGTGACTCCCGCCACACGCGAATCGTGCAGCCTCGGCGCGAGAAGATCGAGCTGCTCGCGTTGCGAAGCCGGTTTGAGGTCGGCCAGGATCGCGGTATGGGCCCAGTCCTTCTGCGTCAGGAGGAGGTGCGTGTACACATCCTTCCTGAATTCGAGGACTACGTTCTTCACGGCGAAGAATCGCGGCAGCACCGACCGGTTCTCGTAAATCTTTCCCTCCAGAGAGCTGAAGATGAGGCGGTACCGGTCGCTGTCGTATGTCTCCTCAGGCGACGTCACGACATAGCGCACGTTGAGATAGTCGAGCAGCGTCGTGTCGTTGTTCTCCCAGAGCGCGAAGTAGGTTTGCGTCTTGTACTTCGCCAGAACGCGTAGCAGTCCCATGTAGCGGCCGTTGGCCATCGGATCGTGCGTCCGGATGTCCTCCAGACCGTACATGGCGGCGAGGTTCGGGAAGAACCAGGCGCCGGTGCCGACGATCCGCGGCGGAGGCTGATTGCCACGCCGCCCGGCCACTTCGACGAGCTTTCGGATGAGCGGCGTGGACGGATACAACGACTTACCCTCGATGACCGGATTTGTCTTCGAGCCGATGTTCCAGAGCTCCACCACGATCGCAGCGCAAAGTCCCAGCAAGGCGACGTGGCGGGTTCGACGAAAGGCAGCTGCCACGGTTCCAACCATCAGTACGATGACGCTCGGGAGCGCCGCTCCGAACGCGCCGTCGTGAGCCCAGGCGGTGGGGTAGGCGGTGCACCACAGCAGAGCGGCCAGGGCCAACGTCGTTACGGCAATGCCGACGAGGAGTTGGCGGGAGGCGCCGCGGTTGAGTCGGTCGATGATGGCGGCCGCCTGCACAGCCAGGCACCAGCAGAGAAGGAGGCGCAGCCGTCCATTCGCGGCCAGCGAGAAAATCGGCAGATGGTGAAAGGCTTCGCTGATGATCGGCCATCCGAGAAAAATTCCGAGGGCCAGAGGTGTTGCGATGACGAAGAAAGTCTCCCGCTCACGCCAGCGGCGCCTCACAGCCAGACGAGCCAGAAGGGCAATCCACGCGGCGATTCCGAAGACTCCGGCGAAGCCGGAAGTGAACTCCGCCGGCTCCCATCTCCAGGGCTTGTCCTCCGGGACATCTCCGAAAAAATGTGGCTGAAGGAGCAGCTCCGTGGTCGGCAGGTCGGCAGTGGAAATCTGATTCTTCTGGACCTGCAACGACTGATACCTTTGGCTCCTGCGAAGGCCTTCGGCGAATGGAAGGAGGAGCGGCAGGCAAATCAGTACGGCCAGGACCACCGCCACCACGTATCGGCCCAGAAGCAGGAGAGCATCCCGGCGCCGATCGGCTACCAGAACGAAGAGAAGATACAGACCGCTGGCCAGAGCGGCATGAGAGGCGGTTTCCGGGTGTCCGCCGAGGAACAGGACTACCCAGACGACGACGAAGAACAGAAACCGTTTGTACGAGGGCCGCTCGATCAGCAGCTCCAGACCGTAGAAGACGGCCGGCAGGAATGCGGCAACTGTGACATGGGGGAAATGCAGCCAGACGGTGAGAAACGTCGAGAAGCCGAACGAGACAGCCCCGATTGCGCTCGGCAGCTCCCCATATCCGCGCCGACGACAGTAGAGGTAGGTGAAGGTGAGTGCCGCAAGCAGCTTCATCGCCGCTTCCGCTGTCATGCTGGGACCCAGGTCGAGAGGAAGTGCGATCAGTCGTAAGGGAGAGAGCGCGGCGCTCTGGCAGTTCCCCAGGAGGGGATAGCCGCAACCGGCAGCCGGATTCCATAACGGAATATGAAAAGAGTGCCACGCCTCCCGTACCTGATGTGCCCACGGCACCATCTGCAACGCCACATCGTTCATCTCGCTGTTGACGGCGTGGTAATGCGGCCAGATGCTGGACCACGGTGGCATGAGATAGATGTAGTCGACCGGTACGTCGATGTACTGCTGCGTCATCGGCCGGAAGAGGAAGAGGAGGACCAGAGCGTAAAAGAAGGCGGCCAGCCGCCAGGGGAGCTCCGCCCCTGCTCTTCTTCCGGCCCAGACGGCCAATGCGTAGATGGCGGCTACGTAGAGGAAGGCGGGATTCAACGGGTGGCGAACCTCCGCCCCTGTTTTTTGTGGCGCCTCATCGCTTTCGCCCGCCGGCAGATTCCCAGAGGCGATTGGCGCGCTGGAATAGAGAAACGGCCTCTCCGGCGAGGATCGCCTCGGCGTATTGGCGGACCGCCTCGAGGTGAGGCGCGAGCTCCGTCCCCGCATGCTCCAGGAGGGGCGCCCAGACAGAGGCCGGGCTGCCGGCCAGTCTCATGAAGGTCCGGAACCCGGACCCGCCGAAGCGTTCGACGTCGATGTGTTCGTTTTCGATGTGAACTGCAAGGGCCGTCGAGAGCAACTGAGGAAGGTGGCTCACGAGGAGCATCGACCGGTCGTGTTCCGCCGGATCGACGCTGTCGACCTCCGCCCCGGCGTCATCGATGAGTCGACCGACGAGCGGCTCGTGCTGCTGCCTGTGGCTGAGGAACCATCGCCGCCCCTCGAAGAGATCGATCCGGGCGGCGTCGATCGATCGCTCCTCCGATCCGGCCATGGGGTGACCGGCGGTGAACGAGATGCCGCCTCTCTGGGCCGCCTCGATCAGTGGCGTCATGAGGCCGCAGACCGAGGTTACGATGGCCCCGGACGGCGCTTCGTCGATCGCCGACAGCGAAGCGTCGAGCGGCGCAGCCAGCACGACGATGTCGGCGTCCGATTGCTCGAGTCGTTCCAGGCGCCGATCCGCCGCATTCGAACCGATCGCTCTCTCCTCCGCCACCTCGGGGTCGACATAGGAGACGTGCCAGCCTCGGCTCCGCAGGCGTATCCCCAGCGATCCGCCGATGAGACCAAGGCCGAAGATGGTGATCGCCGGCGTGCCTGACTCCTGCTTTCTCAAGGGAGCCGTATTGTAGTCAGATTGAGACTGGAGGTGACTCGACCCTCTCACCTCCGCAACGGCCTCCAGCCCGTTCGGCTACGATTACGGCCATGACACGCGCGGTCGTACTTCTCAGCGGCGGACTTGACTCGGCTACGGTGCTGGCCGTTGCGCGAAGGGAGGGGCGGCAAATCCTGGCTCTCTCGTTCGACTACGGGCAGCGGCACGTCAGCGAACTGGAGGCAGCGCGGGAGATCGCCCGGCGCTTCGCAGTCGAGGAGCACGTGGTGTTCCCCCTCGAGCTGTCCCGCTTCGGAGGGAGTGCCCTGACGGCCCCCGATATCGCCGTGCCGAAGGACGCGCTCGAAGGCGGAGGGATCCCGGCGACCTACGTGCCGGCGCGAAATACCGTCTTCCTGTCGATCGCCCTGGCCTATGCGGAGGCGCGCAGCGCCGACGAGATCTGGCTTGGGGTCAACGCCATCGACTACAGCGGCTATCCCGATTGCCGGCCCGAATTCATCGATGCCTTCCAGCAGGTGATCCTCCGGGGAACCCGCAGCGGAATCGAGGATGGAACGCCATGGATCGTGGCGCCGCTGGCCGATCTTTCCAAAGCCGAGATCATCCGCTGCGGGATCGAGCTGGGAGTCGACTACTCGATCACCCGCTCCTGCTACGACCCCGACGCGGCCGGGCGGGCCTGCGGGCACTGCGACTCCTGTCTCCTGCGCCGGCGCGGCTTCGAGGATGCCGGCATCGAAGACCCGACCATCTATCGATGATATTGTCTTCAGTCGCCTGATTTTCCGTAGTTCGCCAGGACTCTGGCAGAGGGATCGGTGACATTACAGCCGGGCCACTCTCTGTTGGGCATCCAGAAATCCTTGATCAGATCAGCGTGACCGCTGAAATGCTTCTCAAATATGTCGCGATAGAGAAGGGACTCTTTCGTAAAGGGGGGGCGATAGGAGTATCGGGCGCAACCCGTTTCGAAATCATGATCTGAGTATTGTTCCTCGGCAAATTCTTTCAGATAGTCGACCATGGAGTGCCCGACGGCATCCGAAAAAGCGGCCTTTTCGCGCCACAAGATCTCCGCGGGAAGATAGTCGGTCCCCTCGAAAGCCTTTCTCAAAATCCACTTACCCATGCCCGTGGTGTTCATCTTCAACGCCGGATTGATATGCATCACCATGGCCACGAAATCCAGATCGCCGAAAGGGACGCGGGCCTCGAGAGCGTGTGCCGCGATACATCGATCCGCACGAAGCACATCGTACATATAGAGCTCATCGACACGCTTCTTCGCTTCTGACTGAAAAGCTTCGGGGGATGGGGCGTAGTCGGTGTACTTGTAGCCGAACAGCTCATCCGAGATCTCACCCGTCAGCAAGACCTTGATGTGAGTCTTCTCGCGCACGTATCTGGCCACGAAGTACATGCCAATGGAGGCTCGGATCGTGGTGATATCCCACGTCTCCAGATTCCAGATCAGCTTATCCAGCACGCTTAACGTATCGGCCTTGTTGAAGTAGACCTCGTGATGATCGGTCTTCAGGTACTGGGCTACGATCTTCGCGTACCCGATATCGATCGGATTGTGGTCGAGGCCAACGGCAAACGTAGAGATGGGCCTGTCCAGAATCTTCTGAGCGATGGCACAGACGAGACTCGAATCGAGTCCACCGGAAAGCAGAAAGCCGACAGGCACATCGGCCACCAGGCGTTTCCGAACGCCTTCGATGAGCTTTTCACGAATGTCCTTCAGGTGTTTGTCCAGATTCCTGGGGGCATATTGGAGAACCGTCGTGACATCACGGTACTGAACGAATTTCTCTCCATCGTAGTAATGGCCGGGAGGAAAGGCGTGGACCGTGGTGCAGAAAGGCGCCAGGGCCTTCATCTCTGAGGCGAACATGATCTTGTTGTCTTTCGTGTATCCATGAAAGAGCGGGCGGATGCCGATGGGATCGCGGCCGGCCATGAGCTTCTTCTTCTTGTCGTCCCACACCACCAGCGCGAACTCGGCATCCAGATGCTGGCACATCTCTTCGATGCCCAGGTCTCGATACATGGGAATCAGAACTTCACAGTCTGAGTGCGATTTGAACTCATAGCTCGACTCATAGTCGTGCTTCAAAGTCTCGTAGTTATAGATCTCGCCGTTACAGATGATGACGTTGCCGGAGTCGTGGTCGACGAACGGCTGATGACCCTTTTGAGTGGGGTCCATGATGGCCAGTCGATGAAAGCAGAGGGACGCCCGCTCGTCGGCGACGAGCAGGATCTCGGTATCGTCGGGACCGCGATGGCGAAGCTCATCAAAGTCCCTTTCGAAGTCCGGGAGCCGGAGGACGTCTCCGGCGTACGCTAGAATTCCACACATGATCGGATCCTGAGAGTCGGGAGAGATTTCCCTTTGTCGGCCTTGCCCTGCTGAGAAAAACCAACTGAAGGAGTGGTTTCGGCACCCAGTCTGAGGCCGATGCTCTCGAATGTCTCTCCCGCGATCGCGCGATTCCGTAGGGAAGCCGCACGCCGTTTGCGCCATCCGCCATTCCTAACTCATTGAGTGGCATTCGTTTTACGCGTAAGGCAAGCCTGCCACTTGATCCCGAGGGGTCCTTCCTTCATCGTGATTCTGCAATGCGCGTCACCGAGATCTTTCACTCCATTCAGGGGGAGTCGACCCATGCCGGGCGACCTTGCGTCTTCGTCCGTCTGACCGGCTGCAATCTCCGCTGCCGCTGGTGCGACTCTGAATACACCTTCACCGGTGGCGACAGGATGACCCTCGAAGAGGTCGTGGACAGAGTTCTCAGCTATGGCTGTGACCTGGTCGAGGTTACCGGCGGTGAGCCGCTGGCGCAGGCAGAGGCCTTCGAGCTCATCGAGACTTTGTGCGACCGGGGGCTGGAGGTGTTGATCGAGACTTCCGGCTCGATCGACGTTTCGCCCACCGACCCGCGCGCAAAGCTCATTCTCGACGTGAAGTGCCCTGGTTCCGGTGAGGTCCATTCGAATCGATGGACGAATCTCGCTCTTCTGCGCCCGCACGATGAGATCAAGTTCGTGATCGCCGACCGGGCGGATTACGAGTGGGCGCGCGAGGTGATTCTGACTCGAGGGCTGGCCCGCTGGCCTGTACTGTTGTCGCCGGTGTGGGGTGAGATGGAGCCTCGCCTCCTGGCCGAATGGATGCTTGCCGACCGACTTCCGGCGCGATTCCAGACCCAGCTCCACAAGCACATCTGGGGCGCTGAGGCCCGCGGCGTGTAAGGAGGAACGTTGAGTAAACCCGAACTGGATCACATCGGCATCGCCGTCCGATCGATCGAAGCCGCCTCGATCTATGAAGCCCTCGGGCTGCAGGTCGATCACCTCGAGACGGTGGAGAGTCAGGGCGTCAGGACAGCGTTTCTTTCGGTCGGCGATTCCAACCTGGAGCTTCTGGAGCCGACCAATCCTGACTCCCCCGTGGCCAGGTACATCGAAAAACGAGGCGAAGGGATTCATCACCTCTGTTTCCGCGTGGACGACATCGATGCTCACCTCCAGCGCCTGGCTGCCGCCGGCTATCGGCTCATCAATGAATCGTCTGTCCCCGGCGCGCACGGCTGCCGGGTCGCTTTCCTTCATCCATCCGCGGGAAGCGGCGTTCTCATCGAGTTGAGCGAGCGGGAGAAGAAGTCATGACCATGACCGAAGGCTTCGCCAGAGATTCGATCATCATCGTCAATCTCGTGAATCCGAAGGAGAAATTCTGGGGGCATCTGTCGACCCTCTCCACCGCCGGCCTGACGATGCGCGGGATCAACCTCGACTCATTCGAGGACTGGGTGCGACAGCTGGCGCGTGGCGATGAGCCGAACCTCGACCTCGTCACCATGTTCGTGCCGCTCTTCCGGGTCGAGCGGATTTTTCTCGATGAGCCGGTCGGCGCCGTCCGCTCCTACAGCGACTTTTTCGAGGACGTGGTGCAGACTCCGGTCCGAAAGTTTCTGGGCATCGAGGGGCTGTAGCACAGACACTTCTGTCTGTGCTTGGCTGTGCTACTGGCCGAGAGAAGAGGCGCACAGGCAGAAGGCGCACAGGCAGAAGGTGCACTGGCAGAGGGTGCACAGACAGCAGAAGGTGCACTGGCAGAAGGCGCACAGACAGAAGGCGCACAGACAGAAGTGTCTGTGCTACAGGAAAGCGCCGATAATATTTGTCCTATGAATGACTTCAACGTTTACGAGGTGCTGAATCGCAAGCGGCGGGGCGCACCGATGGAGTCGCGGGAGATCGAGCAGTTCATCGATTTGTATACCCGCGGCGACATTCCCGACTACCAGATGTCCGCGCTCCTCATGGCCGTTGCCATCAATGGAATGACAACGGCCGAGATGGCGACGTTGACGCAGTCGATGCTCCGCTCCGGCGAGCAGTGGCGGCTGCGCGACGAATACGATTTCATCGCAGACAAACACTCCACCGGCGGAGTGGGCGACAAGGTCTCGCTCGTCCTCTCGCCATGGGTAGCAGCCTGCGGCATCAGGATCGGCATGCTCTCGGGACGCGGCCTCGGTCATACAGGCGGCACGCTCGACAAGCTGGAGGCCATTCCGGGATTCAACGCCCGTCTCTCTCGCCCAGACTTCGAGCGCTGTCTCAAAGACGTCGGTTGTGTCATCTCTACCTCGACCGAAGGGATCGCCCCGGCCGACAAGAAGATCTACGCCCTGCGGGATGTGACCGGAACGGTGGAATCGCTGCCTCTCATCACAGCATCCATCATGTCGAAGAAGCTGGCCATGGGCGCTTCAGCCCTGGTCCTTGACGTCAAGACCGGCAGCGGGGCGTTCATGAGACTTTACCAGGACTCTCGAGCGCTGGCCCTCAGCCTCATCGCCGCCGCCGAAGGCTCCGGGACGCGTGTCGAAGCGCTCATCACCGACATGGACCGCCCGCTTGGAGTGGCCGCGGGAAACGCCAACGAGATCATCGAGACGTTCGAAGTGCTCAAGGGTCATGGACCGGCGGACGTCCAGGAAGTCACGCGGGCCCAGGCCGAGCGGGTTCTGGTCATGTCGGGCAGATTCGATGAAAAATCGGCGAACCTCAAGCTGGCGGAGACGCTCGAGTCGGGAGCGGCGCTGGAATGCGCCCGACGATGGATCGCAGCGCAGGGCGGTGATCCGGCGGTCATCGATGACTATTCGCTACTCCCACAGCCGCGCAAAGTCCTCGAGGTCAAGGCGCCGCAGAGTGGCTACATCACGTTCATCGATACCTACCAGGCTGGTATGTTCACCGTCGACCTCGGCGCCGGGCGCAAGAGAGCCGACGACGTGATCGACTATGCGGCGGGCGTGCTCTTCGATCGCAAGAGCGGCGACGCAGTGGCCAGCGGGGACGTCATCGCCCGGATCCAGCTCGGTGATCGGGCGCGCCACCAGTCCGAATTGACTGCACGTTTCCTCTCCTTCGTCACCTTCGGCGATGAGGCGCCGGAAGCGAAGCCGTTGATCCACGAACATCTGAAATAGGACGGACACCGGCTATCATCGCAGCTCATGAACGAACCGCGCGCCATCGTCATCGTCTGCGACTCGCTCGGGGTCGGCGCGCTGCCAGACGCCGCTGACTTCGGTGACCAAGGCTCGAATACCCTCGGGCACATCCTGCGCGATGAGAGCCCGAGTCTGCCGACGCTGACCCGGCTCGGTCTGCTGCATACCCTGCCGTCTCCGGTCTCCGATGTGGCTCCTCAGAGCGCCCACGGCCGGATGGCGGAGATCTCCGCGGGGAAGGACACGACGACCGGCCACTGGGAGATGATGGGTCTCATCGTCGATGAGCCGTTTCGCACATATCCGAACGGGTTTCCCCCTGAGATCATCGCGGAGTACGAGCGGCGCATCGGCCGGAAGACTCTCGGCAACAAGGCAGCATCGGGAACAGTGATCCTCGACGAGCTGGGTGAGGAGCATGTGAAGAGTGGCTCGCCGATCGTCTACACCTCAGCCGATTCGGTTTTCCAGGTGGCGGCACACGAAGAGGTCATCCCGCCGGAGGAGCTATGGCGGATCTGCGGGGTGGCGCGCGAGCTGATGCGTGGCGAGAACAATATCGGCCGTGTCATCGCCAGACCTTTCACCGGCTCGGGCAGAGGACACTTCAAGCGGACGGCGAGGCGCCGCGACTTCTCGGTGAGGCCGACGGGTGAGACGGTCGTGGAGCGGGCGCAGAAGGCCGGTCGCGGCGTCATCGGACTCGGCAAGATCGCCGATATATTCGACCGCGTCGGCATCGACGAAGAAATCCGCACGGAGTCGAATAGCGACGGCATGAGCAGGACGATGGATCTGGTTCGAGATTCCGATGCCCGCTTCCTGTTCACGAACCTGGTCGATTTCGATTCCAAGTACGGACATCGCAACGACGCTTCAGGATATGCCAGGGCTCTCGAGACGTTCGATGGCGAACTGGAGACGTTGCTGCGGACCATGAGGCCAAACGACCTTCTGTTCATCACCGCCGATCACGGCTGCGATCCGACCGATGTCTCGACGGATCACACGCGCGAGTACGTTCCACTGCTTGTTGCCGGTCCAGGAGTTCGAGAGGGCCGCTCTCTGGGAACACGTCGAACGTTTGCGGACCTCGGAGCGTCGATCTGCGAGCTGTTGCAGATCGACGCCGAAGGCCTGCCCGGAACCAGCGTCTTATCCGAGGTGAATCGATGAAACGATTGCTCATCATCATGGTCGCGGGAGTCGCTGCAGGAATGCCGCTGGCTCGTGCCGACGTCACCAAGATCACCCAGGTGTACGACGACGCCAAGGCGATCGATCGCTTCGCCGAGGCCAGCAAGCGCGGGGACCTGCCGAAAGACATCATCGAGCGGATCGTCGAACAGGACATCGATTTTCTGCGCGGGAAACGGACGGACGGGACGTTTCAATACGCCTCATACGAAAGGGTGGAATCAGGCAGGATCGGCGACAACTATTCGGTTCAGCCTTCCGCAGACAACGAGCATCTCACCAAGATCGACCTCCGCGGCGACTTCGTCTATCGCCTGATTGTCGAGCTGCCGTCGCGGCGGATGATGGTCACCAAGAATCGGAAGCTGTGGCTGGACCGCGTGGAGGTCGAATACATACCGCAGGACAACTCCACGGCAAAGTCCCAGACGGTGAAGGTCGGCCAATGGCTGGCTCCAGGAGACGTGAAGACGTTTGAGCTGCCGGAGGTGGGGCGGCAGACGACGGCTCGGATCTGGATGCGAGCCGATAAGAAGGAGGGTTACGGCAACGTATCGCTGACGCTCCTGAAGGCTCGCGTGGCGGACAATCCGGACAGCCCCTACGCGGCGGTCGTGGCCAACGAGCGGGCCCTGGTGAAGGCCCTCGACTACGGCGATGCCGGATCGGTCCGGAACCTCGCAGGGCACATACGGGAGGGCCTGCAGGCCGAAATTGGAGTTTCTGCGGCCGGCATCGCCGCCCCTCCGCGAGGGCTGGAACCGATCGCGCCAGCATTGCCGCCGGCGGCTGATTCGGCTGCGATCGTCCGTGAGCTTCAGACGATCGAGGATCTGATGACCGGGACTGAGACGGAGCGGCGTGAAGGAGTCGACCGGCTCCATCAGTTGCTGCGACGAATCCGTCAGTAGGAGAGGGGCGAAGGTGTGGTCCGATACGCGAGGGCGCCTCCCGACTCCAAAGCGTCTGGACATCGCGGCGCCGTGCGTGTCGAGGCACCGGGCACTACGGCGGATATGGGCCGACGCCGGGGCGAGAAACCGGCGCCGATATGGCAGATCTGCTCGTGTCGGACTCAACCTATTGAGCCCCTGCGGTTTGACCGATCGCCGCTTATGGCTTAAGATGCCTCTCCCTTAGCCTTTCAGGAAGGAGCCTCTCTTGCCTCTCAAATCATTCAAAGTCGGGGAAAAACTCGTTTATCCCAACCATGGCGTAACCATCGTCGAGCAGATCGGCGAGTCCGCCGTGATGGGAGCGGGTGATACGTATTACCACCTCAGACTCCTCGCGAACAACTCGCGTCTGATGGTCCCGATCAGCAACACAGACCGCGTCGGTCTGCGCCGGCTGTATCAGCAGAAGGAAATCAAAGGTCTCATCTCGCTCCTCGAGGAGCGGGTCACCAAGGGCCATACCGATTGGAAAGGTCGTTACCGCGAGAACCTGGAAAAGATGAAAACAGGACGTCTGGAGGATGTTGCAGACGTACTGAAGAATCTCAACGAGGTCTCGAAGAAGAAGAGCCTGTCGTTCCGCGAGAAGAAGATGTATGAGCGGGCGAAGTATCTGATCGTGTCGGAAGTGGCGATCGTCAAGGGCATTCCGGAGCCGGAAGCCGAAGTCCTCATCGAGCGATCTCTCGACAAGTCGCTCGTCGGCCACTAGCCTCCAGACCTTCCTCTCGCAGCGCGGTCCCGACCCTGCATCGAAAAGCCGCCCATCCCGGGCGGCTTTTGTGCGTGCGCCGGATTGGATACGACGTCCGGCGTGGCTGGTAAGATAGCCGTCAGGAGCGCCATTCATCTTGTCAGCACGTCCGCAGCTTCCATCCTGGATCCGGGAGAAGAGGATCAATCTCCAGCAGTTGCATGAGGTCAAGAGCCTCTTCCGAGCCCGCGACCTCCATTCCGTCTGCGAGTCGCTGGCCTGTCCCAACCGGACGGAATGTTTTTCCCGTGGTACGGCGACCTTCATGATTCTCGGCGACGTCTGCACGCGGTCGTGTGGCTTCTGCAATGTCGAGACGGGGCGCCCGTGGGCTCCCCCCTCGCCCGACGAGCCGCAAGCGGTCGCCGAGGCCGCGGTGCGCATGGGACTGCAGCACGTGGTCGTCACGTCGGTCACCCGCGACGATCTCTCTGACGGCGGAGCTCGGCACTTCGCAGAGACGATCGCCGCGCTGCGGATTGCGCTCCCCGATTCGGCCATCGAAGTCCTGACCCCCGATTTCCGCGGCAATCTCGACGCAGTGCAGATCGTCGTCGAGGCCCGCCCCGATTACTACAACCACAACGTCGAGACCGTTCCCCGTCTGTACGATTACGTCCGTCCTGGTTCACGCTTCGACCGTTCGCTGTCCGTCCTCGAGCACGTCAGGAGCGCCGATCCATCGATCGTCAGGAAGTCGGGGATCATGCTCGGACTGGGAGAGCGACGCGACGAGGTCATCGACGTTCTCCACCGTCTTTTCAGTTCCGGATGTGAGATCGTCACGATCGGCCAGTACCTGCAGCCGAAGAAGGAGAAGCTGGACGTCGTCGAGTACGTGCACCCTGACGTCTTCGCCGAGTTTCGGGAGATCGGTGAGGCCATCGGTTTCCGCGCAGTGTTCTCCGGCCCCTTCGTCCGGTCGTCCTACATGGCCGATGTCGTAGCGACGCGCGCCGGGTACGGAGCATCGGCGGGCGCACTAGGCTCTTGAACATGGGGAATGGGGGGCTTGTGAGTCGCATTTCGAAACCAGAAACCAGAACCGCCTTCTTCTGGTTTCTGGTTTCTAGTTTCTGGTTTCCTCATCTCGTCGGTCTGAGGCGAAGCCTCGTTAGTGGTCCATTCCGCACCCCTGGCGACGGCGGACTGAGCGCTGGGAGCCTCCGGTGACCGGAACGCTGAAGAAACCGCGCAGCATCGACCCGGAAGCACCGGAGAAGAGCCAGTTCTTCGTGACGTTTCTGCCGATCTACCTCGACTTCCTCACAGTCGAGAAGGGTCTGGCTCCCAACTCGCTGGCGGCATACCGGCGGGATCTCCGGCACTTCGGGCATTTTCTTCAAGACCAGAGTCTCGAGCTGTCGGGTGTGGAGCGCCTCCACCTGGTACGCTATTTTCAAAGTCTGCGCAGCGCCGGGATCTCGGCCCGATCGGTGGCGCGGGCCCTGGCGGCAATCCGCGGTCTTTTTCGTTTTCTCAGTACCGAGAAGCACCTCGAGCGCGATCCGACTGAGAATCTCGAGAATCCGAAACTCTGGTCGAGCCTGCCGCGCACCCTCCATGCCACGGAGATCGAAGCCCTCCTCCGCGCGCCGGACGTTTCGAGCTCAGCCGGGCTTCGCGATCGGGCGATGCTGGAGCTCCTCTATGCCACAGGCCTCAGGGTAAGCGAGCTCATCCATGTCAAGCTGGAGGACCTTGTCATGGATGCCGGCTTCCTGCGAACCATCGGCAAGGGATCGAAGGAGCGGATCGTCCCTTTCGGCGATTCGGCGAAGGAGGCCATGCTCGACTACATCGAGCGCGGCCGCTCGTCATTCCAGAAGCACGGCGATCCTCACCTTTTTCTCACGAACCGGGGACGGCCGATGTCCCGTCAGCTCTTCTGGATGAACATCGTCCGGTATGCCCGGCAGGCGGGTATCGAGGTCCACATCTCGCCTCACGTCCTCCGCCATTCCTTCGCCACGCATCTGCTGGAGAACGGAGCGGACCTCCGAAGCGTCCAAATGATGCTGGGCCATGCAGATATCTCGACCACTCAGATTTACACTCACATTTCGAGGGCCCGGCTGCAGAAGCTCTACGACGCCTATCATCCGCGGGCATAAAGGGTTGTCGTCGCACGTTTTGCGGAGAAGTCCAATGAAACATAACCGTCTGATCCGCTTCATCCTGGGCCTCAGCCTGCTCGCAGGAACCGCCGCAAGGGCAGATATCGTCCTTTTCAGCGATGGGAGAGCCCTCAAGGTCCAGTCGTATGTGGCAACAGAAGATACCCTCGATCTGACACTGCCTGGCGGCGGCAAGGTCAGCGTGCCGCTTCACCGGGTGGAGCGCATCGTCAACGATGAAGTGTTACCGCCGCAGGCGGCCGCTGAGATCAAGAAGATCATCGAGGCTGAAGGTGTCTTCCCAAAACGTTCCTGGCGATTCAACGAAGCCAGCGCCCCTCTGTTCAAGACGAGGTACAACCAGACCATCATCGACGCTGCCCGGAAATTCGATGTCGATGCCGCGCTCGTCTCCGCGGTGATCAAGGCGGAATCCGATTACGATCCGCATACTCTCTCCAACAAAGGGGCGCGAGGATTGATGCAGCTCATGCCGGCGACGGCGGAGCGATTCGGCGTCACCGATTCTTTCGACCCGGTGGCAAACATCTATGCCGGCACGCGTTACCTTCGCTGGCTGCTCGAGACCTTCCAGGGGAACGCCGATCTGGCCGTGGCGGCCTACAACGCCGGCGAGGGAAATGTCTGGAAGTACAACGGGGTGCCTCCTTTCCGGGAGACGGTGACTTACATCCACCGGATCGCGAACCACATCCTGCGTGGTGCCGCGGCGTCCGTCCCGTCCGCGACTGCTGCGGCATCGCGGTAGACCAGCGACCCCTTACCGCAACGAGCGCCCCTTCGTCGAGCTCTTCGATTCTGTTACGCCATGAATCAGCTGGTGGTGACGGCGGGGGCCAGGAGCGTGGTCTCGTTGTCGGCGAGGTTATGCCCGCTCACCGGCAGTTGATCGAACCGCAGCACCATGACAGTCCTGTCGTCGTCGGCCGGGCGAGTGCCCGAATGGCGCGCCACCGCCGCCAGGATCGTCTCCTGGATCTCGGGTGGCATCTGCCCTGAAACCGCGGCCAGAAGCGCTTCGAGCTGGTCGAATCCGAACGGCTCGCCTGTTTCGTCCTGAGCCTCCACAATGCCGTCGGAGAGGTAAACGAGCGCGTCGCCTTCGTGTAGATCGAGCTCTACCGTTCTGGCCGTCGCGTTGTTCCGCACGCCGAGCGGCAGCGAGGGACACTCGATGGCGTAGGGCGGCTCGCCGGCGCGCAGCAGGTACGGGTAGAGGTGGCCGGCGTTGGTGTGGCGGATCCTGGCGTGCTCGAAATCGAAGATGGTGAAGGCCAGCGTCATGAAGGCGCGGCGCTCGGTCGACCGGTGCACGAGATCGTTGAGGCGGGCGAAGATCGAGAGCTCGTCGGCCCCTTCCTCCACCAGGGTGGTGATTGCGGCTTTGACCATAGCCATGACCAGACCGGTGGACAGTCCATGTCCCGAGACGTCGCCGATGGCCACGCCGAGCCGCGACTTGTCGATCGAGAAGAGATCGTAGTAGTCGCCGCCGATCGAGGCGGTCGGTTCAAAGTGTGCCGAGAAGGTGACTCCTCGAAGGCGCGGACCTTCCTTCGGCAGAAGGTTCCTTTGAATCGAGGCGGCGATGTCGATCTCGCTCTGAAGGCGCTCCTTCTCGGCGACCTTCACCAGGAGCGAGGCGATCGATTCGGTCATGTGGTCGAACGACTGGGCCATCTGTCCCAGCTGATTGCGCGGCTTCATGGCGATCCGGTACGAGAAGTCGCCGCGCTCGACTGCCTGGGTGCCCTTCTCGATCCGGTTCACGGCGCGAGAGATCGAGAATATGAGGATGGCCGCGAAGAGCGAGGCCATCACATAGATCAGCATGAGGAGAGCAACCACGCCGACGATGATCCGAACGAGGATGCGGATGTACTCGTCGTTCGATGCTCCGAAGTAGAACTGCACCAGATTGCTGATGGGGTTCGAAATGAACGTGAAGAGCTGATGGTCGGCGGCTGTGCCGCCGGTTTCCCAGTTCGTGAGATCGGTCAGATCGCCCCAGATGACCCGGTTCAGCCCCCAGGCGCGCCGGAAGAAGGAGTTGAAGTTATCCCCTGTCTCGATCTCGATGTCCTGGTCCTTCTTGCGGACACGGATCTTGTTGCCGCTGCTATCGCGGTGGTTACGGGTCTGCTCGAAAGAGATGATCATGCCTCCCTGTTCCTCGAGCCATTTCACCCATTCCTTGTCCAGCGGCTGCACGAAGACCACCGACCTGTTGTCGGGGGAGTATTGCCGCGCGGAAACGAAGAGCGGCGCCGAATCGCGCCAGGCCGTTCCGCTGAACGTCGTTTTCCTCAGCCATTCAGGCAGCTTCTCCGTCGAGCCGTCGGCACTGTCGTAGATCTCCAGAGTCGAGAGACCGTCGGTCGGCTTCTTCCCCAGCATGGCGTATTCGAGGCTCCATGCCTCCATCTGCCCGAGGGTGGTCTGGCGCTCTCCGCGCAGGGCGGCCTGGCTCATCACCCCGGCCGTGGTCCAGGCCACGATGAAGCCGAGCACGGTCATCAGGATGAAGGGGAGTACGCCGATGAGAACGTAGCTGAGGAACAGCCGCCGGCCGACGCGCCAGAAGACCTTGCGCAGAATCCACCGGATAGCCAAAGCGATCCAGTAGAGGGTGATGGCCAGCAGAATCAGCCAGGCCAGGAATGAGATGAAGCCGAGGAACCCGGAGCTCCGGTGAAACATCCGAAGCAGCCGCGACACCTGGCTGTCGACGATCAGAGCGGCGAGTGCGACGAGCCAGACCACCAGTGCCCGGCTGGCGATCCTGCGCGCAGTCTTGTTGCTCGTGGTCTCAGGCATTTTCTTGTGGTCCGTTCGTCCCTACGATATCAATCGGCAAGCCGTGCCGACGCAACGGACTGGCTCCTCCGCGCTTGAAGAGTCATGCGGCGCGGATTCGGCTAAACAGGTTCCCTGAGTTATACGACAGATCTTGAAGAGAGTTACAGCCCGCAGCTCAGATCTCGCGGAGGGCGCGGGTGATCGGAAGACGAGCGGCGCTGATCGCCGGCAGCAGGCCCCCGATCACCCCGGCGACGACGGCCAGCAGGATGCCGCGGAGTGCCACCGCAGGCCCCATGTTGAAATTGAAGGCGACCTCGGAGAAGGTCTTGAAATTGGTCGTTCCGGTGGAGATGAGATTGACCGGCAACGCCAGGAGCACTCCGGCCAGCCCTCCCAGCAGGGAGACGAATGCGCTCTCGATGACGACGGTCATGAGGATTGCCCGACGCTTGAAGCCGAGCGCCCGGAGCGTCGCCAGCTCGCGGGTGCGGCTGGCAACGGCTGTGAACATGGTATTCATCGCTCCGAGAGTGGCCCCGATGACCATGAAAAACGTGACGAATCCGACCAGGACCTTGATCCCGACGAGGCCGCTGGTCTGTTCGTCGTAATACTGATACTCGCTCTTGGCCTGGAGCTTGAGGCGGTTGTCGTTGTCGACTGCCGCCTTGATGCTCGTGGCGGCGTCGTGATCGGCCGGACGGATGACCACTGTGGAGTAGGACTCGCGCTTTCTCACAGAGCCGAGGTAGCCGACGTCAGTCCAGATCTCGGAATCGAAGCTGGTTCCTGCGCCGTCGAAGATGCCGACCACGTTCCAGTCCTGCGGTCCGAAGTGGAAGCTGTCGCCGACGTTGCAACCGACGAAGCGGTCGCGAATTCTGCGGGAGACAATGACCTCGTTCACTCCCGGCCGGAACATCCGCCCTTCGATCACTTTCAGGTAGGGACGCATTTCGAAGCCCATGGGTGTCACACCTCGGACATTGACGTTCGAGCCCTTCGGATTGTCCTTTTTCGGCAGCTTGAAAACGATGATGATCTCGGGTGAGATGACCGGCTGTCCCTGAGCATCTTTCTGAATGCCCGGCAGCGTTCGCAGGACCTGAAACTTCGCCTTGTCCACCCAACTGTCGAGCTCAGTGTCAGAGCCATCGCGCATGATCATCAGGTTGTCCTTCGATCCGGTGGAGATGATCGCGGAATTGACTCCATTCGATAGCGCCATCATCGACAGCATCACAGCGATGACGATTCCGATCCCCAGTACCGACATGAGGGTGGAGACGCGGCGGCTGCTGATATTGCCGATGTTGTACTTGAGAGGTATGGCCATCACACCACCTTCCGGAGGCCGTCGACGACGCTCAGGTTCGCCGCGCGATACGCCGGGTATCCACCGGCCACGATGCCCACGAGCGCCGAGGCGCCGAGGCAGAGCGCCACCGTCTGCCAGTACACTCTGAACCCTGCCAGAAAGCCCGACGTCGCTCTGGCCATGTCGAACACTTGATAGAAACCCTTCGCCGCGAGCGTACCGGCGAGGCCGCCGAAGAGCGTGAGCAGAACGAACTCGACGAGCATTAGCCCGAGCACGAGTCCGGGGCGATACCCGAGGGCCTTCAACACTGCAATCTCGGTCACGCGCTCGCGCGCGGACATGCTCATGGTGATCGCCGCCAGGAGGATGACCATGAAGATGGCGCAGACGCTGACACTGGTGAAGAGGAGCTTGATGTTGCCCATCATGGAGATGAAGTTCTTCTGGAACTCCTTCTCCGTGAATGTCTCAGTCGGATACTCGGAGTTCTTGAACATTTCGTCGATCTGCTGACTCACCGCGGCCATCTTCCGCGTATCGCTCACCCGGACCCAGACCGTGCCGGTGAGACCCTGCCCTCCCAGTCCCGCTTCGCGAAAGTACTCCGTGTGGAAGTAGAGCGACGATACGTTGACCGGGTGGTAGTAGACGCCGCGGATGGTCAGCTGCGGATCGAACGGAAAGATGGTTCCTTTCAGGACGATCTTCTGCCCCACCTTCCAGTCGAAACGCTTGAGAAGCTCCGGACCTACGAGGCAACCCTGACGGTCCGCTTTGAAGGCTTCGAACTGCGCCGGATCGATGGCATAGTCGGTCCAGACGGCCTTCATCTTGTCGGCATCGACGGCGAAGTTCGCGAAGAAGTTGCGTGAGTCTTTGTAGTAAGCCCCGATCCACTGCAGTTTGGCCGTCTCGGCGACGCCGGGAACCTCTCGGATCTTCTGCTCGTGCGAATACGGGAGCATCGTCGTCAGTGAGATCGCCGACTGGACTGCCAGACGATCGACGCCGGACGCCTCGCTGGCATTGTCGAAAGTGGCCAGGATCGAAAGGAGCGTGGTGACGAAGAAGAAGATGGCCGCCATCAGACAGACTGTCAGGAGCGATCTAACTTTGTTGCGGAAGAGATTGCCTCGAATGAGGTGAAGGAATCGCATGGCTATGTCCTCACGACGGCCGGTTCGGCCTCGTAGCCGTACTGTCCCTCGGCCAGAACCCCTTTATCGAGGTGCAGGGCGTGCTTCGCCCTGCCGGCCGCCTTCGGATCGTGGGTCACCATGACGATGGTCTTTTCGAACTCGGCGTTCAGCCGCTGAAGAAGATCGAGGGTCTCGTCGGCATTCTTCGCGTCGAGGTCGCCGGTCGGCTCATCGGCCACCAGAATGGTCGGATCGGTGACGATGGCCCGGGCGATGGCTACGCGCTGCTCCTGACCGCCGGAGAGCTGACGCGGATAGTGAGTCATCCGATCGGCCAGCCCGACGATGGCCAGAGCGTTCTCGACGTGCTGCTTGCGCTGTTTCCTGTTGAGCTTCGTCAGCAGGAGCGGCAGCTCGACGTTCTCCGCGGCATTCAGCACCGGAATGAGGTTGTACATCTGGAAGATGAAACCGACGTGTCGCGCCCGCCAGCTGGCCAGAGCGGTCTCGCTATAGGAGGAGACTTCCTGACCGTCCACGAGGATCCGGCCGCTGGTCGGGCGATCGATGCCGGCGATCAGGTTCAGCAGAGTCGTCTTGCCGGAGCCCGAAGGCCCCATCAGGGCGAGAAAATCTCCGCGCGGTACTCCGAGCGTGATGCCGTTGAGCACAGGGATTTCGAACTGATCCCGTTTGTAGACCTTGCGCACATCGTGAATCTCAACCAGGGTCTCCACACGCCCTCCTATTTTTCGTCGTCACTCAGCCGGACCAGCTCTCCGGATTTCAGCGTATCAGCCTGTTTGGTGATCAGGCGGTCACCTTCGCGAAGGCCGCTGAGGATCTCGATTCTGTTTTCACGCAGGGCGCCGGTCGTTACCGCCTTGAGAATGACGCGATGCTGGTCGTTGACCACGGCGACCTTTTTGGGCTGTCCCTCGATGATTGCCGGCAGAGGCACCCACAGCTTTGCCGGCTCGCGCAGCTCGGCATCCGTCCGCGCCGTCTGGAGAAACGACACGGTCGACGCCATCTCCGGCAGAAGCCGGTCGGATGGATTGATGATGGCCACCTTGACCTTGACGATTCCCTTGGAGCGGTCGGCGGTCGGGATGATCTGTCGGAGGAAGCCTTTCCACTTCTGCCCGGGGAAGGCGTCGACCGAGACTTCCGCCGGCTGCCCTTCGCGCAACTGAGCGAGGGTGTTCTCATTGATGTCGGCTTCCACTTCCAGGGTTCGAAGGTCGACGATCGTGGCGATGGCTCCGCTGGGCAGCGTTCCTGCGATCTGCCCCATAGTCACCGACGAGATCACCTCTCCCACCTCGGTGTTCTTCGTGGCTACCACGCCGTCGAACGGCGCGCGGACGACCATGTCGGTCATGTTGATCCGGATCTGATCGACTCGTGCCCTCATGACCTTCAACTGAGCGTCGGCGCTGTCGAGAAGAGCGTGCGTCGTCACTCCGTCCTTCCACAGCGCGGCCTGGCGGTTGTATTCGCGCTCCGCTTCCGAGAGTGAGGCCTGAGCCTCGTCGAGCTGAGCCTGCAGGTTCGTGCTCTCCAGGACTGCCAGAACGTCTCCCGTATGCACTTTGGTTCCGGTGTCGAAGTTGAGGCGAATGACCTTTCCGGAGATCTTCGGCGTGATCTTGGCCTGCTTATTGGCCACCAGGTAACCCGTGGCGGTGAGGAGCGCCGGATTGGCGACGCTGACGGTCGGCTTGACGAGCACGGTGTCGACGAGCGGCGCTCGCGATGGCGCGATGAAGCGCGCATTGATGAAAAGGGCGCCCACGGCCAGAGCCGCCAGGAGAACGATCCAGACGATGATCTTCAGCCAGCTTTTTTCGGGGCGCCTCGGCTCCTCATCGTGATGAATGCGGAGTGCCGAAAGGTCTCCCCGCGGGCGCTCTGGTGCTACGGTCATTGATCTCCCTCGACGGGTGGCAGGTGGCGCAATCTTATCAGGACGAGTGTGTTCACAAATCCGGCAGAGTTGACCGTTGCCGGTTATCGATTGAGCCAGACGGGCGGGCGTTTCTCGAGGAAAGCCGCGAGGCCCTCGTTCGCGTCCGTGGTGGCCATCAGCTCGTCGAGGTAAAGCCGCTCGACCTGAGACAGGCGCTTGTCGAAGTCGTCCGCCTGGGCCATCCGAAAGGCTTTTCTCGCCAGGCGCAGGGACGAGGCGCTGTGCCGTGTCAGCCGCTCGAGCCATGCGGCCGCACTGTTTTCGAAGTCGGCCATGGGAAAGACGACGTTGACCATACCGAGCTCGGCAGCTACCGCGGCGCCAATTGATTCTCCACTGAGTAGAAGTTCGAGCCCTTTTCGCGGCGGAAGTTGATGGGAGAGTTGCCACGCCGCAACAGGGGGAAAAACTCCCAGGGAGATCTCAGGCTGACTGAAGCGCGCCCGGTCGGAAGCCAGGACGAAATCGCAGGCCATGGCGAGCTCGCAGCCGCCTCCAAGCGCTGCGCCGCGGACCAGGGCCACGGTCACCAGCTCCAGGCGGCTCAGGATCCTGAAGCAGTCGTGGAAGTTCGCCAGCATCAACGCAACGCGATCGCCGACGTGGTCCTGAACGCTCGCACCCGCCGAGAAGGCCTTCTCTCCGGCCGCATCGATGATGAGCAGATGCCTGTCGTTCCGAACCTTGCCCAGCGCTTGTTTGAGCTCGCCGAGAAGCTCGATGTCGAGGATGTTGTGGGGTGGAGCATCGAGCGTGACGCGGTAGGCCCGCTCGTCGACTGCAAACCGGATCTTCGTCATAGTCGCGAATTATGCATCGGGGGATATCAGCGCGCTGCGTGTCTCTTCACTTTCGGCTCTTGCGCGACGGTCGACCAGACCTCGAGAGAGCGTTCGGTGAGCAGGTAGAAATATCCCGGCCGGGAGGCGACCGACCGGATAGCGGAAGGAATCGCCGGGGTGGCGTTCGCCCGCCAGTTGACCGGACCATCGATCGCGTAGAGCTGCGGGGCATCCGTCCGTCCTGCTATCAGGGCGCAGCTGCCATCGATCCGCACGCTTTGTCCGAACGACGACGTGGCGGCCGGGATCGCCACCTGTCGCATCGGTAAGAGCTCGGACTCGGCGAAGGCGTAGAGCTTGTCGGCCAGCAGGTACACCGTCGCCACTCCTGGCGCGTAAGCGACCGAAGCCGGCGGCGTGGCCGAGAGTCCAGCTGTCGAGAAGCTGTTAGAGAGCGATGGATGGAATGGATCGCCGATATCGAAGATGCGAAGCTCGCCGGGCAGATCGAAGAGCGCATACGCTCGCGAGTTGCCCCCCGTGCTGCTGATGGCGACGTCGATGACGGCGCCGGTCAGGGTCATCGCGGTCGGCACCAGCGCGCTGTTCCGCGGATCGAAGATGGTCGTGACCTTCTGGCAAGGGCCCGGCACGCAGCCTTTGGATACCGAGACCCAGATCGCTCCTCCAACGTTGTAGACGGAAAGCGGGAGGGCATCCCGGGCGCTGTCGACGACCAGTTCCGAGAGAACGACGCCCGTGGCCGAGAGGAGCGAAAGCTTTCCTGATCCGCCCAGGACGACAAAGCCGCGCGGGATTGCGGCGACATCGATGATCCCCTGCACGCCTGAGAGCCCGAGGAAGTCGTAGGGAAGGCCTCCGCCCTGAAGAAACGAGTAGGAATCGACTGATCCGCGATCGAGAAGTCCGAGCCGGTCGGCGCTCACGGTCACCTTGCTGTAGTTGGCGTTTTGCGAGGCGATTCCGGTTGACGCTGGTTGCTGGCTGGCCGTCTTCCAGTTGACCGTGGCGAAGGAGTCGCTGGTCAGCGCGGCAGCAGTCGTTCCACTCTCGTCGACCGCGATCGCCACGGGCACAGGCGGAAGGGCCAGAGTCCTTGTCAGGGCGCCGGAAGCGATGTCGAAGACCTGCACGCCGCTGTCGGTGAGGAGAAACAGCGTCGAGCCTGCCAGCGCCAGCTGGGTGCCGAAGGCCCCGACGCTGCCGGACAGGATCCTCGTCGACGGCGTGGCGCCGGTGAAATCGACCACGTTCAGGCCGCGGAAAGTCAGCGCCGCGACACGTCCCAGCGAGAGGCTGATGCCGCTCGTGGCCGCTCCTGCGAAGGTGGCGGTCTGTGGAGTCGTGGTCGGGTCGCCGGTTGCGAAGTAGCGGATCGTCGTGGTGCCGTCGTCATTGATATTGCCGAGAGCGAGAGCAATTGGTGTTCCGTTCAATGTTTCCGAACGCGCCACAAAGGAGGGAGACGACGGGGTGGGAACGCGGGTGGCGATCGATTCTGCCTGCGTCACCGGCGCTGACCAGAGAACGCGGTCGGAAGTCACGGCGTATACGTTGGTCCCGATCAGCACGGCCGAGCGGATGCTGCTGAGCGGAACGTTCGAGACGACCGTCGGGGTCGCAGCGATCGTGGACCAGAGCGTCATGTCGCTATCGGTCGAAGTCAGCAGGAGGCCGGGCAAGGCGTCGCGCACGATCTCAGCCTTGCCGGAGGACCATTGGCGCAGTGAGGTGACGCCTGAAGTACCGATCGACAGTTCCTGGAGGGCTGTCGTTCCGGCGACGAAGGCACTGGTGCCGACGACGCGAAGCGAGCTCAGACCGGGAAACGGAAAACTGCGGATCGGATACGGCGGCCTGAAGGCGGCGATGTCGAACGAGCGCAGGCCGGCATCGCCGGCAGCCACATAAGCCTTGTCGGCTGTTGTGACGATCCGAAAAACGCGGTTGGAGTTGCCCGCGCCGGCCGGCAGGTCGGCGGCGAAAAGGTTCACCGGCGTCGGTGTCGAGAGGTCGAGTGCGCGCAGCCGGAGATCCGCTCCCGCCGTGAGAGCAACGCCTCCGGAGATCGAGCCGAGCTCAGTTACTGCCGTCGCGAACGGTGTCCCGAGCGGTGTCCCGAGCGGTGTCATCTGAGAGCCCGAGACGCTGAAGGTCTGTGTCTGGAAGCCGTCGGAAATGAAGAGCTGTCCGTTGTGTGCGTTGACTGAGAGCGGGCGCGGAAAGGTGGAGAAGGAGCCGATGCGTATCGCCGTACCGGAGTCTATCGAGAACACTTCGACGGACGAGTCGCCATCGATCACGTAGAGAGCATTGCCGAGCGTCGCCAGCGAGACGGCGGCTCCGGTGGATGTCTGCAGAGTGGAAGGGCCCTGAACTACCGACGGATGCTGTGGTTCGACCAGGCTCACGACGCTCAAGCCGTTCGAGGCCCCCACGAACAAATACGATCCGCTGAGTAGCATGTCGTTGATGGTGCCGCCGAGGTCGGCGATCTCGGTGGCCAGCAGACGGCTGGAGTCTTTCGTTACTCGATAAAGGACGCTCCCGCTTCCAACCAGAGCGTAGCCGCTGGTGGCTCGCACGGAAGTAGTCCGTCCGGCGATGGCCAGCGATCTCCGGAGGACCGGCGGATCGTTCGTGGCGTCATACAGCGCCACGCCGTAGCCGGTGGCAGCCCAGAGATCGGTGCCATCGACGGCGATGTCGTAGATGGTCGAGCGGAACTGGCCGGAGGAAATGGGGACAAAAGCGCAGTCGGACCTCAGCCGGAGAGGAAGGGATAGCAGCACACCGAAAATGAGGAGTACACGCCCGCGCATCACGGTGTCATTTTACACGGCGGGCGGCAGCATCATTACAGCAGGCCGGCGATATCGAGCGCCTTTCGTACGTACGAAGGGTGCGGAACCGCTGCCAGTCGCTTTGGATCGACCCAGAAGAAATCGCCGGGTCCGTCAGCGACGTTCTCCGGCTCCGAGGCCAGGACGTTGAACTGGATTCGGCGGTTCGTGATGGTGTGTCGAAATCGGCCGAGCCTCGGGCCGGGCGGAAGCGACGCTCCGGCTGACTGGAAGAGGCCGGGGGTCTGGGGCAGATGGTACATGCCGGCCATGAGTGGCCCGGTGGCCGCCTCCATCAGGACCGATCCGTCTGCCGATTGGACGACGAAGAGATCGATTTTCAGCGCCCGAGTCTCGGCCGGGGCGCGACGGACAGGCAACCGCTCCGCTTCGCCCGAAGCCCGTCCGTGACAATGGTCCTGAAGGGGACAGGAGGTGCATCGCGGAGCGCGCGGCGTGCAGAAGAGCGCGCCGAGCTCCATGAGGCCCTGATTGAGATTCCGGGGAGATCTCGCGGCACCGACCAGCCGCGCTGCCAGGGCCCAGGTCTGTCGTGTAAAGACGGCCGAGCCGAAAGGATCTTCGATCTGCTCGAGCCGGGCGATGACGCGTGCGACGTTCCCGTCGACGATTGCCGCCCTCTCGTCGAAGGCGATCGAGGCGATCGCGCCCGCGGTGTAGCGTCCGATTCCGGGTACCGCGCGCAAAGCCTCGATGTCTCGCGGCAGACGGCCTTCGTGATGCCGCATGAGGTGTCTGGCGCCTTCTCGCAACATGCGCGCGCGCCGGTAGTAGCCCAGTCCCGACCATGCGGCGAGAACCTCGGACTGGCTCGAGTGCGCCAGCGTGGCCACGTCCGGAAAGCGCTCGAGGAACCGGTGAAAGTGCCGATCGACGACGACCTCCATCCTGGTCTGCTGCAACATGACCTCGGAGATCCAGATCTGATAGGGATCGTAGGCCGCGCGCCATGGCAGCGCGCGCTGAGACGCCTTGAACCACTGCTCGACTCCTCGCGCCACGGCCAGGAGCCGGCGGTCTTTCGCGTTCGGCGCAGGCCGCTGGGCGTCGGAGATCGGAGGCATACCGCTTGTATTATAGTTTCCGTCAACTTCCCTGGAGGTCAGCGATGGATGAGGCAGCGCAACCAGTGCAGCCTGACGGCGAGCAGGGAAAGTATGTCTACTGCATCATCAGGAGCGAGTCTCCCCACAGCTTTGGCGCAGTCGGCATCGGCCGCCGCAACGATCAGGTTTACACCGTCCATTACAAGGAGTTTGCGGCGGTCGTCTCCAACTGCCCCCTGATCGTCTTCGATCCCACGCGCGAGAATGCTCTTGCTCACGAGCACGTGAACGAGTTGGTCATGAAGGACTTCACAGTGCTGCCGATGAGCTTCGGAACGGTCTTTCGCACCGAGAACGACATTCGCGAGTTCCTCAAGGGTACCTACGAAGCGCTCAGCGATGTGCTCGGGAAGATGGAAGGGAAAATCGAGTTCGGCCTCAAGGTGAACTGGGACAAGGATGCCGTAATCCGGGAACTGGAGCATGATGATGAGGAGATCCGCCGTCTGAAGGAAGAGATCTTCTCGAGCACGAGCAGCTCGAGCTACTTTTCGCGCATGCAGCTCGGGCGGGTGGTGGAGTCGGCGCTTCAGGCGCGTGCCGACTCGTACGTCAGCGAGATCTACGAGAGCCTGCGCGACGCGGCGATCGCGTCGCGCTCCAACAAGCCGATCGGCGACAAGATGATCCTGAACGCCGCATTTCTAGTGGCACGTGAGAAGACGCGCGCCTTCGACGAGCAGATCTCCGACATCGCCAGAAAATACGAGAATAAGCTGTCATTTCTCTATACCGGTCCCTGGCCCCCGTACAACTTCGTAAACATCCGTTTGAAACTGGAGCGCGCGGAGAGATGACTCGAAGCGGCGACCAACAGCATGTTCCTTATCGATGACATTCTGATGCTTCCGTTCAAGCTGCCCGTGGCCGGCTTCAACTGGGTCATGAGACAAATCCAGACGATGGCCGATGAAGAGCTTCTGAACGATCAGGCCTGGAAGGAGAGGCTCATCGAGTTGCAGATGATGCTGGAGGTGGGCGACATCTCCGAGGAGCAGTTCGCGGCGGAAGAGGCGATCGTCTTCCTGCAACTTCGCGAGATCCGCGCGCGCCGCGAGGAGATAGCCCGTCATGCTGCCGCCTCTCGCGGTGAAGAGGAGCCTGAGAGCGCGATCGGCATCTACACCGGTTACGGCAAGTAGGCCGGGATAACGCGCTCCCGCCCGCCCCGGCGGCCGAAAGCGACCGCCGCTCCACTGGGCGCCGGTTCAGTGGAGGGGCGCCCGCTCACGGGCGCCCGCGCGCGAACCGGGGCTGCTTCCAACCCGTCCCGGCGGCCGAAGCGACCGCCGCTCCACTGTCGGTTGTAAGCTTCGATATCCATCCGTGAGCCTGCCTCGAGACAGAACCGCCGAGCTGCGCCGGGCGATCGACGAGATCGCCGGCCGGCGCATCATTCTGGTCGGAGGAAAAGGGGGAGTCGGCAAAACGACGATCGCTTCTCTCGCCGCTCTCCATCTGGCCCTCAGCCGCAGAGTCGTACTCTTTACGACCGATCCTGCATCGAACCTCGACGACCTGTTCGCGTCAGCCACCGTGGACAACCTGACGATCGAGAAGGTCGATGCGGATCGGCTTTATCGACGATTCCTGGAGCGGAACCTGTCGTCGTTTCTCGAGCTCGGCGACCGCGGAACGTACCTGGAAAAGGAGGAGCTGCAACGTTTCTTCGAACTGGCTCTCCCCGGCATCGATGAGTTGATGTCGTGGATGAGAATCGGAGAACTGGCCGAAGAGGATCCCGGCCGCCTCGTCATGGTCGATACCGCACCCACCGGGCATACGCTCCGGATGCTGGGCTCCGGAGCGCACTTCCTGCAACTGGCCTCGGCACTCGATGCCATGCAGGCCAAGCACCGGAACATGGTCCGCCAGTTCACGCGGCGCAATAGCCGTGACGCCATGGACTCGTTCATAGACGCCTTTCGCCTGGAGGGAGAGAAGAGGCTGGCGTTGCTTCGCGACGCCGCCAGCACCGCGTTCATTCCCGTCCTGCTCTCGGAGCCGTGGGTGGTGGAGCAGTCGCTGAGGTTGATCGCGGAGCTTCAATCCGAGGGAATCGCCATTCCGTTCGCCATCCTGAATCGCAGTGCGGATGACGAGGGGTGCCAGAAATGCAGCGCGCGCCAGGAACGCGATCGGGCAGCGCACGCGTCGTTAGGGTCGCTCCTGGTCACCGACGCACCAAGGTCGTGTGTGCCGCTGGATACGATCGCCAGACTCACCGCGTTTCTCCGTGGCGACCTCCCGGAGAACGGGAACGTCGTCGATGTAACCCCGGGAGGTGGCGTAACTGCCGAAAAGCGATTGATCCTTCCTCCCCGGGCCAGACTCCTTTTCGTGGCCGGGAAAGGAGGAGTAGGGAAGACGACCGCAGCGGCGGCGATCGCCAGCCAGCTCGCCCGCGAGAATCCAGACCGGCGGTACACGGCGATCTCAGTTGATCCGGCGCACACCCTTCCGTCCGTGTTCGCGGATCAACCTCCGCCGGAGAACCTGACGATCGAAGCGATCGACACACGTGCGCGTTGGCGGAGCTTCCGCGAGTCTCTGGGAGAAGAGATCGAGCGAGCCGTCGATGCGCTGACTCCGGGGAACATCTCGCTGGCCTATGACGCTGATGCGATGCGGAAGCTGCTGGAGATCGCCCCGCCGGGGGCAGACGAGCTCTTCGCCATCAGCAGGATGGCCGATCTTCTGGCCGACGAGTCGCAGGCCATGATTGTCGTCGACACGGCCCCGACCGGCCACTTCCTCCGCCTTCTCGACCTCCCGCAGAGCGCAGGCGACTGGGTACGCGAGCTGATGCGGATCCTTCTCCGCTATCGGCAGATCGTTCCCGCCGGGTCTCTGGGAGAGGACCTCGTCGCAGCATCGCGCTCGCTGCACGCGCTCGAGGCTGCGCTTCACTCGGAGCGCTCGGCGGTTGTGGTGGTCTGCCGTCCGGAGAGGATCGTAGTCGCCGAGACCGAGCGGCTGATCGCGGAGATCGCCCGTCGCGGCATGACCCTCGGCGGCGTGATTGCGAACTACGTCACCCCCCTCATCGATTGCCGCTGCGACCGCATCTCCAGAACCTATGAGCTCGAGGTGCTGGCGACAATCGACCAGGCGCATCTCATCCTGATAGGACGCCGCGATGCACCGATCGAGGAGCCCGGCGATCTTCCGGAGTTGCTCGAGACCGACAACCCCGCTTGAGCAACTGAGGCGCCGAATCAGTTTCTGCCTTCTGCGATTACCTGCCGGTTGCCTCCTTCGTTTCGATACGGCACACTGAATCGGTGAGCGGGACCGTACTCTACGTTTATGCGATCCGCGCGGAGGGTCCGTCAAGCGGTCGGGCCGCCGCCATTTCGCTGGCGACGGACGCGGTCGACCGCTCCCGTAATTTCAGATCGGTGACCGCGGCCGGACTGGCGGCCATCGTCACCCCGGTTCCGCTCGGCGAGTTCTCTCAGGAGGCGGTCGACCGCCGCGCAGGCGATCTCGAATGGCTCGGAGCGATTGGCTATCGACATCAGGGGGTCATCATCGAGTTGATGAAGGAAGGGGATGTCCTCCCTCTCCGGGCATTCTCGCTTTTCAGCTCCGACACCATGCTCGGGCGCTACCTGGAAGAGAACGCCGGGCGTCTCGGGAATGTGCTGCAGCGATTGGCCGGAAAGCGAGAGTGGACTCTGCGTGTCGAGTTCGATCCCGAGCCGTGGAACGTTGCTCTGGGGCGACGGGTCTCTTCCCTCGCGGAGCTGACGAGGGAGATCGAGATCGCCGGCGCGGGGAAGAGCTTTCTCCTGCGAAAGAAGCTCGACGAAGAGAAGAAGCGGGTCTCGAGGCAGGCCGAGGAGCAGGTCGTATCGGAGATCGAGAGCTCGATTGTCGAGAAGCTGGCATGCCAGACCGTGGCGGAATCGCGCCAGCAGCGGGGCGGGGCATTCCCTCAGCTCAACGTTCTCATCAACCGGGACGAGGAATCTCTGCTGCAGGATCTGCAACTCGAGCTCACAGGCAGGTACCAGGGCGACGGAGTCTCCATCGCTCTGAGCGGACCGTGGCCGCCGTACACCTTCGCCCATGTCTGACCGCAGCGAAGAATTGTCGCTTCTCGAAACCCTCGATCACCTTCTCGATCGCGGAGTGGTCATCGCCGGCGAGGCTACCATCTCCATCGGCGGAGTCGATCTCCTCTACCTCGGACTCAATGTCGTTCTGGCAAACATCGACACGCTGATGCGAGGCCGCGACATGAGGCTGGGCGTCGGGACGAAGAAGGTGGAGTGAGCATGGATGACGCCAGCCAGGCGGCGAAGCTGATCGCCATCGGAATCCACGGCCAGCTCTCTGACATTCCGGATGGGGGAGAGGCTACGGCCGTCGGCGTCGGGAACGTTTTCGTCAGCGTTCTCGGAGTTCCGCATGAACAGCCGCTTGCCGATCGGGAGCTGCTGTTGCGCGTGGCCGGGATTCGCCGCCAGTTGCTGGAGTCGGCAACATTCATCGGCATCCGGTATGGCGCCGCCTTCTCCAGCGTTGAAGAGCTGAAGAGCCGGTTCATCGGACGCGTTGCGAACGCGGCGGAGATTCTCCGAATGCGTCGCGGTTGCGTGGAGATGACCATGAAGTTCCCGGTGGGGGGGGCTGCTGCGCCACCCGATCGACACGATTTCTCGAGCGGAGGCGATTACCTGCGCGCTCTCCAGTTCCATCGCAAGGCGGCGAAGCTGGATCCGGAGTTCAGCACGCTCGTTGAGCAGCGCCTGGCCCCTCTGGCGGTGGAATTTCGCTGGCGTCCGCGCGACGCGTCGTCGGTCGAGCTCGTGGCGCTCATTCTGCGGGGAGAGACCGATCGATTTCGAGCTGCGGCGGAAACGTTGCGAGACAGCCGGCAGGCGTTTCTTCTTTCGGGTCCATGGCCGCTGGAGGTGTTCGGTGAAGCCGTCTGAGGCAGTGATCGTGAGCAACGATGAAGAGGCGCTGCTGCGGGAGCTGTCTTTCACAGATTCGGCGATTCCCGATCGTATCTCAGCGGATTCCGACTCGGTGGAAAATGGACTGGCTAAGCTGGTGCTATCGATCATCGAGCTGGTCCGTCGCCTTCTGGAAAAGCAGGCCCTCCGGCGCATGGACGCCGGCAACCTGAGCGAAGAAGAGATCGAGCAGCTCGGCTCCTCTCTGATGAAGCTCGAAGAGAAGATGCTGGAGATGAAGAAGGTTTTCGGGCTGGAGGGCGACGATCTGAACCTCTCGCTGGGCCCCATCCGGACTCTCGAGTAGAAGCTGAGGGCGCCTCGCATTCACCTCATGCTATCGTTACGCTCCGCGTACGCGAATTGATTGAGGAGGTCGGCCTTGGCTATCGAAGATCGAGGGCTTCAGCGGCAGCCGCAAGGGCTCGTCGACATCCTCGACAAGATTCTCGATAAGGGACTGGTCGTCGCTGGTGACATCAAGGTTTCCCTGGCCAACGTCGAACTACTGACGATCCAGCTTCGACTGGTGATCTGTTCCATCGACAAGGCTGAGGCTATCGGCATCAACTGGTGGCGAGCGGACAGGTTCTATTCGAGTGATGCAAGGGCTGAGCTGGCCTCGGGTCAGGATGTAAAGGCCCTCGAGCAGCGTATCAAGGAACTCGAGCAGCGCCTCGGAGCGAACGAGACTCCATCCGCATCGATTGAAACGAAAGAGAACACGAAAGGCAGGTAAATCATGGCCGTGGAACGGGCGCCAGGCGGCACCAGTCTCATCGACGTACTCGATCGCATCCTCGACAAAGGCATCGTCATCGACGCCTGGGTCCGCATCTCATTGGTGGGCATCGATCTGATCACTGTCGAGGCACGCATCGTCATCGCCTCGATCGATACCTACCTGAAGTACGCCGAAGCAGTCGGCATCACGGGAACGATCTCCCGCCCTGCCGTGTCGAGCGGCGAGGGTTCTGGAAGCATGGGCAGCTCGACGCCTGTGGCCAGCCGCGGAACCGTACCGTAGCGCAAAGATTGCGCGCGGTGCGGCTTTAGTGGCGGGGCACCCGCTCTCGGATCCGCGCGTTGAACCACCGCTCGCCGCCCTCCCCTCGGCGGCCGAAGCGACCGCCGCTCCACTCGTTGCGGGGCCGCACTATGGCACCGCCCCGCAGGCATCGCGTCATTTCTTCAGGAAGCCATCGAGCCAGCCGGTGACCGTCTGGTACCAGAGCCGCGAGTTCTGCGGCTTGAGCACCCAGTGACCTTCGTCGGGGAAATAGAGAAAGCGCGACGTGACTCCGCGGCGCTGCAGCGCCGTGAAGAGCTCCATACCCTGGCTGACCGGAACGCGGTAATCGAGCTCTCCGTGGACCACCAGTGTCGGTGTCTTGAAGTTCTTCGCGAAGCGATTGGGCGACCACTTCTGATAGAGCTCCGGGTTGTCCCACGGGTTGCCGCGGAACTCCCACTCCGGGAACCAGAGCTCCTCGGTCGACCCATACATCGCTTCGAGGTTGTAGACGCCGTCGTGCGTGACCAGAGCCTTGAAGCGGTCGGTGTGCCCGAGAATCCAGTCGATCATGTAGCCGCCGTAGGATGCTCCCGCGGCGCCGATCCGGTCCGGATAGACGTACGGCATCGCAGCCAGCTTATCGACGCCGTTCATGATGTCGGTGTAGGCCTTGCCACCCCAGTCGCCGGAGATTTCCTCGACGAACTTCTGGCCATAGCCAGTCGAGCCGCGTTGGTTCGGCATCAGAACGACGTAGCCCGCCGCCGCGAACATCTGCGGATTCCAGCGGTAGCCCCATGCGTCGTTCCATGCTCCCTGCGGGCCGCCGTGGATCAGTACGAGCCCCGGGTATTTCGTGTGGGCGTCGAAGTTTGGCGGCTTGATTATCAGCGCTTGAACATTGGCGCTTTCCGCCCCCGTGTACCAGATATCCGAGGTCTCTCCCATCTGGATAGCGGAGAGGAGCCCGTCGTTGTCATGCGTCAATTGTGTAGCGGAACCGCCGCTCCGCGCGACGGAGAAGAGATCGGCAGGACGAGTCAACGACGAACGTGCGAAGAAAAGCGTACGACCATCCGGGCTGACCAAAACAGAGTCCGACGATCCTTCACCGTAGATGCGTCGGAGCGCACCGCCTGGCAGTGAGACCTCGAAGATCGGCTGCTTCGACTTCTCCTCGGCAGTGATGAAGATCGACTTGCTGTCGGGGGCCCAGGTAATGGAAGAGACGCCGTTCTCCAGCGTCTTCGCCGTGCGGGTGATCGCGCCTGTCGATCGGTTGTAGAGCGTCAGCTCCCACAGATCGGATTCATATCCCGCCCGGGCCTGGGAGATGTAGGCGATCCACTTGCCGTCCGGCGAGTAATGCGGCGAGGTATCGCCGCCCTTTCGCGTGGTGATGCGCCGGCTCAGGCCTCCTGCGGTCGGAACCAGGAAGAGATCGCTGTTGGTCGAGACTTCCTGATGGTCCTCGACGTTGCGCGTGTAGACGACCTCTTTTCCGTCCGGTGAAATGTCGAATTCGTCGCCGCCACCCAGCGAGAAGAAGGGAGCGTCAAACCTGCCCTGAGTCAGATCGACCGGATTGCCACGGAGCGGCACGTAAAGGATGTGGCTTCTCGTCGGCCCCTGCCAGCTCTTCCAGTGCCGGTAGAGAAGCGAGTCGATGACGCGCGCCTTGACCGGGTTGGCGTCGGCCAGGTCCATGCGGCTCTTCGCGCATTGCGGGTCTACACCGCAATCAGGATAGATGTCGGACGTGGCCAGCAGGGCCGAGCCGTCCGGTACCCAGCGAATGGCGGATGCCCCACCAGGAAGGGTCGAGACTTTGGTCAGTGATCCGCTGGCGACGTCGGCCAGATAGATCTGAGTCGTGTCGCCGTCCCGATCGGATACAAAGGCGATGAACTTGCCGTCCGGCGACCACATCGGACTCTGATCCAGATGCCCCTCGTCAGTCAGCCGTCTGGAAGCCCCGCCAGCTGCAGGGATCAGAAAAAGCGAACTTCTATTCTTGTTAGCCGCAAGGTCAGGAGTGGTGCCGACGTAGGCCAGCCACTGACCGTCGGGCGAAAGTTGAGGTGAGCCGATGCGCCGGATGCTCGCCATGTCGTTGAATGTCATCGGGTGCGTTGTCGTCTGTGCCGGTAGCGTGGCGGCGAGGGTCATCATCGACGCAGCTACGATCAGTCTCTTCATGAAGCTCCTTTCGGCGCGGCCTCATATGCTCCCACCGCGCGAATGGGAAACAATATCAGAGGCGGAAAAAGAAAGAGTAAAGGGTGAAGATTGAAGAGTGAAAGCGCTTTGCGGCCGGGTTGCTTCTTTCCGCGGCCCCATTTCACTCTTCACCCTTCGCTCATCATGAAGTCCTCACTTGAAACTTGAGACCCGAACCGCCACACTCCAGAGACAAGTCCGCTAACCGGAGACCCATATGACCACGACTCTCATTGAATCCGCAGCCACCAACGCAGTGGCCGCAGCCGATCCGTTCATCCTCGGCGGGCGCACCTTTCAGTCGCGACTGATCGTCGGTACGGGCAAGTACGCGACGATGGACCTCATGGCCAGGTCGCTGGAGGCATCGGGTGCCGAGGTGGTGACGGTCGCAGTCCGCCGGACCTCGATCGCCGACCCCAGCCAGCCGCGTCTGTTCGACTATCTCGACCCTAAGAAATACTTTCTCCTCCCGAATACCGCGGGTTGCTACACCGCCGAGGACGCCATTCGATATGCGCGTCTGGGACGCGAAGTCGGTCTCTCCGATTGGGTGAAGCTCGAAGTCATCGGGGATCAGAAGACGCTCTTTCCTGACAACGCGGGCCTCCTGGAGGCGGCTGAAGTCCTGATTCGAGAGGGATTTACGGTCCTGCCGTATACGAATGATGATCCGATCGTCTGCCGGCGGCTTGAGGATCTCGGTTGCGCCGCGGTCATGCCGCTTGGTGCGCCGATCGGTTCGGGCCTCGGAATCCGCAACAAGACGAACATCAGGATCATCAAAGAGTTCGCGGGCGTCCCAGTGATTGTCGATGCCGGCGTCGGCACCGCATCCGATGCCACCGTTGCCATGGAGCTCGGGATCGACGCCGTGCTGATGAACACCGGAATCGCCGGCGCCGGGGATCCCGTAGCGATGGCTACGGCGATGAACTACGGCGTCAAGGCGGGGCGGTTGGCCTGGCGTGCAGGACGGATCGGCCGCAAGCTCTACGCGACGGCTTCCAGCCCGCTGACGGGCATGATCGAGTAGATCCGCGTCGCGTCACCCGGCGGAGGCTTGTCTTACGATCGCTACCGATCCAGCGATCATGATCAGCACGATCGGCAGGAGTGAGGTGGCGTGTCCCGGACCGAAGAACGGCTCGCCCAGGTTGAAGCTCGCCCACTCGCTGGCCGCTCCGTCTGGCGGGGCGGTGACGAAGGGCGCCGGCTCGTCGGCCGCCACCCGATTCACGGAGGTGTGGCCGGTGAAGGTCGCGGCACTCCACGGCGGCGTGATTGGCACTCTGCTCGAGAAGTGACCAGTGAAGAGCAAAGGGAGGATGTACTGCTCCATGGGCCGGGGAATCGAGCCTGACGGCTGGGGGTCGACGGCTACGGCTGCGAAATTGAAAAAGATCGACAGTGCCCCGATCGCGACGGCCAGGCGACGCAAGCCGCCCCTCACCTCGAGAATCATCAGTCCGAGAAATGGAATGGCGATGACCAGATATCGCGATCCGATTCCGAACCCCCCTTCCCAACCGTTGAATCCGGCGTTGAAGAGAATCCAGAAGGCGATCAGCAACGTGATCAGACGCAGTTCCGCGATGGCGCGCCGGCTGCGATTCCAGAACAGGGCGCCCGCGATGGCCGTGAGCAGGACCGGAGCAAAGTAGAACAAGCCGCGGTAGGGGGAGAACGTGATGCCCCAGAGCGCGTCCCATTGAGGCAGACGAAGAATGCCGAGGAGGGCCTGCTTCGATACGAACCGGGCATCCATGGTGTCGATCGGCGTGCGGAAAAACCCGCCGCAGGTGATCTTCTGGTAGACGGCCAACGCCAGAAGCGGCGGAAGGGCCCCGAGCGCGCACAGGCCGACGGCATGCGCGCTGTCTCCCGTCCGGCGTCGCCTGAGAATCGCCAGCAGGGCAAGAACACCAAGAGCCGGGACGCAAAGGTAGTTGGTCAGGGCGCTGGTTCCGGCAGCCAGTCCAGCTCCGACGAGACGGCGAGGGGAGACGGGATGATCATTTGTTTCAGGCAGAAGGGCGAAACCGAGGAAGAGGAATGCGGCGCTCGGCACGTGGGCCATGAGTACGGTGGAGTACGCCCAGAGCTGCGTGCCGAGCGCGAGGAGCAGGGAGACTGCCGCTGCCCACAGCGGCTCGACCTGACGCCGTCGCGCCAGGCGAAAGAGCAGCATGGGGATCAGAGCGCCGGTGAGCCCGCAGGTCACGAGCGTGCAGACGTAGCAGTTGAACGTCTTGACGATCGATGTGTCTGGATCGGTTCCAGCCGCTCGCTCCGCCGCGTACAACAGCGCATAGGGGGCGGCAGCCAGGAACGACGCCCCCGGACTCTTGTTCGCGTAGGTGTGACCGCCCCAGGTGGAGATGTCGCCCGAGCTCCGCTGAAGACCATCCAGAGCGAAGGTATGCCGCTCGACAATGGCTCGGGTCAGATCGAACTGCGCGTTCTGATTCCACCCTCCGCCGGCATAGAAGTATGAGTAGCAGACGAACGAGAGAAGGAAGAGCCTGACGCTGATCTGGCGGTCGACGAGCGACAGCGCGGGTGTGGCCACGCCGTCGATTGTACGGCTGCTTGACGGCGCATCCGTGGAGATGCGACGGTATGCGCTTCGAAAACGCCAGGCGATAGATCGAGGCGGATCGAGGAGGCACCATGACCAGACCACTATCCATCTCCCGGATCATGCAGCTTGCCGTCAACGTTCAGGATCTGGCGCGTGCGACTGCCTTTTATCGCGACGTGCTCGGGCTGCCCCTGCTGTTCGAGGTCCCGACGATCTCATTTTTCGATTGCGGCGGAGTCCGACTGATGCTGACCAGAGCGGAGACGCCGGAGCTCGACCACCCCTCCTCCATCATCTATTTTCAGGTCGACGATATCCGCTCGTCCTTTGAGGCCCTGCGGGAGTGCAACGTGAAGACCGTGTCCGAGCCGAGTCTGATCGCGCGAATGGAGGACCGCGAGGTCTGGATTGCCGCCTTCCGCGATTCGGAAGAGAATCTGCTGGCTCTGATGAGCGAGCCGCCGATCGATGTTCCGTGACAGGTCCGGACCGGCGATTGATCGGTGGACGGGGCTGAGACTGACAGGCGACGGACAAGCGATCAGCGGATCGTGGGTGGCGCCTGGTTGATCGCAACGTGGCCGGGAGAGTGAGGAAGGAAATGGCGACGAAAGCGGTGAAGGATCCTGAAGAAAAGAAGGGAACCCGCCGGATTCCGATCTTTTTGAGTGAGGAACAGATCGCGTGGCTCAAAAAGGATAAGGATGGAGCTTCGGCGGCCGTCCGGGCCCTGATCGCGGAGGCCATGGCCATGGAGAATCTCGCCCGCAGCGTAGGCAAGACCCGCAGCGCAGGCAAGAAAGGCGCGGTCCGAAAGAAGAAGTAGAAAGGCGGAGGGTCAGGTCTGCTCGGAATTGCTGACCGCCCTCAGCTGATCGCGCCGTTGGAGCATCTGGGCGATGATGCTTACGGCGATCTCGTACGGATGTCTCGTGCCGACCTCGAGGCCGATGGGACAGATGAACGCTTCCTGCAGGTCGGGAGAAAGGCCTGCTTCCGCCATGTCGCGTCTGAGAGCGATCGCTTTGGAGTGGCTGCCGATCGCGCCGAGGTAGGGAAATCCGCGGGTTCGGAGAATCTCGAGGAGGATCGGTTTATCGGTCGTGTGGCCCATCGTCATCAGGACCACGAATGCGTCATCGGGCAGGGCACTGACCATTCCAGGCATGTCCGCGGCCACCTTGGTCTCGAGCTTCTCCGACAGGGGAAGACGGTCGATCCACTCCTGTCGGGGATCGATGCAGAGAATGTGGCAGTCGAAGTGGACCAGCAACGATACCAGGGCGTTGGCCACATGGCCGGCTCCGAAGACCACGATGTTCCAGCGTCCGAAGTTATGAGCCTCGAAGTAGAGCTTAACGATTCCTCCGCAGGTCATGCCGACGTCCTTGTTCAGATTCCACGCAGCGAATTGTGTCGCGCGCCGGCCGGTACCGGCCAGCATCTTCTGCGCTTCTGCGATCGCCTTCGTCTCTACCTTGCCGCCGCCGACCGTTCCCCAATGGCGGCCGCCGGAAGTCACGATCATCTTCGCGCCCGGGTCCTGCGGCGCACTCCCCGCCGTGTCGACCACGGTGACGGTGACGAGAGGCTCGCCGGTTGCCATGAGCTCGTTGAGTGTTTCGAAGAACGTGGGCATGTCCGTGGGCCGATTCTAATGTCTCCGGATGCCCATGCCCCCGGCGTGTTGGGAACGACGTGCGGGACGTCTCCCGGGTCTCGCGCCGTGATGACGCTTGTCCACTCCGTGCGGAGAGCGGAATCGGAGCAGTTGTTGCGCAGGCGTTTCAGCGCGGCGTTGTGGAACGGGCCTTCCATCTCTACACTTCTCGCTCGAGGAGAACGACGATGACCGATCCGCGCTATCCAGTCGGGAGGTTTGCCAGGCCCGGTGAGCTGTCGATGGACGATCGAAAGGTGCTCATCGATCAGATCGCCGCGGCGCCCGCGGCCCTGAGGGGGGCCGTTGCGGGACTGTCGGCGGCACAGCTTGGAACGCGCTATCGCGAAGGCGGATGGACCGTGCAGCAGGTGGTTCACCACCTCCCCGACAGTCATATGAATGCGTACACCCGGTTCAAGAAGGCGCTGACCGAGGACAATCCGACCATCAATCCGTTCATGGAAGACAAATGGGCGGAACTGAGCGATTCGCGCGAGGTTCCGCACGAGGTGTCGCTGACGCTGCTCGACTCCCTTCATACCCGCTGGCTTTCGATCCTCCGAGCCATGAAGGCCTCGGATTTTGCCAGGACACTCTTCCATCCGGAACATGGACAGATGCGACTCGACGACATGCTCGCGCTCTATTCCTGGCACGGCCGCCACCACGTTGCGCAAATCACCTCGCTGCGAGAGAGGGAAGGGTGGTAGAAATTGAATCAAGAGTGAAGAGTGAAGGGTGAAGCAGAGTGAGGTGTTAGCTTGTAAAGTGGGCAGTCGATGGAAGGCGTCCGCCGATCTCTTCCATAGCAGCCTTCCACGATAAGTGTTACTGCTCCAGGGCGTCGACGATCGCGTTGCCGATCTCCTCGTAGCGTCCATCGAAGTGATGCCCTCCCGGCTCCGGGAGCTTTCGAATCAGCTGCGGATCGAGCGTGCGGCAAAGCGAGTCCGGCTCCTTCTCGCCATACACGCAAAGCATGCGGTAGCCGCGCATCCTCTCGAGCTCCGGCGCCACCGGAAACTGAGCTTCGCGCGGGTGGTAGAACGGGATCCAGCTGGGGTGATATCGGAAGTCGATGGCCGGCTCGAGACCGAGAAAAGCGACGAGCCGTACGCGTTCGCGGAGGTCGGCTGGAAGGCGGCTGGCCATGAACGGCAGGATGTCGGCTCCTCGCGAATAGCCGAGCAGGAGGATCGTGGAGCGATTCCAGCGGAGCATGTACGTCCGAAGGATCCGTTCCAGAGCGCACGCTGATTCTTCCGCGGTCCGCCTGTCGCGAAAGAAGGCCGGCGTCGAGAAGCCGACAACCGGGATTCCCCGCGCCCGAATGGGGTCGGTCACCTTCGCGTCGATGCGGCGCCATCCGCCGTCGCCGGTCAGCATCACCGCAAACGCAGTGTTGGTCGCCCCCGTGGCCGGGAGCTCGACGAGCGGAAGACCGGCGACGTCGGCTCGAGCCGGGCAAGGCTCAATCGGAGCGCTCTGCGCCGGCGAAGGCGCCGATATGGCAAAAAGCAGGATCGCGCAGATCGGTAGACGGCAATGCATGCGGCGAGGAGAACCGCTTGCCGGGCACACGTCATCCCGATGGCTGAACGAAGCCGGTGACGCTACTCGAGGTGGTCGAGAATGAGTTGAGCCAGCTTCTCGTATCCGCCGTCGAAGTGATGGGCCCCTTTCAGCGTCTGGATCACCACATTGGGCGCGCTCAGCTGCGGACAAAGCGAATCCTTGTCGTCCTGACCCCAGATGCAGAGGACCCTCTGCTGAGTGATCTTATCGAGCTCGGGACGAACTGGAAGGCCGACGGCCGCGTCGCGGAGCCAGTCGCTCATGTGAAACTCGAACTGCACCTTTGGACTGGGGCCGAGCAACGCGATCAGGCGCACCCGCCCGAGTGCCTCCGGTGGCAATCGATTCGCCATCGCCGGAAGCACATCCGCTCCGCGCGAGTATCCGATCAGGATCACGCGGCCTCTCTGCCAGATGGCAGCGTAGTGCTCGATGATGCGCTGCAGGTCGCGGGAGGCGTTTTCGGGAGTGCGCCGGGTCCAGAAATAATCGAGCGCGTTCAAGCCGACGACCGGCATGCCTCGATCGGCCAGCACGCGCGCTATCGATCGGTCGATGCTGGCCCAGCCCCCGTCGCCCGAGATGAAGATCACAAAAGTGTCCGAAGCTCCCTTGCTGGGAACCTCGATCAGGGGCAGCCCGAGCGCAGCGGCGCCGGTTGCCGCCCCCAACCGCGTGGAGGGAGCGGCCGCGAGGAGCAACGCCAGTCCGAGGACAGCGACGCGGGGGCTCACTTGGAGACCACTCCGCGGATACCACCGGATATGAGCGCGGCCAGGTTGGTCAGAATGATCGGCAGGACGAGTCCGCCGGGGGAGGCCAGATACGTCGGCTCCCAGTGCGGATCGAACTTCTCCTTGTATTGTCGAAGCCCCTGAAAATTGTAGAAGTTCTCACCAAAGCGATATGTCAGTGCCCCCAGGCGATTCCAGAGAGGTCCCAGCGAGCGATTCTCCAGTCCCGAGAGCGGGGCCATTCCCAGGTTGAACCAGCGATAGCCTTCCGCCTTGCCCCATAACATCAGCTCGAGGAACATGTAGTCCATCGTCCCCGAGGGTGCGTCTGGTGTCTGGCGCATGAGGTCGACCGAAAACTCTTTCTTTTCACCGCCGCACCACAGATTCGCAAAGGCCACGATGCGGTCGCCCCGTTTCACGACGCAGAGCGGAAAGCGGCGTATGTAGTCCTCGACGAAGAATCCGAGGGAGAAGCCTTTCTCTCGGGTTCTCTTCTCGGCCAGCCAGGCGTCTGAGATCGCCCGGATCTCGGCGAGATGCCCATCGACATCGGGCTGCGGAATGATCTGAAAGCTGCAACCCTCCGATTCGATCCGACGCTGCAGCTTCCGAAGCCATTTGCGGGATCCGCCCTCCAGGGAAAAGTCGTCCAGCGGGACGCGTGCTTCCTCGCCGATCTTCTGGATAGCCAGTCCGAGATCGATGTAGTACGGAAGATTATCGCGCTGCACCTCGTAGAAGACAGGCCAGCCTGCGTGCAGATCGCAGAGCTGTCGGAACTTCCAGATGAGCTCTCTTCTCTCTTCCGACGGACCGACCGGGTCGCCCATGGAGATCCAGCTGCGCCCTTCGACCCCGTACATGATGAAAGCACGTCCGCTGTCGCTGAAGAGAAGCGGCTTGTCGCCCAGAAGTGCCAGGGAGGCCGCGCTGCTGGGATCGAAGGCTGCTATTTCCTGGGCCCGCTGCAGAACCATGGCGCCGGGCAGGTCCGGATCGGGAGGGCTCGGCCGCAGCAGGCGGGCGATGGCGAAGAAGAGAACCCCGCCGAGAACACCGACCGATGCGCGGAGAAAACGGGGTGCGTCGCCGCGAAAGCTGAATCGCCACCAGAGATCCTGAGAGTAGTCCACATGCTTGTAGGAGAAGAAACCGAGCCACAGCGAGCAGATGAGAACCAATGCGATGGCAGCGATCCATCCAGGGGTGAACGCTTCGCTGAAGAGCTTGGTCCGCCGATAGAAATGCCGCCGCGAGGCGATGAGCGTCAGCAGCATGACCAGGACAATTCCGGCTTCCTCGAAGTCGAGCCCCTTGAAGAGTTGAAAGACCATGGCCGCGCTGAGCACCACGACCGTCAGATGGTATGCAGCATCCAGTCTCCGCTGCAGTCCTCGCGCGAGCAGGAGCAACCCGGCCCCTGCGATGCTGCCGAGAAAGTGGGAGAGCTCGACGATTGGCAGGGGAAAGATGTGGCGGAGCTGCGCCGTGCGGCTGTGAATCGTCGGGGTGGCTCCGGAGAAGAGCAGGACAGCGCCGGCAACGAATGTGGCGAAGGCCAGAATCGTCGGCGTGATCCCCGGTGCCCATCGACCGAAGAGCCGCCCTACGCGAGCCACCCCCTCACGTCGCTCGAGAACCTCGTGCGTCCCGAGGAGAATCGTCGCAACGATCAGAGGAAAGAGATAGTAGATGGCGCGGAAGGCCAGCAGCGATCCGAGGATTGCCGCCGCCGGGAAATAGGGCGCCAGGAGCAGCAGCATGAGCGCTTCGAAAACCCCCAGCCCTCCTGGGACGTTGCTGGCGACACCTGCGATCTGAGCGAGGAGAAAGAAGGCCAGAAACCGGATGAAGGTGAGAGGGAGCGCATCGGGGAGCAGGACATACAACACGCTCGCCGCAATCAGCCAGTCGATCAGAGAGATCGCTGCCTGGCCGATGAAAATCGGGATGGTCGGAAGCGGGAACTCCCAACCGCGCACCTGGATCGGCCGGCGGTGGCCGATGATCCACGCTGCGTAAAACACGGGGGGGATGAGCAGCAGCACTCCAAGGAGCCGGATGGAGGCGAACGGGATGTGGACCGACAGCGGAAGGGGCGGAGGGTGGAGCAGAAAAATGCCCCCGGCGAGCAGAACGAAGCCAAGCCAGAAACTGATGGCGCAGAATGCGATGACCTTGGCCACGTCGATGGTCGACAGCCGCCATGCGGTGTAAAGGCGATAGCGGAGCGATCCACCGACCAGCCCCGACATTCCCATGGTGTTGTTGAACGCGTAGCCGATGAAGGAGGCCAGAGCGATCCGCCCGTAGGCCATCGGCTGCTGGATGTAGCGGAAGGCCAGCGTGTCGTAACCGGTCATGACCATGTAGCCGCATAGCGTCAGCAGCACCGAAAGCATGAGGCGCTCGGTTCCGATCGTGCCGAGATACGCCATCACCTCGCGGTAGCGGTACGCAGCCAGAGTGTGCTGGAGGATCCTGAGCGAGATCGCGAAGAGCGCGACGACGATCAGCGGTTTTAGGAAAGGCTGAAGCCGCTTCATCCGGTGAGATTCTATAAGTGAACGGTTCCGCGGGCTGTGACGGGCGTGTCATCAAGGCCGTGATGAGGCAGGAAACTGTGTCGGAGTGCGACGCCTCAGGCCTCAGGCCGCAGATCCATTGCCATCATCGCCCGACCATCGGCACCGTCTGCGCCTCGGCGCTTCGGCCCACTCCTCGTCCGTCTGCGAGCTCCGGCCAGATCGCTTCGACCGGTCGCTTCTCACCAGCGGCGAAGCGTGCGTCGATACGCCGCACATAAGCGGTCGGGGCCGAAGTGTAACGAGCCCCCTGGCCTCCTTTGCGTAGCAACACCTGTTCATGTCCCAGAAGCGTGCGGACGTAGAGCTCTTTCTCGCTCCCGCCCATCCCCTGCCACCCCTCGCGAGAAAGAGGGTGAGGAGCGCAGGCCACGAGCAGGAGGATCGCAGCCGTCGCCCATGGCCATCGGGCGCTCATCGCGGCTGCTCGGAGCGCCAGCGTTGTGCGATCGGCATCTGCCGTCCGCTGCCGAATGCTGTAGTCGACACCTTGATCGTCGGGGCCGCCTGACGGCGCTTGAATTCGCTGGTGTCGACCATCCGCAGCACCCTCTTCACCAGCTCGCGATCGTAGCCGGCCGCTGCGATCTCATCGACCTCCTTCCACTCTTCGATGTACAGCCTGAGGATTCCATCGAGGATGTCGTACGGCGGCAGCGAGTCCTGATCGGTCTGGTTAGGCCGCAGCTCCGCGGAAGGCGGCTTGGTAATCGTCGATGGAGGGATGACCGCACCCTTCCGATTCAGCCATTGCGCCACTTTGTAAACGGTCGTCTTGTAGAGATCGCCGAGGAGCGAAAGCCCGCCCGCCATGTCGCCATAGAGAGTGCAGTAGCCGACCGCCATCTCCGACTTGTTCCCGGTGCTGAGGACCATGGCCCCGGTTCTGTTCGACCAGGCCATGAGGATGTTGCCGCGAATCCTGGCCTGCACGTTCTCGTTCGTGACGTCGAAGCGCCGGGTACCGAAAAGCTGATCGAAGGACGCTTCATACGCGCTGTAAATCGAGTCGATGGGGATGAGGCGGAATTCGATGCCGAGGTTCTCGGCCAGAAGACGGGCGTCGTCGACGCTGCCCTGCGAAGAGAATCGCGACGGCATGGCGATTCCGGTGACGTGTCCCTCGCCCAGGGCCTCGACAGCGATGGCCGCCGTGACGGCCGAGTCGATTCCGCCCGAGAGGCCGATGACGACGTCTGTGAAGCCGCATTTGCCGATGTAATCCCGCAGGCCGAGGATCAGGCCCCTGCCGATTTCTTCGTCTTCGGCCAGCAGCAGCACGGAGTCGCATGGCGATCCGGAAAGGCTGACCAGAGTGCCATCCGATTCAAACGGTCTGGCGCAGTAGATGGTCCGGCCGCTGGCGTCGATGACGATGCTCGATCCGTCGAAGAGCAACTCGTCGTTTCCTCCGACCTGATTGCAGTAGACCAGCGGCAACCTGTAGCGTCTGGCGATCTCCGAGAAGAGCTCGTACCGTGTCCGCCGCTTCCCGACGTTGAAGGGAGATGCCGAGATGTTCAGGAGCATCTGACATCCCTTGCCGGCCAGCTGATCGACCGGATTGTTGCGGTAGAGGCGGCTGCCGCCGATCTCTTCCTGGAACCAGAAATCCTCGCAGATCAGTACGCCGGCCGTTTGCCCGAAAAGCTGAACGGTGTGAACCGCGGCGGCTGGCTCGAAGTACCGAAGCTCGTCGAAGACGTCGTACGTCGGCAGAAGCGTCTTGTGTTGCTCCAGCAGGACCCTGCCGCGTTGAGCGATGACCGCCGAGTTGCGCAACCGTTTCCCATGGGGCTCGCTGTTGCGGGTGACGCAGCCGAAGATCAGAGCGGTCTCGCCGGTCATGGCGGCGAGCGAGTCCCGGATGGCCAGATTGGCGTCGACGAACGCGCTGCGGTCGAGGAGGTCGCGCGGCGGGTAGCCGGTGACTGCAAGCTCCGGAACCATGACGATTTCAGCTCCTGCCCGGGCGCCCTCCGAGTAGGCGCGGCGGATCAACTCGGCGTTTGCCTCGAGAGCCCCGACGGTCGGGTTGAGCTGGCCGAGATAAATCTTCATGTCAGGCATCGATTCTAAGCCATGGTGAGAGCGAGTCACGGCTGGGGGGCTCGCTGGTTGCAGCGTTCGCCTCGTTTTTGCAAGGATGATGTGGGACAGCGAGGTGACGGGAATGGCCGAGGACGAAGAGTGGAGCACATTGAGTGTCAAGGGGCAGAGTCGTTCCCGCGAGATCGAAGTAATCCGGCACCGGTATCGCGAGCATCTCGCCGCTTTGCAGCGACTGGCGGCCGACTCGCCTACCGAACGGCTGGCGGGCGAATATCGGCGCCTTCAGGAGGACATTCATCGTTCCATCTCCAAGCTCGACGAGATCGATGGCAGCGGCCTCGCAGTGGACCCGCGGGTCGACACCGCTGTGGGAAGAGCGACGACGCGCTCAGTCCCGGCGGGAGAGCGGGCCATCGAACCGGCCGGCTCAATCGATCGCGCCATCTACTCGGATGACGCGACTCGAATCGGTCACGGCGGGCCGGGCTCCGGAGCGCGTGTCATGCTGATTGCCCTCGTCGGAATCGTCGTCCTGGCCGTCCTCGGATTCTTTGTGTGGCGAGCCTCCTCGCACTCCAAAGAGCCCGATCGCATCGTGGAGGAGCGCACCGCGACTGCCGGGACCGTCCACGAAGAACAGCCCGCCGTGGCAGCCACAGCTCCCCCCGAATCGCTGCTCAAGATCGTTCCCGCTTCGGCCGACTACGGCACGATCCGCAAGGGGACACGCGCCGTCCGCCAGTTCGAGATCACCAACGGAGGAACGGCTCCTCTCCCTATCCGCGCTTCGCGATCGAACTGCCGTTGTCTCTTCTACGAATACTCCGGACAGATTGCTCCGAAGAAGAAGGAGAGCATCACCGTCACCATCGATGGAGCCAAAGCGAAACGAGGGCCGCTCGACGAAACGGTTCAGGTAGCATCGAAGAACGATCAGACGATGACGGCGTCATTCTCAATCCACGCGGTCATCAAGTAGTTGGAAGTCCCTCAGTGCGGCCGCGACTGCAGAAACCGCAGGTACGAGTCGATGTTCGCGGGCGAAGGTTTGAGATGCAGCGCATTCGTCAGCAGTGTGTTGCTGCCGTCATGGTCGATGGCCATGGCCTTCGTGACGTGGCCGATCGCATCTCCGATCCGGCCCTGCCTGGCCTCGAGTAGCGCCGTGTAGATCAAAGGCTCGGGTGAGCCGGTGCGGAGCGCTGCGGCGCGGCTGAACTTCTCGAGCGCTGCGGCATCGCGCTCATGCCGGGTCAGAATGGCGCCGAGGTTCATCAGTGCATCGTAGAGTCCGGGCTCCAGACGCAGCGCGCTCTGGTAGTGGCGGATGGCGTCGTCATCACGGCCCACCCTGGCCAGCGCCGCCCCGAGATCGTTCTCTATCTCGGCCGAGTCGGGATCTTCCGCGGCGGCCTGCTCGTAGAACGCGATTGCCTCAGCCGGTTTCTCCTCGGCAATCCGAAGATCGCCCTCCAGCTTCGGACTGCGTCGAATGCCCAGCGCCGTCTGCAGTTCGCGCGTTGCCGCTGCCCGATCGCCGCGCACCAGCTCGAGCGCGCCGAGGTTCTGGTGCGCTTCGACACTTTGCGGCATGAGCCGGATGGCCATCGCAAACTCGCCGCGCGCGGCATCGGTCCGACCCTGGCTCTGCAGCACCAGGCCCAGCGCGTTGTGCGCCTGCGCATCGTTGGGGTTCATGGCCAGCGCTCTCGACAGCTCCGATGCCGCTCGATCGTAGTCATGCCGGTCGAGCCACGCCGTGCCGAGATAGCGGTGGGCGAGAAAGTTCGGATCGGTGGAGTGGGCAGCATGGGCGAAGAGAGTGACCGAGTCGCGAAAGTATCGCGCCTCCGTCGCCGAAGCTACCGCGCATCCCGCGATCAGCAAGGCGCCGGCCATTGCCAGCCATCGGCGTGCTTCCCGGGCGGGGAACAGATCGGCCGCCAGCCAGACCGCGCCGATGAAGATGCCGATCAGCGGCACGTAGGTGTAGCGGTCGGCCATCGCCTGCTCTCCAACCTGGACGATTCCGATGACCGGGACCAGCGATCCGATGAACCAGAGCCATCCCGTCACGAGATAGCGGCGCCGCGCGCCGTATACGAGAACGGCAACGGTGATTGCGAGGAGCAGCAACGTTGCGCCGGTGGCCAGAGAAGGCGAGATCACGCGACGGTACGGATAGACGATGGCCAGACCGGCCGGCAGAAGGGTCTTGCCAAGATAGCCGGCGTAGGCAATCGAAGCATTCGCGGCGCGCGCCAGCAGTGGCACGTTGACCACGCTGGCCATCGCGGATCGCTGAGCCGCCAGGGTCACGGCACTGGAGATTGCCACCATGATGAAGAGCGGCACCTTTTCGATGATCAGCGGATCGATCGTCCTGCGATCCAGTCGCTTCATGCGGTCGAGAGGCCACCAGTCGAGGAGCAGCATGAGAAACGGAGCCGTCACCAGCATCGGTTTGGCCATGAGACCGAGGGCGAACGAAGCGATCACGAGGCCATACCAGAGTGGCTTTCTCGTCCAGCTCCATCGAGCGTAGAACAGAAAGGTGAGCATCAGTAGAACGGTGCTCAGCACATCCTTCCGCTCGGACAGCCAGGCGACCGATTCCACATGGAGCGGGTGAACGGCGAAGAGCGCGGCGACCATCGCGCTGCGCCAGAGGGCGCCGGTGGCCTCCGACAACAGCAGAAAGAGGACGGCGGCCGCCGCTGCATGCAGGGCCACGTTCACCAGGAGGTGCAGTCCCGGCCGCATCCCGAACAGCTGGACGTCCAGCATGTGAGAAAGCCATGTGACAGGATGCCAGTTGGAAGCGTGAAAGGTGGTGAAGGCCCAGCGGAAGCCTTGCGCCGTCAGGCCGCTCTTAACCTGCGGATTCCGCGAAACGTAATCGGGATCGTCGTAGATGAGGAAGGTGTGGGTGGCGAGCTGTCCGAAAACTGCGGCGACGATGGCGCAGAGGCCGGCGATGATGGCCATTGATGGAGGACCGAAGGGGAGTGCGCCGGAGAGGACCGCGTCGGCGGAGACCGCATCGCGACCCTCGAGCCGCTGTTCCTTTTTCGATCGTGAACGCTTTCCCATCAGGAGCCCGCGCGCGGGCGGCGGCTAGTCTGTACGAGGTCATGGCGAGTGACAAGGGTCCAGGTGGCCGCGGAGCCGATCCATTGGAGCAGCGGCCGCTTGGGGCGCCTTGTAGCACAGACAAGCACAGACACTTCTGTCTGTGCCGCGGGTGGCTGACTCGCCACGAGCGTTACTGAGGGCTGACCGTCGCCTGATCGGACGTACGCGGCCCTACCTTCCTTCGCCGTTCGCGCTTGAAGGCGTGGCGTGCATCCGCCTCTTCGATGGAATGCGATTCGGTGATCCGCCCCTCGCTCGCCGCCATCGACGCCAGCCGTTTGTAATGGCCGCGCAGCATCCTCAACTCTTCTTCGGAGAGATCCTCGACGCTGATGAGGCGGTTGCTGGCCCCCTCCACTGCTGCGACGATCTCGTTGAGCTTGAGCTGGACGGCCAGCGACTCCTTGTTCTGGGCTCGCTGAATGAGAAAGACCATGAGGAACGTCACGATCGTGGTGCTGGTGTTGATGACGAGCTGCCACGTGTCGGAGTAGTGGAAGATCGGTCCGAGAGCGCCCCAGACCACGACAGCGATCACGGCGAATGCGAAAGCCGGACTCGATCCTGTCCAGACGGTTACGC
>JADGNX010000086.1 GCA_017883265.1 Thermoanaerobaculia bacterium
GCGGTTTCACCAGCCGCTAGGCTTTCCCTTGTTCTGCTCGTCGAGCCAGCTCTTGAGCGGCGCGAAATAGTCGAGCATCGCCGTCGCGTCCATCTGCCGCTCGCCGCTGATCGCCTCCAGTGCATCCGGCCATGGACGGCTGGCACCCATTTCCAGCATGGCCTTGAGGCGCCGGCCGGCCTCGTGGCTTTCATAGATCGACGAGCGGTTGAGTGGCCCCTCCGACCCGGCGGACTGGCAGAGCGCCCGATGGAACTGGAACTGGAGGATCCGCGCCAGGAAGTAACGCGAGTAGGGGACGTTGGCCGCGATGTGGTACTTCGCCCCCGGATCGAAGTCCTCCTCGCTCCTCGGCTCCGGTGGCGCGATTCCCTGGTACTGCAGGCGTAGATCCCACCAGGCCTTGTTGTAGTTCGCCGGCGTGACTTCGCCGGAGAAGACCTTCCAGCGCCACTGGTCGATCATGATGCCGAAGGGGAGAAACGCGACCTTATCGAGCGCATCGCGCAGGAGCAGAGCGATATCCGATTGCGGCGGCGGCTCCTTGTCCAGGAGACCGATGCGGACCAGGTATGCGGGGGTAACCGACAGAGCGATGGTATCGCCGACGGCCTCATGAAAACCGTCGTTCGCACTGTTCTTGTAGAGGAACGGTTGTCGCTTGTAAGCGCGCTGATAGAAGTTGTGGCCCAGCTCGTGGTGAATGGTCGTGAAGTAATCGGATGTCTTCCGGATGCACATCTTGACCCGGAGGTCATCCTCGTCGTCGAGGTCCCAGGCGCTGGCGTGACAGACGACGTCACGATCCTGCGGCTGCTTGAAGAGGGAACGCTCCCAGAAAGTCGCCGGCAGGGGATCGAAGCCGAGCGAGGTGAAGAAACGCTCGCCGATCCGGACCATCCCGATCTCGTCGATGTCAGCCCGATGCTTGAGGATCTCGGTCAGATCGAAGCGGCGCTCATCCGCCTGCGGCGCCACGATGTCGTCGATGTTGCCCCATTCCTGAGCCCAGATGTTGCCCAGCAGGTGCGCCGGGATCGGTGCGGCTGGCGGCACCAGCGATTCGCCGTACCGCTTGCCGAGATTCCAGCGAACGTAACAGTGCAGTGAGTCGTAGAGCGGCTTGACCTGTGCCCATAGCCGGTCCACCTCGGCGGCGAAGGCGTCGGGCGGCATGTCGTATTTCGAGCGCCAGAGGGCGCCGGCATCCTGGTATCCGAGGTTGCGCGCTCCTTCGTTGGTCAATTCGACGAAGCGAGCGTACTGCTGTTTCAGGGGGCGGGCGATGCTGTGCCAGCCGCGCCAGACCTCCAGGAGTCGTGCCGGCTCGCGGCTGCTCCGCATGATCTCGGTGATCTCTTCGATGTCGAGGGGATCTCCGCCGGGCGGACGGTATCGCGCGGCCCCATAACCGGCGCTCAGTTGCGCCGCGATCTTCGTCATCTCGGCGGTCCTGGACGAATCGGACGGGCCTGGCGTGGTGAGCGAGAGCTTGATGAGATCGAGCTTGCGACGGATGTCATACGAAAGGGTTGGAACGGCGTCGAATCGCGCCGCCTTCATGGCCAGGTCGACAGCGGCGTTGATCTGCTTCTCGCTGGCCTGTGCGGCGATCACCTGCGTGTCATGAGTGATGAAGTTTTCGGCCACCCACTCGGCGCGCTGCTGCTCGACGTTCAACTCCGCCAGGCGAGCCTCGGCATGGGCGACGAACCGTTCCGCGTCATCGGCGGTGGGGAGGGATCCGGTCATCTCGGCTGAAGTCTGAGTCATCTCCTGCTCCTGGGGCATCACCGCGGACCTCGTTCCAAACCCTGTGGTCATATCGCGAAGCCGAGAGTATAGGAGGAGCCAGCCGTTTTTGCGCTCCACGGCTGAGCCTGTACGCCCCGCGAATAAGTTGGGGAAGACCGTCAGATCTGACCCCCGCCACTTTGGACGGATTGTCCAGCCGATCCGTACATTTCGGAAGGAATCGGCTCGATGCGCGGTTACCGTCGGAGCAGCCGAAATCTGACAAATTCCAGGCGATCTCGAGGATAAGACGAATGAATGTGACCCTTCAAAGCAGTCGAGCCGTCCGGACCATCGCCGCTCTGGTGATTCTGGCCATGCCGTTCGCAGTCTCAGCCCAGCAGACCCGGTCGGACGCCACCCAGGGCAAGCGTCACGCAGCGTTACACGGGCCTGCCGGGGGAGCGATCACTCTCACTGGAACGATCACCGACGGAACGACTGGAGCTCCGATTCCTGAAGTGGAGGTCGTCGTCGGCGATCATCAGGTCGTGACGGACGAGCAGGGGCAGTTCAATTTCCCTGGCCTCCTCTCCGGCACCACGACGGTGACGTTTCAGCGGTGGGGCTATCAGCCTGTCACGCGGTCGCTCACGCTGGTTGCCGGAAGCACGGTGAACCTCACTCTCGCTCCGAAGCCGGTCATCATTCTCAAGGACACCCAGGGTGTCAGCCACCGGGCCGATTACGAGCTATCGCAGTTCGGCTACACGGTCCCTTTCGGCAACCTGGCCAAGGCCGACACAATCGAGCTGTGCAAGACGACCGGCGAGCACGTGATCGTCGACAAGTCCACCATCGCGAAGATCAGCGGGGGGGCAAACTCGGTCAACTCCTCGGCATGCTGCAAGGTCGGGCCGGTTCTCAACATCAATCTCACGCTCAAGGGCGGGCAGCCTTTCACGGCGGCTATCAGCGACAGCTGCTTCGGCGACGAGGTCTTCGCGGCAAGGGATCGCGACACGCGGCAGTGGGTGTACCTCAAGTTTACCGACATCGCCGAGATCGATTTTCCGCAATAGCTGCGCGTCGAGTGGAGCGGCGGCCGCCTCGGCCGCCTGTAGCACAGACACTTCTGTCTGTGCGCCCTTCAGAAAGCCCTGTAGCAGACACTCCTTGTCTGTGCGGCGGTCGCCTCGGCCGCCGGAGTGCGCGGCTAACCACAATTTGCGCGTGGGCGCTCGAAAGGGCGCTCCTCCGCTGACTCCGGCGCGCTACCCTACAGAAAGCGCAATGTGAGGTCGATCAGTCTCCGCTTGAATGCGTTGTACGGCGGGTACATCAACTGCAGAGGCGTGCGGCGCATCGGCTGTTCCAACACGCCGCGGATGTTGGAGAACGCCTCGAAGCCGAAGAAGCCGTGAGCGCGGCCGATGCCGCTGTTGCCGGCTCCGCCGAACGGCAGGCCGGTGTGAAAGAACTGCACCACCGTGTCGTTGATGGCTGTACCGCCGGCCGACGTCTCGGCCAATACGCGATCGATCACCGAGCGGTCGTGGCTGAAGAGATAGAGAGCCAGCGGCTTTTCTTTTTCATTGATGACTCGGAGCGCATCCTCCAGATTGTCATAGGGAACGATCGGGAGCAGCGGCCCGAAGATCTCCTCCTGAAGAAGCTGGCCATCGGGGGATACCCCGGAAAGAATGGTCGGGACGAAATCGTTTCTGGCCGAATCCGTGACGCCCCCTGCGAGCACTGTCGCTCCCTGCTGCAGTGCTCCGGCCAGCGCCCGCGACAGCCTCTGCTGGTGCCGGTCGTTCACGATACCGCCACGGCTGCCGGCCTGGCTGAAGAGGGCTTCCACCTTCTCCTTGAGACGGGTGACGAAATCGTCGCTGATCTTTCTGTCGACGAGCAGATAGTCGGGTGCCACACAGATCTGACCCGAGTTCAGATACTTTCCCCACGCGATCTTCGTCGCCGCTTCGTCGAGATTGGCGCTGGCATCGACGATCACCGGCGACTTTCCACCGAGCTCCAGCGTGACCGACGCCAGATGCTCTGCGGCCGCGCGCATGACGACCTTGCCGACGGCGGGACTGCCGGTGAAGAAGATATGGTCGAACGGTTTGCGCAGCAGAGCGGTGGCGGTTTCCGCACCGCCTTTGATGACGGCCACTTCCGACGGGTCGAACAGCTCTCCGAGAATCGAAGCCATGCACGCTGCTGCGTGGGGAGTCATCTCCGAAGGTTTGATGATGGCGCAGTTGCCGGCGGCGATCGCCGAGACCAGCGGCCCGAGCGTCAGATTGAATGGAAAGTTCCACGGCGAGATGATCAGCACGACGCCCTTGGGCTCGTGCATGATCCGCGACCTCGTGCCGAAGAGTGCCAGCGGTGCGGAGACACCGCGGGGTTTCATCCAGCGGCGAAGATGGCGGCGCGCATGGCGTGCCTCGATCAGCACCGGATAGACCTCGGACAGATCCGATTCCTCGGCCGGCTTGCGATAGTCGGCATACATCGCCGCGCGAATGTCGCTGCGACGGGCCAGGAGAGCCTTCTCCAGAGACCGCAGCTTCTCAATGCGCTGGTCCGCAGTGGTCGCTCCGATACGGGCCCGCATGGTGCGTTGCGCGTCGAAGACGCGGTCGATTTCGAGACTCTCGGGCTCCGCGCCGATGGCCGGAAAGGCTGAAGCATCCGCGATGATTGTCATGGCCGCTGATTATCCTCCTGTTGTGCGCGTTCCGCTTCAACCACGACCGCGCTTCCATGCCAGAGGACCTCGCTGACCCCCTGCAGCAGTTCCTGGCATCGTAGCGGACGCCGACGATGGCATTCGCACCCCGTGCTGCCGGGCATGCTGGAGCATTTTCTGAGTCGACCTTGCACAGGTTATTGTGCAGAATATCTTCAAAAGTGGCTCTGCAGGCCGGTCTGCGTTACACTCGTCATTCTTATGGCACGACCATTTGCTTCCGGCACGATCTCGTTCGGTCTGGTCTCGATTCCGGTCAAGCTCTACTCGGCGACCGAGGCCAGTGAGAAGATCAGCTTCAACATGCTGCATCGTGATTGCGGCACGCGCGTTCAGCAGCAGTACATCTGCCGCAAGGACGAGCGGACCATCGAGCGCGAGGAGATCGTCAAAGGCTACGAGTTCTCCAAAGGCCAGTACGTGACGTTTTCCGAGGAGGAGCTCAAGGCTCTGGAAGAACGCGCCACGCAGGCTATCGAGATCACCGAGTTTCTTCCCTCCAGCCAGATCGATCCGATCTACTTCGCCAAGGCTTATTACCTGGCTCCCGATCGCGGCGCCGAACGGGCCTACTCACTCCTCGGCACGGCGCTTCGCGAGACCAAACAGTGGGCTATCGGCAAGTTCGCGTCGCGAGGGAAAGGCTACCTTGTGGTCCTCCGCCCGTTGGAGAACGGACTGGTCATGCAGCAGCTTTTCTATCCGAATGAGATCCGCTCGTTCTCAGAGCTGGACATCACCGACGCTGCTGTGAAGCCGCAGGAGCTCCAGATGGCCATCAAGCTCACGGAGCTCGGCGCCGCTGAAGAGTTCCATCCCGAGAACTATCGCGACGAGGTGGCGGAGAAGGTCCGCGCGCTCATCAACCGCAAGATCGAGGGTGAGGAGATCACGGCGGCCGATGCCGAAGAGCCGAAGGGTCAAGTCATCGACCTCATGGAAGCGCTGCGAGCCAGTCTGGCCAAAGGAAACGTTCGGCCGGACAAGAAGGTCTCCAGGCTCGCCGTTGCGGCTCCGGCCGAGGAGCGGAAGCCGGCTCGCAAAGCGTCCACCCACAAGCCGGCCTCGCCGGCAACGCGTGCCAGGAAGTAGCCGCAAAATCGCCTGCCTCCAGGTGGAGCGGCGGCCGCTTCGGCCGCCTGGGGGTGGGCGGCTGGCCGTGATTCGCGAGCGGGCGACCTTCCACTCCACCACCTCTTCCACTCATCTAACGTAGAATCCAGTTGATGGGCTATACCGTCCGCGAGGTCGCGGAGATGCTCGGGCTCTCGGTGAATCAGATCCGCGCGTACGCGACCAAGGGCTTTCTGACGCCCGAGCGCGGCGCGCGCGGCGAATATCAATTCGGCTTTCAGGACCTGGTCATTCTCCGAACGGCCGGCGAACTGACGGCCGCGCGCATCCCGGCGCGCAAGGTTCGGCGCGTCCTGGAGCGTCTGCGCGATCAGTTGCCACAGGGCCGGCCGCTGACGGCCGTTCGAATCGCAGCGGACGGCGAGCGCGTCGTCGTTCGCGACGGGACGACTGTCTGGAACCCCGAGTCGGGACAATCGCTCTTCGACTTCGCCGTCTCGGACATCGCGGAGCAGGCGGCTCCTCTGGCCCGCCGGCAGGCCGAAGAGGCGCGGGAAAACGAGGCGGATCTCGACGCCGAGGAGTGGTATGAGCTCGGCTGCGAGCTGGAGTTCAGCGCTCCCAACGAGGCACGGGATGCCTACCGCCGCGCCGTCGAGCTGAATCCCAGCCACGCCGATGCGCACGTCAACCTCGGACGTCTTCTGCACGAGGAGGGGGAGGCGGGGGCGGCCGAAGCGCATTACCGGATCGCTCTGGCAGAGGAGCCACAGCACTCGGTGGCGGCATTCAACCTCGGCGTGTCGCTCGAAGATCTCGAGCGGCCCGACGACGCGGAAGCGGCCTACGATCTGGCACTAAGGATCGATCCGGCCAATGCCGACGCCCACTACAATCTGGCCGGCATCTGCGAAGAGCGCGGCGACCGCACCGGCGCGTTTCGCCACCTCAAAGCCTACAAGCGGATCACCGGACACGAGCCGGTCTAGCCGCATTTCTCACTGTGAGTACGCGGCTGGCTCGCGCCGTCCGGCGGGGACGCTGAGGTTGTCCGTGGTCTCATTTCCCGATCCAGTGCAATTCCTGACGACCGCGAATGCGAAACGACTCTACGGTCCGCCGCCCATCAGGGGACAAGATCCAACTGGCGAGCTTTCTCGCATTTCGATGTTCCTCGGAATCCGGCCGGCGCATGAGAATGACGGCGTAGATGTTGCGCAGAACGGGATCGCCTGCAAAGAGGACCGCGAGATGCAGCGAGGGCGCGAGCCGATCGTATGTGGCCCGGTCCGTAAGTGCGTAGGCCTGCATGGTGTCAGCTGAGCGCAACAGATACGCCATCGGCTGCCCGATCGGCAGGTAGTTCGAATTCGATGATGGCGATACGCCTGCTGCGCGCCACAGCGAAAGCTCCTTCATGTGGGTGCCGGACTGGTCGTTGCGCGACAGAAACTTGCCTCGTTGTTCGTGGATCCGCCTGAATGCCTCGGCGGCCGAGTGCGCCCGTGAGACACCGGCGGTGTCCTCCGGGGGACCGACAAGGATGAAGTCGTTCCACATGAACTGCCGATAGAGCTCCGGCTTGAAACGCGCGACGAAGGCCTTTTCAGCGATGGGATCATGCGTGAGCGTGATGTCCACCGTGCCTTCGGACGCCATCCGCAGGGCACGTCCTGAGCCGACCACAAACGCGTGGATCATGACTCCAGTCTCGCGCTTGAATTCCGTCTCCATGACCTGCAGGAGTCCCGAACCGTGGACGCTTGTGGTGGTGGCGACGGCGACGGAGCGCTCTCGCGGCGCACACGCGACGGCCAGGGAAAGGGCCAGGAAAGCAAACCGCTTCATTTCAAAATAGTAACCGGTACCACGAGCTGCCGGGACGATTCATCCTCGTCCGGCTTGCGGTGTCAGCCCAAGTCTGACGTTTACTCGTTGTCGCTCCATCACCGCGTGCGATCGCGGCCATTAGTGCGATCATGGAGCGCGCATGACTGCTCTCGTGGAGACTCCGCAGGCCACCGAGCCCGTAGTCGTCGCTACGGTGCCGGAGACCCTTCCGGCGCGCGAGCGGCTGGAGTCGCTCGACGTCTTCCGCGGGATTACCATCGCCGGGATGCTTCTGGTGAACAATCCCGGGAGCTGGAACGCAGTCTACCCTCCGCTGGAACATGCGGAATGGAACGGCTGGACGCCGACCGACGTCATTTTCCCATTCTTCCTCTTCATCGTCGGCATCACGACCGCGATCTCGCTCTCGGCGCGCCGCGCGCGCGGTGCAACCGAGCGCGACATCGCCCGGCAGATCATCCGCCGCGGGAGCCTGATCGTCGTGATCGGCCTGCTTCTGAACGCCTTTCCTTTCTTCTGGTGGGGGAGAATCGCCGGCGTTCCCGATCCGACTCTCCTTCAGAGGATCGTCTGGCGCGCACAGCATCTCCGCTTCGCCGGCGTGCTGCAACGCATCGGCCTGGCGTATATCGCCGCCGCTTTGCTCACTCTGCGTTCATCCTGGCGGCAGCAGGCCGGGATCATCGCCGCTCTGCTTCTCGGATACTGGGCCATCATGACTCTCGTCCCCATTCCCGGCATGGGCGGCATCCTCGGAGGGGCGTTTCTAGACGATCCGGGGCGAACTCTCGCCGCCTGGACTGATCGCGCCCTCCTCGGCACCGATCACATCTGGGTCTCCACGAAGACGTGGGATCCCGAAGGCCCCTTGTCGACTCTCCCCGCGATCGCTACGGCGATGCTCGGAGTGCTGGCCGGCTCCTGGATCATGAGAAGGGAGCGCCCGCTGTTGGACCGCCTGACCGGCCTCTTTGGCGCAGGCTCTCTCGGAATGGTCGCAGGCCTCGTCTGGAACTGGGTCTTTCCGATCAACAAGAATCTCTGGACCAGTTCGTACGTCCTTTTCACGGCCGGAATGGCGTCGGTGGCCCTGGCTACCTGCATCTGGCTCATCGACGTACACGGCCTCCGCGCCTGGAGCCGCCCCTTTGTCGCCTTCGGCCTCAACCCGCTCGTCGCATTTGTCGGCTCCGGCCTCATGGCCCGGATCATCGCCTCGCTGGTCAAGCTCCAATATCACGGAAAGGCGACGCCGCTGCAGGCGATCAGCTACCAGATGCTCTTCGCCGGCTGGCTTCCGCCGCGGCTCGGATCGCTGCTGTGGGGTCTCTCGTTCGTCTGCCTCTGGCTCGTCCTCGCCGGGGTGCTCTACCGCCGGAACATCGTCATCAAGGTGTGAGCGGGCTCGGGGCGATCTGCGCTCGTCCGCGAACTCTGTAGCGAGCTCCCCATTTCTCGATTATTTGTGTGGTCCAGCCCTCTTCGATCGGGCTGAAGTTGGACCCATTCGGAATGACGCGGTGTGACTCGTGGTTCGACATGACACAAGTGAAATGTTCACCAAAAAGGATGTCTTTCATCAATCGATCAGCGGTGGTTTTCTAACGCTCAAACCCGAACCGACACCTATGAAAAAAAATCCCCTCTTCCTCCTCGTTGCTCTCGTTTCTTTCCCGATACTCGCCGCCCAGGCGCCTGACCATTCGATGATGCCGATGCAGCACGGTTCGATGGTGATGGCGGCGCCGGCCGATCAGCCCGCCCAGTCACTGGCCGCCCACAAGTCGATGCTGATGCAGATGGTCCAAACCGAGGGCTCACTTGCATCGACGGTTCGCACCGCTCAGCCCGCGTCTAGTTTCAAGACGGCGGCGACTGCCACGAGCAGGGTATTCAACGTGATCGCCACGACCTCCGGCACTTTCGGGTTCATCTGGACAGAAGTCTCCTCGACCGAGCTGAATCCGGTGGTGACGGTGAATCAGGGCGACGACATCACGATCAACATGAAGTCGGCGAACTCCACCGCGCACTCCGTCATCCTCGAATCTTTGGCAGGTGGCCCGACTTATATCAACGACACTCCGATCACCAGCCAGACACACACGTTTCATTTCGTAGCCACCACGGCGGGAACGTTCTTCTATTTCTGCAACATGCCTCTTTGCGGGGCGGGCCACAGCAACATGTTCGGCAATTTCATCGTGAATGCGGCGGCGGCGCCCCCGACTATCAGCTCGATCTCTCCCACTTCGGGCGCGGCGTCGGGCGGGACCAGCGTCACCATCAGTGGAAGCAACTTCACTTCTCCCGTACAAGTCTCGTTCGGCGGCGTCGCGGCCGTGAGCGTGACTTTCAACAGCAGCTCATCGATTACCGCTGTCGCCCCGGGTGGCACGCCGGGACCGGTCGAAGTGAAGGTCACGAATCCTGACGGAACGAGCGCCACGTCGACGTTTAACTACGTCGCCGCTCCGTCCGTCACGTCGATCGCGCCATCCTCCGGCTCCAGCGCCGGCGGCACCCTCATCACCATTACCGGCACCGGCTTCCAGAGCGGAGCGACCGTCAAGGTCGGCGGCGTGGCCGCCACGAGTGTCAGTCTGCTCGGCTCGACGACGATCACAGCCACAACTCCGGCCCATGCCACCGGCAATCAAACCTCGGCGGCGGTCGACGTGGTCGTCTCCAATCCCGACGGACAGAGCGCGACGGCCAGCAACGGATTCACGTATAACGCGCCACCGGCCCTCAAGGCGAACGTGGTCATGGTCAGCAGTGGCCCGGTCGCCGGCGGAACGGCGGTGACCATCCTCGGCAGCGGTTTCACCGGGAGCGCTCTGACTGTGACGTTCGGCGGTGTCCAGGCAACCGGCGTCGTGATCGCGAACGACACGACGGCGACGGCGGTGACGCCGGCGCATGCAGCCGGACTGGTCGACGTGGTGGTCACGAGACAGGGATCGTCTGCTACGGCAACTGCAGCCTTCCGCTACACGGACGGCGCGCCCAGCGGACCGCGGAAGCGGGAAGCGCGGCACTGATCTGTAACAAGACGGGCGGCTCGATCCCAGCCCCCCATCTGGCAACTCCGCGAGCCGCTGGGTTACTATGCGGCTCGTTTTTTCAGTACGCTCAAGTTCATCGACTGGCGTTCGCGATCATCGCGCAGTTCAACCTTGAAGGCTGGGTGCAACCATGAAAATGTTTCTTGTTCTGCAGCTTCTCCTCGCGTCGGCCAATGCCCTCGTCGCTTCCCCCTCATCGAAGACCTACGACGCCACCTATACCGCCACTGTCAGTGGCATTCCCGCGGACGCTGCCAGAATCAAGGTCTGGATTCCGCTCCCGAAGACGCGATCGCTGCAGCGGATCAGCGATCTGCGTGTCGACTCTCCGTATAAGTGGCAGCGGGGCCACGACCGTGAGTTCAATAATGACTTTCTCTACGCCACGATCGATCGGCCTGCATCGGGCGATCTGGTCGTTCCGATCTCGTTTCGCGTTACCCGCAGCGATGCGGTCCTGGCCGCTGTGCCGCCGGCAAAGGCGACACGCGCCGAACTGCAGAGGGGTCTGCAGGCCGATCGTCTCGTAACGCTCTCTCCGCGAATCAGGAAGATGGCCGACGAGATAACCGCCGGAAAACAGGGCACGATGGAGCAGGCCCACGCCATCTACCTGTACGTCCTCAACAACATGACGTACGACAAGACCAAACCTGGCTACGGCAAGGGCGACACCGAGCGTGCCTGCGACATCAAAGCCGGCAACTGCACCGACTTCCACTCGCTCTTCATGTCTCTGGCCCGCGCCAAGGGAATCCCTGCGCGCTTCGTAATCGGATTCCCACTGACGGCAAAGGAGAATCTGACCACCGGCTACCATTGCTGGGCTGAGTTCTACGTTGAAGGGAAGGGTTGGGTGCCGGTCGATCCATCTGAGGCGTCGAAGAGCTCGGATGCGAATGTGCGGACCGCGTTCTTCGGAAACCTCGACTCCGATAGGCTCGAGTTCACCATCGGCCGCGATCTCAAGCTCAACCCGCGAACCTCCGAGGCGCTCAACTATTTCATCTATCCCCGCGCCGAGACTGCCGGCGCCGAAGTCGGCCTGCCGGCGATCAAGCTCCAGTGGCACGAAGTCGATTCCTCCCGCGCCAGCGAATAGGTTCCAAGTGGAGCGGCGGCCGCTTCGGCCGCCGGGCGGCGGGTGACGTCCATATTGAGGTCGTGCCCCGGGACAGTCTCCGGAGCACGCTGCGGCACCCTCCTGCGATGCCTCCGGCGTAGGGCGAAACCCTTGCCCCACCACGTTCAAGCTATGATCGGATCGTGGTGCATGACCGACCGCCGCGTGGGCGTGCGAAGAGGCTACCGGCTACCGGACGCCCGCAGAATTCGCCAGCCGATCACTTCTCCTTCTTGTTCGCGGCCGCCCTCGCCCTCGTGATCGCCGGTCTCTTCATTCAATGGCGACGAGGCAATTCCTCAGTCGGAATCGACTTCTATCAGTTCTGGATCGGCGGTCAGGCCGTCCGCCAGCATCGCGTCGACAATCTATACAGCGCCGACGGCCGGGAGGCTCTGGCCGGCGACGGCCAGGCGAGAGCGGCGCTTCCCGAAGCAGGGCAGCGGTTGCGACTCGCGACGCGCCAGCGATCGA
>JADGNX010000342.1 GCA_017883265.1 Thermoanaerobaculia bacterium
GCCGGAAGCCGACGCCACCTTGCTCCAGCTGCTGAGCGTGCCCGCGGCACCGCAAGTGGCTCGCTGGAAGCTCGATCCGCCCGAGGTATCCATGGCCACCGTGGCGCCCTCGACGGCTGTTCCTGCGGCGTTGAAGAGGGTGTAGGTCTCGCTGCCATTGATCTGAGGCATGGTGTCGGCGCTGTTGATGTAGACGACGTTCGAGGCCAGGGTGCGGCCCCAGAAGGTCTGGAACGCTGTCTTCGTGGCGTTGCGCGCGATGATCACGTAGCCCTTCGAGGGAATCGTGGTGCCTGCCGGAATCAGGTAGTTGAGCGTGGCGTTGGCCTGCGTCACTTTCCATCCGCTCAGATCGCGCCCGGTCGTCACGTTGCTGACGGTCACGCTGACCGCCGGAGATGTGCCGCTGTTGCTGGCGGCGTCGTACGCTTTCGTCGTCAACGAGTGCGCTCCGTTCGATGCCGCTGTCGTCGTCCAGCTCCAGCTGTAGGGCGATGCGGTATCGGTGCTCTGAAGCACGCCGTCGAGGTAGAACTCCACTTTGGTCACGCCGACGTTGTCGGACGCCGCAGCGCTGACAGTGGTCGTCCCCGACACCGTCGCGCCGGATGCCGGAGCGGTGATGGAGGTTACCGGCGGAGTGGTGTCGCCGCCGGTCGGGGCGTCGTCGATGGTGAAGCTTCGCGGGAGTCCGGAGGCCACCAGCTCGTTCGGTCCCTGATGCACGGCGCCGTCCGCCGAGACGGTGAAGATGTTCAGTCCGTCGGTGGTGATCTTGATATTTCCGACGCAAAACCCGGCGTGACTCATGAGAGTGCTGCCCGGATTCCCTTCCTCGGTCTGCAGGACGAACGTTGGCGGTGCGGTGACGCAGGAAGCCGACTGGCCGAGGAGCACGTGTTCGACGACGTCGATGCGCGGCAGGTCCCATCCGGCGCTCTCGCCGTCCCCCACGCCGATTACGGCCAGCGCTGGTTTGGCCATGTTGAAATACGTAGGATTGGTGCTGCTCTCGCTGCCGTGGTGATTGACATGGAGAACGTCGATGCCGCCGGCGCTGATGAGCGGATGCGCGCCTCCGGGAGAGATGGCGCGGATCACGGAGGTCTCGATGTCGACCTGTGTCGTCGACCGGCCGGTGCAGGTGTCGGAGCCGCCGCCGAGATCGCTGGCCCAGAGATAGTCGAATCCGCCGTAGTGGATGAGCAGAGCGATGGACCGGTCGTTCTCGTCGGAGACGGCCACCGATCCTCCTCCGATGATCGAGCCGTTCCGCGCGATGCAGGTGAGAGTCGCGCCGTTACCAAGCGGAATGACCGTTCCGACCGGCATGGCCACCGGCACACCGGCCGTGGTCGTGGCCGCGGCGGCGTTCCAGCCGTCGACACACGAAGAGGCGAAGGTCGAGCCGTTGTAATAGCTCTTGAGGTGGACGTTGTATCCGGCGTTGATCACCTCATCGAGACCGCCGACGTGATCGCAGTGCTGATGGCCGCCGATGACGTAATCGAGGCCGTTCGCCGGTTGAATGCCGATCGATTTGAGATAGGGGACGACGTACGCCGTTCCCTTCCCGGTATTGCCCGCTTCCATCAGTACGGTCGTCCCATCGGGGCCGCGCACGATGACCGAGCCACCCCAGCCGACATCGATGTAATGGATCTCGAGTTGCTGAGCGGCGAGAGGAGTACAGGCCAACAGTAGACAGACGAACAATCCGAGTACCAGGAGAACGTCGCGTAACACTTTCATCAGGACTCTCCCTTAGGTAGTGACGGCAAGAGGCTATAGGCGTCCGGAGCGGAGGGAAAGCTCGGCCCTGTCAATTGTGCATGAAGGCGATGCGTTTCGACGTGATGTTCCGTTCCGTTTGCTCGGTCACCAGGCCCGCACCCTGCCGTCCGGCGGAAGGTAAAGCTTGCGCTCCGGCTGGACGGCGAAAGCCTGGTACCACGCGTCGATGTTGCGCACGGTATCGGCGCGATATTCGCCGGGAGCGTGGCCGTTCGTCATCAGAAGGCCGCGAAGCGCCTCCGGGCGCTGCTTGCTTCGCCAGACCTGGGCGAACGCGAGGAAGAAGCGCTGGTCGCCGGTGAAGCCGTCCGCGTCGGGCGCGGGCTTTTCTCCGTAAGCACCCCGATAGCCATCATAAGAGGCGGAGATTCCGGCCACGTCGGCGATGTTCTCGCTCAATGTCAGGTGGCCGTTCACATGCAGCCCGGGCAGAGGCTCGTACGCGTCGAATTGCGAGGCCAGACGTTCTGCCGTCGCGCGGAAGTGAGCGAAGTCCTCCGGCGTCCACCAGTTCAGAAGGCGTCCGCGAGCGTCGAACTGGCTTCCCTGATCGTCGAAGCTGTGGCTGATCTCATGTCCGATGACCGCCCCGATGGCGCCGTAATTCTGAACAGGGTCCGCAGCCTTATCGAAGAATGGCGGATTGAGGATAGCCGCAGGAAAATTCAGAGCGTTCTGCAGCGGAAGATTCACCGCGTTCACAGTCTGTGGCGTCATGGACCACTCGGATCGGTCTACCGGTTTCCCGAGTTTGCCGACGGCCGCATGGTAATCGAATAGTTCCGATCGCTCGAGATTGCCGAGTGCGCCCTCGCGCGCGACTCTCAGCCCCGAATAATCACGCCACCGTTCCGGATAGCCGATTCCGACATACAGTGTCTCCAGCTTCTCCTTGGCCTTGCTGCGCGTCGCAGGCGACATCCACTCCAGTTTGTCGATTCGCTTGCCGAACGCCGCGACGATGTTCCTGACCATGGCCTGCGCATCGGCTTTGGCGTCGGGCGGAAAGTAGCGCTTCACGTAGAGCTGTCCGACCGCGTCGCCCAGTGCACGATTCGTTGCCGCAATGGCCAGCTTCCACCGCGGACGCTGTTGCGGCGCGCCGGTGAGCGCCGTTCCGTAGAACTTGAACCATTCAGCTGCGAATGCCTGTGGCAGAACCGGCGACGATCGGTCGAGGGCATGGAAGATCAGGTAGTCCTTCCAGACAGCGAGCGGCTGAGTCCTGACGAGGTCGGCGATCCCGGTGACCGCGGATGGCTGCCAGACCATGATCAGCGGCTGGCCGGTGAGGCCGGCCCCTTCGAAATAGCGAGGCCAGTCGATGCCAGGGGCCTTCGTGGAGAAGCCGGCAAGCGGCCAGGGGTTGTTCGCCTTCAGCACGTCCTCCGACTCGGTGCGGCTGACGTGTGCCTTGGCGATCTTTCGCTCGATCTCGTAGATCCGGCGCGCGCGCGCCGTAGCATCTCCCATTTTCGCCAGTCGCAGAACAGCGGCGATGTGCGCGCGGTATTGAGACTGCAATCGGACATCCTGTGCCGAACCGGCGAGGTAGTTCTCGCGGTCGGGCATGCCCAGGCCGCCCTGCAGGAGGTAGGCAACATTGCGGTCGGGGTCGTTGAAGTCCGGCGACACCCAAAGGCCGAACAGACGATCGGTGTGGAGCTCGGTGTTGTTGAGCGGATCGACGTCTTGCCGGAGTTGACGGCCGAGGAGGCCGGCCAGAGCCGGCTTATCAGCCACTGCACGGATCGCGTCGAGCTCCGGTTTGAGAGGGCCCAGGCCCTTGCGGTCGATGGTCGTGATGTCCATGTATGCTGCGTAGTAGTCGCCGACCCTGCGGACGTCAGCCCCGGCAGCCGCGCCCGATCCTTCTGCATCCCGGATCAGACCTGCGGTGCGTTTGTTCGCCTCTTCGTCGAGGATCGTGAATACGCCGTAGCTGGCACGGTCGGCCGGGATGGAAGTCGTCTTCACCCAATGGCCATTCGCGTACGCGTAGAAGTTATCGCCGGGGTTGACCGTCTGATCCATTCCGGCGAGGTCGAGGCCATGGCCGGC
>JADGNX010000087.1 GCA_017883265.1 Thermoanaerobaculia bacterium
CGAAATTCAGATGAATCGCGGTCATCAGCTTTGTTTTAGCACGATCGATCGCCAGTCCCCACCCGTTAAAACGCAGTACATCAGGAAGTCGGTTTGTTAATTATCCATTTTTTCCTGACTTTTACGACAGGTTCGCTCTGCCGCCCTTACGGCCTGAGGCCACCGCTCCAGCACGGAGACCGGACCTCAGACCGATGCGGGAGGCTGGTTCCGGGCTGATTGCCCCTTGAATCATGGCCCTTCTCCACCGTCCAAATCTGGTAAGCTGCCGGCCGTTTCTTCCGTAGTCGAAAGATCACCCCATGGCAGACCTAGACGGCCTTAGAACCGTTCAGCGATATCTCATCGTCCCAGCGCTCCCGGCTCTCTTCGGTCCTGCCGGAGATGTGATGCTCCATGAGCTCTCGGAGCATGGCGCCCGGATCCGCCATAAGCTGCCGATCCCGGACGGCGCGGCGGGGGCGCTTCGTTTCGGCGTCTCCGATTCAGACGCTGCGGTCGACGCAGAGGCCGTGGTGGCCTGGACGCACGACTCCGGGACCGATGACGACAAGAACTTTCCCTACGTCTCCGGAGTGACCTTGCGATCGGACTCGGCGAACGTGACCCGGGTCCTCGATATCCTTCGTGGCCGCAGTCTTGCCGCGCCGATCTCCGAGTTGCGGGCGGCCGATCGTTACATTCTCAAGCCGCCCCTTCCCGGCACCATGGAGGGAGTCGGTCCGGTGGTGATCAAGGACCTCTCGGAGCTCGGCGCGCGGATCGAGCATAGCGAAGGGGTCAAGCCGGGAAACCGCGGCCTGCTCTCATTCAACGTGCCTGGTCAGCCGGGATTGGTCTCCGGACCCGGCCGCGTGGTCTGGAGCAGGGTCAAGACGCTCTCGTCCTTCGAAGGAACGCTGTTGTATGCATCCGGCATCGACTTCGAGATGCCGCTGCCGCACATCCGGAAGGCGCTCACCCAGCTGGCCCAGCAGAAGATCGCCAGCCCGGACGTAGAATCGCTGCGCATCAAGATGCGGATCATTCAGTCGAAGCAGGAAAAGCTCCGAAAGGCTCAACACGAGTAGCGTCACCAGAGTCTATGACGAAAGCCCTGCTGTTCACGATCGTCGCGTTGAGCGTCGCCCCCTCCCTCCGGGCGCAGGATGCCGGCAACGACACCAGGCTGCATCGCGCGGAGGCTGCCGCTCGCAATGAGATCCGGCGTTACGCTCGCGACGCAAAGAGTCTGGCCCTCGCTCCCGGCGGTTGGGATGCCGCCGCCTGGCGACGCTTTGCCGAGGGCTCGGCCGCGGTGGGCGCCCTCTACCTCGGCGATCGGACGATCTACGACACGGTCCAGAGGAATCGAAGCGGCTTCAGCAATCAATTCGCGAAAGACATAACCCCCTTTGGAGGTCAGCGCGCTATCGATATCTCCGTTCTGCTCGTGGCTGCCGGCGCGCTGGACCATGACGCCAATCTGCGCGATGCCGGACGCGATTCACTCGAGTCGGAGCTGCTGGCTGCCGGCATCATCACACCTCTGCTGAAGCGCGCGTTCGGCAGGGCCAGACCGGCGCAGGGGGAGGGGGCGCGCTCGTTTCATCCCTTCAACGCGCACTTCGCCAGTTTTCCGTCGGGTCATGCGACGAACGCCTTCGCTGCGGCTACGGCCATCGCCGCCCACTACGATGGCTGGGTTGTTCCGGCCATCGCTTACAGCATCGCCACCGGGGTCGCTGTTTCGCGGATCAACGACCGCGCTCATTTCGCGTCGGACGTGGTCGCCGGAGCTCTCATCGGACGCGCTGTGGCCAAAGGCATCGTCTGGAGGCACCGGCTGGCTGCCAACGGGGTGACGGCCATCCCGCTGGTCACCGGGCGGAGAGTCGGCCTCCTCTTCGATCTTCACTGACTCTTCGGCTGCTTTCACTCGACATCGATCTTCAGCCCGTCCATGCCGCGGCGAACGGCCTCGTGGTGGAGGGCGTGCCAGATGTGAGTGACCACATCGACGAAGAGCCCCAGCGGGATCGACGATACCTGCTCGAGGATCCCCAGGGCCTGGTCGGCACCGAAGAGGTTGAGGAGCTCCACGGCGTGCCGGTTCCCGGGGTCATGGCAGGCGGTTGTGAACAGATCCATCTCCTCTTCGGACAGACGCATGGCCGAATGATGGCATGACCCGCCCCGGTGGGAGTTCATTTTTCTCGTGAAAAGGGTGGCATTGCGGCCCGGGCCCTCATCCCCGGGGTCGCCGGGTTCGTGGGCGTGGGCTCCTTGCGAATAACAAGCGGAGATTTGTAGTTCAATAAATAACGCTGATACCCAATAACTAGTTGACAAGACTTCCTGGGTCACGGTATAAACGCGACCTTCCAGCACAAATCAGGGCAGGATTCATATTTCAGCGGGCCGTGGCGCGCGTTCGGAGGTTTCGGACGGCGCTTCCGTGAGGAGGAGTACCCCGTGTCTGTAGCAGAGATGAACGATCGCAACTCGATTCCAGTTACCGCAGACTCGACACAGGGGTGTGACAGTTGTGACCGCGGTGTTCTCTGTTTCGACCCCTCAGCGGCCGACCGGGCCCGGGCCTCGCGGAATACGACAGAAGACAGACCGACCCGGATCGTTCTCTGCAGCGACCAGCCCATCATGCGTAGCGCCCTGCATCTGCTGATCGACACGCGGAGCCGGTACGACGTGGCCATCGAGACCGCGATCTGCTCGAACGCTCTCAGCTATCTCGATGGGATCGGTATCGATGTCCTCCTCCTCGATTTTGACCTCCACGATGGCTCGGCGGAACGCCTGGCCAGATTGCAGTCGCTTCTCGCGGCTGCGCCCAACCTGCCCGTCCTGATCCTCACGCTCGATCCAGACCCGGAAGCGTGTCAGGTTGCGTTCCGCTTCGGAATTCGGGGGATCGTCCTGAAGAGCAAGAGGCTCGAAGATCTCTTCGGAGCCTTCGATCGTATCCGTCGCGGCGACACGTGGCTGGAAGGACCGGCACTGCAGAGACTCCTGGAACAGGGCTTGAAAGGGGCGAAAGCCCGCCCCGAAGACAGCCGGATCGCTCTCTTGACCAAGCGCGAGCGGGAGATCGTCAAGGTCGTGGCAGGCGGACTGACCAACCGGCAGGTAAGCGAAGAGCTCTTCATCTCCGACGCCACTGTCCGTCATCATCTCTGCACGATCTTCGATAAGCTCGGAGTCTCCAGCCGTGGCGAGCTGATCGTTTACGCCTATCGAAACGGTATCGCCGACAGAAAGGCTCTCGAGGCGCACTGACCTGGTTTGTACCCGCGCGGCAGGATCACGCGAAACGTCGAGCCCTGACCGGGAGTGGTCGCCAGTTCCAGGCCGGCATCGAGCAGCTCACAAAGCCGCTTGACGATGGACAGGCCGACCCCCTCGCCTGGCAATACCGCCGATTCGGAGGGCAGTGTCCCGGCGGCAGCCATATCGGGCCGTCCATCCCTGCTCGCTTCTCTCGCTTCATTGGCCACTTCCATGGCGTTGTGAATTTCCTGCGCCATCGGCGCGCTGTCGTATTCGTCGAGTCCCGGCCCCGTGTCCTGCACGGAAAAGGTCCAGCGATCGGTGTCGGGCGTCTGGTCCACTCCCCATGTGACCGACACGCCGCCGCGCTGGGTGTACTTCATTGCGTTGAGCAGAAGGTTCTGCAGAATGCGCAACACTTTGGGCTTGTCTCCGTCGATCGGCAATGCGCTCGGGCCGTCCATTTTCAGAAACAGACCACGGTCGGTGGCTGCAGCCTGCGAGGCAGTGCAGAAATCTCGCAGCAGCACGGCGGCGTCGAAAGGCGTGATCTCCCGTTGTTCGTGTCCGGCCTCGAGACGGGCCAGGCTGAGGAGATCGTTCAGCATTTCGTGAAGCGAGGAAACACCCTTGCTCAGTATGTCGGCGACTTCCACTCGGTCAGGCTCCGGCAGCTCGGAGCCGCTTGTGTTGAGCAGGGTCGCGGCGCCTGTCACCACGTTGACACTTCCACGCAGATCGTGCGCAGCCGTGCGCCAGGCCTCTGCTCGCGAGCGTGCCGTGGCCTGGAGGGCAGCAAGAGCCTTCTCCAGATCGTCGACATGACCGGCCGATTCGGTCTGCTGGAGCCGTCCGTACCGGGTGGCGCTGCCGGTCACCCTGTCGGCACACAATTGTGCCCACGCTCGGCGCGCCGCCGGCATGACGACAGGCTCGAGGTTGGGATGAGCGGCAGCGTACCGCTCGAGCTCTGCGGCGACGCACATCTGAAGGTATCCCCATTCGCGGATCAGGTCACTCAGTGGATAGCCCTGCTGCCAGCGCTGCATCCCATGTTCGAATGCCTTCTCGGTCTCAGCCTGTTGCGCCAGCGGATCGCCCTTGTCCGGCCACGCCTGGATCGTTCGGGACAGACCGTCGAGTACGGCAAGGACGTGATCGTTGAACTGGGCACGAGAGAGCGATGCCGCAATGCTGCGCTCGGGAGCGACGTCATCCCGCCATGCGTCGAGAATCGTGTTGCGCCGTTCCAGCATCGCCTCAGCGAGTGCTCTCAACTGCTCGCGAGCGGCGTGACTGGAGAATCGGACGTGAACCTCATCGCCATCGGTTTGAATTGGGACCATTACTCCGGCTGCTTCCATGCGAGCCTCCCCTTGCCTGTGCCTGTGCCTGTGCCTGTGCCCGTGCCTGAGTGGTTGGCGTTCTGACCTGTCGCGCCAGGCACCCGAAGCGCTTGTCGTGAAGATCGGCTGCCCGCGCCTTTCGAGACGCTTTCTCGAAGTAGCGGCATCAGTGCCGCGCCGCGCGATGCCGCACCGGCTGTTCAGCCGGAAGGTATGTGTAGGACGTCGTGGTGATGCCCCCGGTCGAGGAGAGGAGGACTGCTACGGCTCCTGGCGCGTGAGCAGGGGTGGTTACGGTGATTGAGGCGTCGGAAAGAGAGACGATCTGTGCAGTCAGGCCGTCGAACGTCACGCTGGTGACCGTCGCAAGCGCGGCCCCATCGATCGTGACGGTCTCGCCCCCTGCCGCCGTCCCGGAGCTCGGAGAGATGCTGACGACGATCGGAGCCGGGTCGGCCACCGTAGTGTTCGTGTACGTCCAGCGTTTGGCCAGCCCGCAGAAGGCGCCGGTCTCGCCATCCTGCTCCCACGGACCCGGCCAGCGGACATCCATGAGATACGCGGGGCCGGCGGTTCGTCCGACGATCGGTACGGTGACGCCTAACTGTCCCGCTCCGATGAGCGCCTGACCGAGCGCTCCCCGCGTGACCGCTCTTGTCGAGGGGTTGTACGCCAGGAGCGTGGCAGACGGAAAGACGCCGGCCATTCCGGCGATTCCGGCAGGATTGAGCACCAGGGTGCTGGCGAAGCTGATCTGCACCGTGGAGATACTGGCCAGGCTGGAGCCGATCGACGGAGACGAGAGTAAGGCCATGTCGCTGGGACAGGGAAGCACCATCTGACGCTGCCGCCCCGTTCCGTCGGTGGCCACGATCTCCAGGAAGCCGCCGGAGCCGACGATCGGCTGGGGACCGGCAGGATCGACCGTCCATTGGAGCTGCGGATTGCCGGCCCAGCGCACCAGCTTCACGCCATTCAACGTGATCGTGGTGTCGGCCGGTGGAATGCCTTTGTTCAGCGATACCGAGACCAGCGGGACCGAGCCGGCTGTCGCCCCTTGAAGAGCGATCTCCCCGCTTCCGGGATCGACTACGTACAGTCCGGTCGCTGATCCGATCTGCCAGCGGCCATCGCCGCTCGCGCCGAGCACGTTGGGAGCCGGGCGCGGGTCGGGAGCCGGAGTGCCGGGTGGCACCGGCGTGGTTGCGGCGCTGGCAGAGCCGGCCACGACTGCGATCGCCAGGAACAATTGAAGAAACAAGATGCCGGCTCTCCGCCGGCTGTTGCCTCGAACATCGTCGCGATTGGTAGGGTTCATCTTTTTATCCATCGTCAGTCCGCAGTGTTGGAAAGCGGCTCAGGTTCGGTTCGTACGGGCGAAGGAGCAGTACGCCGCCCCTTCGCCCGTGAATCGCCAGGTCATTGTTGATGAAGCACGATTGCTCTGAAGACTACGGAAGCGTGGTGTCTGCCTTGTACGGATCGAGATCGAGGAACTTGCCGATCGGCGGCAGCCCCTCGGCCGGAAGACCACCGGCGCCCACCGGTGGGATCTCTTTCGTGATCTCTGCGTCGCGGAAGCCGTCCTTGCCGATCTTGTTGAACTTCGGGATGTCTCCGTTCTTGGTGACGCTCGAACCGTCCGGGATGAAGAGCTGCGGATGGTCGAAGGGAGCCTGTTCGTTCCTCACCCGCTCATCGGTGAGTGAGAGCAGAAAGGCCACCAGATTGCTCTTCTCATGATGAGTGGGATTCATATCCGTAGGATCCGTCGATTCGATCAGGAGGAGATCACCGATATCGGGATGAAGATTGTCTACGTTGTTCTCGTGGAAGTCGGCGCCGCGGTCGTACAGATCGATCACCTGGCGCAGCGTGGCCTGTCCGCCGTTGTGAAAATACGGGCCGGTCAACTCGACGTTGCGGAGAGACGAGACCTTGAAGGCACCGTAAACGGATTGGCGGATAAACGGCGCTCCCACCGGAAGCGGCGACACGTACTGTGCGACGTCGGCCGGCAACTGATTCTGAAACTTGAGGATGCCGAGCTTGGAGTGCGAGAGCGGGAACGGCTGCCCGGTCAGAGGGTTCATGAATGGGGAGTCGCCGCCACGGCCGATGTCATCGTTCGTGTCGCGGGCGCCGGTGTTGTAGAAGCCGCCGTCGTAGAAAGCGGAGCCGCCGTTGACGTTGCCGGAGGGGTTCATCGGCATCAACTCGATGCGGTTCAAAAAATCTCCGCGGAAGGAGACCGAGGCGTTGGTGAACTCGGCACCGGTGTGGCAGTTCACGCAGTGGCCTTTCCCGAGGAAGACGCCCATGCCGAGCCGCTGCGCGTCGGTCAGAGGAAAGAAGCTGGGATGCTCGGAGAAGCGGTCGAAGGGAGAGTCGTCCGAGACCAGCGTCGACTCGTAGGACTGGATGGCCAGACCGAAGAAGAACGCCATGTTGGCTTCCATCTGCCGGTACTGGTTGAGAGGCAATGGATCCTGCTTCTTCTTCTTGTCCTTGTCAGGAGTCGGTGCGCCGGAGAAGACCGGCTGGCCGTTGACGTAGGTGACGATCTGCGTGGAGTTCCAGTACTGGTCCCAGAACGCGTTCTGGATCATGGTCACGTAATCGGTATTCAGGCCCTGGCCTTTGTACTTCCCTTTGCCGGTGACCTTGGCGTTGCTGATCGGACCGAGGACGCTGTCGGAGGGATGCACGATCTGCATGCCCAGCGGCTGAAGAGAGAGCATCTTCTTGCCCAGGTCCGGCCAGGTCCGGCCGAGGAATGACATCTCCATCTCCGACAGAGCAGGGCCGGTGGCCTGTGAGGCCAGGCTCGATTTCTCGATCCGGATGATCTGCTTCTGGATCGTGCCATCGGCGGCGGTTACGAAGATGCCGGAGTTCTGGTCCAGCGGTCCGAACGGGTTGTTGCCGTTGAAGTAGTAGCTGGCCCGTCCGTCCCAGAAGTTGTGGGCGTTGAAGACCGCATTGATGACAGTGGGCGTGTTGCGGGGCTCGACCCGGCGGACCTTGACGCCGTTGACGGAGAAGGGAGGATCGTCGAGCGACGTCCCCTTATCCCGCGCCTCGCCGAGAACGATGCTCACGAACTGCGTGAAGTACGTTCCCTGCGAACCGGTGACGTCGTTGGTGTCGAAGAGGACACCCGAGAAACGGCTCTTCGGATCGGTTAGTTTGTGGAACGGGTAGTCGGCTGGCTTCACCGTATAGTTCGGCCCGCCGAGCTGATAGGTCGTGTCGCCAGCGGGAACGACCGAGCGCAGGCCCGGATCGATGGCTCCCTGGGTCCGGTTGTCGGCACCGGCGTGGAAGTGGCACGAGGCGCAGGCCTGGTTGTCGCTCCCGAGCTGCATGTCCCAGAAGAGCGCCTTGCCCAGGGCGATGGCAGCCGGTTTGTTCTTGATGTACGTGGCGATGTCGGAAGCCTCGGGAACCGCGATCGTTTTCAGCGATCCCGGGATCCCCGGCGCAGGCTCCTGCAACTGGCTGTGGGCCGGGACAGCGCCGAACATCGTCGCGACCATCACCCATGCCGCGACCACGAGCGCACCGCGCGTAGTGATGTTCGTGTTCATCGTCTCTTTCTGTTGCATGACTTTTTCCTTTTTGATGGACGCTGGCTGGTTGGCTTCGTTCATCATTTGAAGGTCAGGTTGGCCGTGGCGCTGCCGCCCAGGCTCGAGTTGACGGTTACTGACCACGGTGCTGCCTGGCCGTTGATGGTGAGCGAGTACGTGTTGCCGCCCGTGAAGGGCACTTTGACGTCCGTGCCATTCACTCCGACGCCGATGGCCGTCAGAACCGGCGAGCCGCCCGATACCGATGAAGTCGCGGTGATGGTCAGCTTGCTCTTGTTGCTGACGTAGACGGCCGAGGTGATGGTGACCACGTCGCTGTTCGCCGTTACGGTGATGGTGACCGTGGCCGGCGCCGAAGCCAGCTTGCCGTTGTTGACGATGAGCTTGAAGGTGAACGGTCCGACAGCCGGCGAGCCAGGTGCCGTGAAGGTCGGCGTTGCCGTTGTCGCTCCGGTGAGCGGGATCGTCGTGCCGCTGGTCTGCGACCATGAGTAGGTGAGCGGCAGACCGTTCGCGTCGCTGCTCGCGGTGCCATTCAGCTGGACGGTCGCGCCGACCGAGACAGTCTGGGCCGGACCGGCGTTGGCCAGAGGGGCCACGACCGGGCTCACCGTGATGTTCACAGTCGAGGTCGACGTGAGGTTGGAGGTGTTCTTCACCGTGAGCGTGAAGGTCAGGATCGCCGCCGTGCCGGAGACGATGGGCGCCTTGAACGTCGGCGTTGCGCTGGTGCTGCTCGAGAGAGTCACGGCAGGCTGGCCGCCGAGAGCGGTCTCGCTCCAGCTGTAGGTGAGGGTCTGGGCCGGCACGTTGGTGTCGGAGCTGGCGTTACCGTTGAGCTGAACCGTGGCGTTCGAGCCGACCGTTTGTGCTGCGCCGGCGTTGGCCTTGGGCGCCGTGGCGGTCGGAGCCGAGGGGGTGACAGTGATGGTGACGATGGACGGATTGGACTGCAGTCCGTCGGAGTTGGTGACGATGAGCTGGAACTTGAGCGTGAGGCTCGTGGCCGGTGCCACCACCGCCGGGGCGGTGAAGCTCGGCTTGGCTGCGAAGAAGCTGTTGAGCGTGACCGCGGTGCCGGAGATCTGGAGCCAGTTCGAGGCGATGGAGAGTCCGTTCGGATCGGTGCTGGCGCTGCTGTCGAGCGTCACGACTGCGCCGCTGATGACGCTCTGCGCCGGGCCGGCGTTCGCCGTCGGAGGAGCCGCGGAGGGCGGGAAGCCGCAGTTCTGAGGCGCGATGATCGTGCCGGGCCACGGAGTGAGCTGTCCCACGTTGGTGCCCGCGACCGCTCCCCATGTGCCGTTGGCCAGGAAGGGGAACTCATTGAAGTTCAGAGGAACCGGGGGGGTGCCGATGCCGAGGTTCTCCGGGAAAAGGAAGCTGAAGATCGGCGCGTTGTACTGGCCGGTCACCAGGCCGTTTCCGGAGATCAGAGGGTTCGAGATGCCCGGAGGATAGGCGTAGTTGATGACGGCCCGCATCATCCGAGTCGCCGGGAGGAAGCTCCCAGCCGACGGCATGAGGATGACGCCGTTTGGCGGACGGAAGCGCCAGCGTCCCTTGACCGCGCCGGTCGGTGGGCCCTGATCGACGACGATCATTCCCCAGTCGCGGTCGCTGGTGTAGGAGCTGCAGGCGTCGACGTCGATGCCCCACAGGGTGATGGGTCGGGAAATGTCGGTGGAGAAGCCTTCGAAGCGCGTGCGAGCAGTCGCTTCCTGCGGAATGCCGTCGATCGGTGTTCCGCCGACGCCGAGGATCATGACGTCGGTCGCGATGTAGGCTGGGTTCGTGCCGGGGGTGGTGAAGATGCCGATGTTGGCGATGATGGTGTGCGCCGCGATGTAGGTCCCGGAGAGGCCGTTGGCCGGCAGCGGGCCGGCGCTCGGCTGCGCGCCGTCCTTCATGAGCGTTCCGGCGTAGGTGAGGTAATCGCCGACCTCGAACGGAGCGGCGAACATCGGGTCCGGGCCTGCGCTGCCACCAGTCGGCGGCATGGTGTAGATCGATTGATAGGCGCCGGTCGACGGATCGATCGGGCGGTTCGCCTGCGGGCAGAGACGGTCCGGGCCGGAGGTCGGGCTCAGGTGCGGAAAGCAGAGCGGATAGCCGGTATTGGTGCGGACGGTCGGATTGTCTTCGTCGATGGTGAAGCGCGGGTCGCCGGTGTAAGCCGGTGCGAAGCGGCCGATCGGATCGTTGATCTTGAGGCGCGTGCCGGTGTTCGGGTCGCCGATCGTGCCGCCGACGTGCAGCTCGCCGTTGGCGTAGTCGATGTAGTTGATGAAGCCCTGGCCGCTGTTCAGCGACTGCTGCGACATGAAGATCAGGCCGGCGATGTAGAGGTCGCCGACGCGATTGCCCTGCACGTGGATCTCGTAGGTCGTCAGAGGCGCCGGGCTGTCGGTCATGGCCAGACCGGTCTGGGTCGGGCCGTAGGGCGCAGGGGCCATGGAGAAGAGCTGCTGCCAGGTGAGGGCGAAGGCCGGCATCTGCATGATCGTGTTTCGCGGGACGATCACGTTGTGGCCGTTGACCACCACAGTGCCGCCGGCCAGCAGGTCGCCGGGCGCGTCGAGCGTGGCCTTCTGCATGAAGCCGGTCAGGTCGAACGGCGAGCCGGCCGCATTCAACGGAAGCTGCGCGTACGCGGCGCCCGGAACGAGCAGAGCCAGGACGACCAGCGCCGCGGCCAGATGAATGAAAGCGGCGACGCCATTCACCGTCACTTTCGAAGTTGTTGAAGATTTCTGTTCCGCGCGGCTGTCCGTTGACGTCTTACCGATCAGAGCAACGGCATTGGCGGCCGACGGGTGCTGCGAATAAGAAAAACCAGTCATGTGGGAACCCTCACAAGTTCTCTGTCGTTTGCGCGATCCGTCGCGCGGCGGCTATTGGCGAATCAGTTGTAGAAACGGGATGTCCGCAAGATAGAGATTTGTGACCTGGCGCACATCCATCGAAAGATGGTTTTCGCTGTGCTTTTCAGCTGACCCCCCTCTACAACATTTGTGTTATTTGCCCGTGAATCGGGTTATTTGAGGTCATTTCAGGGAGAAACTGACACCCCTGACAGGCATCGGCCCGCCGCCCTGTCACACAGACCCTTCTGTCTGTGCGTCCTTCCGAAAGCCCTGTAGCACAGACACTTCTGTCTGTGCGCCCTTCCGGAACCCCCGCGGCGTAGCCCACCCTTCCGTCTGTGCGCCACTCCGGGGACTCCTCGCGGCCTCTCCTCGAGCCCTCCTCCGCCAATCTCCCTGAAACGGGAACGGCGGCCCCCTCATCGGTCAGCAATCGGGTTCCCGAAAGCCGTTCTCAAACGGCCATCCGGGATGTTGGCGATCGCCCGCTGGGAGAATCCGAATGCGCGGGGTAGGGAAATCTTTCCTTCCAACACTCCCTCTAGTAAGCAGGCAGTAGCGGGGAGCCATCTCGTTCAATGACCCCGTTGGTTTGAAGCTCGTTTTCTCACTCCCTGGTCCTTCCATTCCTCGTCCCGCAGAACCCTTTTCGAGACGTTCCGCATCCGGCTGTCGAACCCCTCGGCCGGTCAACATTCATTCAGGAGAGCTCATGGAAACAACAGGGCAACTCCGGCGCGCCACTCTCTGCGCCGCTCTCTGCCTGGCCGCCTTTTCGGCGACCTCCGGCGCTGCGCAGCCACTCTTTCCCTCGCCCTTCCACGTGACGCGGGAAGTCGACGATCCGGTGAGCGGAAAGACGCGCCAGAGCGAGGAGTACTACGCCGCCGATCGCGTCGTCTCGGTGGCCGGCGACCGCACCGTCATCGCCGACTACGCGCGAGGGGAGCTCACCGAGATCGACCGCGCGAAATCGACCTACAGCGTC
>JADGNX010000343.1 GCA_017883265.1 Thermoanaerobaculia bacterium
ACTGGGCGGATCAGGTCGAGATTCAGCGGCTCGGCGCCGGCGCGTGGATGGCACATGCGGAGCAGAAGGATGACGACGCGCTGCGGCTCGCTCGAAGCGCTGCGGATCTGGAAGCACGAACGGAGAAGCATCCGGTGACGCCGGGCGCGATCATTCCGGCGCGCGAGCTGCTGGCGGAAATGCTGCTCGAAACGGGACGTCCCGCAGATGCACTCGCAGAGGTCGAACTGGACCTGGCCACTTCGCCGAATCGGAAGAATGCCCTGTTACTGCGGGCCCGGGCACAGACGCGAGTCGCGGCGTTGCAGAAGTAGATTGCGTAGGCGACTAGCCGATCACGGCCTGGCGAACAACATCGCGCTGCCGCAGATCAGCAGCAGCGCAAAGCCGAAGACGATGAAGACTGCCGCGATGGCGTTGGCCGTCGGCTGTGATAGGGGCGCTGGATCGGAGTCGACGGTCAGTCGGATTGTCTGCGATCTCGCGATGTAGCTTCCGTAGGCCACGAGTAGCACCGCGATGGCCAATGCCAATGCCATGACGTTCCGGTTCATCTGCCGTTGCTAATCAGCGCTGCCGTTAGTCGCATCCGGCGAAGGTGGATCACTGTTGCCGCCCGTAGATCCGGAGTCGCCGGCGGACTCCGAATTCACGGTGATATCAAACGAGCCGGCACAATGGATCGGCTTCTCAGGCGCGGAGCTCGAATAGACGCAGGCGGTGAGATGATAGGTAGCGAATTTGTTCGGAAAAGTCCCGAAATGAACGACGGCTTTGACTGAAGCGTTCGCATCCAATCCGTCGTCCTGAGCGAAGTCCAGATCCAAAGCCGGATCCTGATCGCCGCTCAAGTTGAAGCGGACGAAAAATGGGCCGCTCGAAAGTTCTCCGGAATTGACGACGTCGACGCAAAAGTCGTATTCGACGCCCTGTTTCGGAAATGCCTCATCCGTGACTCCGCCGTCGGGGCTAACGAAGACCGTGTCGGTAGCAACCAATTTCGAGGGGTCAGTTTTGGCGTCGGAATCGGTCATGGCGTGAACTTCCTTCCCGCGCTCAGGGTTCTGCTAACGGACGTCGCTCTCTTGTGACTCTCTTGCAATTGGTTTCCTACAACGATGTCAGCAGCATCTGGGACTTTGAAAGCGCCGACACTCCCGCTGATGACAAGAAGGATCTCAAGAAGTTCTTCCTATACAGCTGTGGAACCGGGTACATGCGTCCCGGCACCTTCGGCGGCTCGGTGACTGGAATCTTATCGCACAACTCAGTTTCGAACGTCAGTTCCGTCGGCGGCAAAGACGTTATCGATGAGGATTCGCATACCGATGGCTCCTTCCAGGCTTTGTACACGTGGCTGAGAATCATGCAGTCTTACGACGTGAATGATGCCTACACCAATGCCAGAGACCTCGTTACGAATCATGTAGTGAAGGCAACGACGGTTCAGGAGTTCGAGGGATACCACCATACGAAGGCCGGCAATTTCGAGCCCTATTCAGCGTTGGCCAGGAGGCACGTGTTTCTGATCGACATCGAGACCATGCTGTGAGCTACCGGCCGGATGAGATCTTCCGGGGATCCTCCCACGCCAGCGTGATTTGCGCCCGTGGTCATCAAGGAGGTTGACGCCACGGGTCCGGCCGTAGGCGCCGAGAACGCATGACTACAGGCCACCCTGGCGTGGTCGACTCTTCACTCGAACGCCCGGCGCGTAGAATCAAGCGGTGAAACGATCGCAGCAGAGGCTTGTCTGGCTCATCATCGCGATTCCGCTCTTTGTCATTCTCTCGGGTGTGATCTACATGGTGGGGATGGCAAGGCTGGAAGGGAAATCGCGCTCTTTCTGGCAGAGTGTCGAGTGGGCGGCCGAGACGCTGAGCACCACCGGGTATGGCTATGACTCTCAATGGTCGCATCCGGTGATGGTTCTCTTTGTAATCGGAGTTCAGTTTGCGGGCATCTTTCTGGTATTCCTGATCGTTCCCATCTATCTCGTTCCTTTTCTCGAAGAGCGCTTCGAAGAGCGTCTCCCGCGAGAGGCACCCACCGGGCTCAGCGGTCACGTCATCGTCTATCGATACGGCCCTGCGGTCGAGATGCTGCTCGATCACCTTCGGAGTGCGAAGGTCCCCGCTCTGGTGGTCGAGCGCGACGAAGAGGTTGCTCGTTCTCTCATCGACCGGAAGATCCCTGTCGTATTCAGCAGAGAAGAGGAGGACTCGCTCGACATCTGCAACCTCGCAGATGCCCGTGCTCTCGTTGCCAACGGACGCGATGAGGAGAATGGGGCGCTTGTACTCCGGGCCAGGCAGCTCGGGTTTCGCGAAGCGATCTACGCACTGGTCGAAGAGCCGGCGCATCGCCACCCGATTGAACTGACCGGAGCGACCGCCGCCTACACGCCGAGGCATATTCTCGCGGCTGCGCTGGCGACGCATGTGAGTGAGCGCATCAGCCCGCGCCTGCCCGGCCTCGATCAACTGGATGGTCTGGAGCTGCGTGAGTTCCGGGTCAAGCCGTTCTCTCCCCTCGCCGGGTCGGCTTTCGGGGACTGCCCCCTGGCCGCAGCGGGCGCGATCCTGGCCGGACAATGGGTCCACGGGAAACTCTCCGGCGGCGGACCATCGGTCCGGCTCGAATCCGGGGCCATCCTCCTCCTTCTGGGATCGGAGTCAGTGCTGCGAGCAATTGCCACGACGGATGAAGGTCTGGTCATTCCCCTGCCCGAGGCCGGACCCTTTCTCGTTGCCGGGTTCGGGGAGGTCGGAATGAAGTTGCACGAGCTCCTCACGGATGCCGGCGAGGAGGTGCTGGCCATCGATAGAGCGGCGCGCCCGAATGTCAGCTTCGTGGGAAACGTGCTCGACCCTTACGTGCTCCGCAATGCGGGGATCGAAAAGGCGCGCGCTGTCCTGCTGGCGCTCGACAGCGATGACGCCACTCTATTTGCCACGGTCATCGTCCGCGATATCGTTAGCAGCACTCCGATCATCGCGCGCGTCAATCACGCCCGGAACGTCAACAACATCTACCGCGCAGGAGCCGACTTCGCCCTCTCGATCAGTGAAGTCGCCGGACAGATGCTGGCGCAGCGTCTTCTCGGGGAACGACGGATGGCGGGAGCATCGCGTCTGCTTGTTCACAAACGGCCGGCAGCCGCCTTCGGTGGCAGCCATGGAGACGGACTCCTTCCTCGGGACACGGAGGAATGCTCGGTCATCGCGGTCCGGCGAGGAAAAACCCTGCTATCGAGCTTTGGTCCCGACCTCCGGCTGGAGGCGGATGACCAGGTCTATTTCTGTGGCAGCGAAGAGGGGATCCGGTCGATCCGCGAGGTAGAATGAGAAGGCCCGCAACTTTGACTCGAAGGAGAAGGATATGAAAGCTCTCGTGGCCGGTTTGTTAGTGATTGCGGCAGGTTGTTCCACCACCCGCACCGCCCGCATCGTTCCGATGGATAAGGACCTGTACAGGGTAGTCAGTCCGGTGGTCGGCGTCAGATCGGACGAGGGGGTTTACGTCTACGACCGCGCCAGCCAATTCTGTGCAGGGGAGAACAAGGAAGTTGAGATCGTAATCCTCGACAGGACACGGCCAGATGCTCCCACCACCAGCCGCCTGCCGAGCGCGGCCAGGGCGGACCTGCTGTTCAAATGCGTGGCCAAACCGGCCGGCACGCCGTGAGCGAAGCCGATGCGCGGGCTATCTCACGCGCTCAGCCGAGCTGCATCAACTCGAAGCGGGAGTGGTCTCGCGGAATCAGCGACTGGTAGGTCGCATCCAGCTCTTTCTGTGACGACTCTGCGAAGGCGGAGCTCTTGCCGCTACAGTTCCTG
>JADGNX010000344.1 GCA_017883265.1 Thermoanaerobaculia bacterium
ACCTGGAATCAGTTCTCTCGAGACCGGCGCGAACACCGCGCCGGTCTTTTTTTCCATCCGGATTCGCGGCGGGGAGGTGCATGAAAATCTGCGAATGGCGGACCGATCGTCTGCATGGATGACCGTGCTGCACCGCTTTCAATCGTCAGAACGGGCTCCGACAACCGCGAGGCCGCCGTGATCGCTCATCAGCGCTCTTCGACGCGGAACCTGTTCACGCCTGCCCGGATCTCGTCCCCGGCACGCACTTTCGTGTCGCGCGCCGGTAGGGTGTTGAGGAGTGTTCCGTTGCGGCTTCCGAGGTCGCGAACCCGGATCGTCCCGTCGCTGCTGCGGTGCACCTCGAAATGGCGGCGTGACAGGAACTCATCCAGGACGCGAACATCTCCCTCACGTCCGACGGTCAAGCCACCGGGAAGAATCTCGAACTCCTGACCCTCGAGAGCACCTTCCACGCAGACCAGAAATGCGCGTGTCTGTCCCCCTGAGTCAGCAGCCTTCGCAGCCTTCTCGGCCATTCTCTGACGCAGCGGAGCAGCCGTTCCATCGAGTTCATCGTCATCCAGGGTTACGCCTCCCACCGTCTCGCCGGGAGCGTCGGTCGTCTCGATGCTGATCAGCGCCGTTCCCACGCGGAGAAGATGCACTCCTTCGCCAATCACCGCTTCGGTCACGGCCTGCCCATCGAGAAACGTTCCGGTGTACGAATGTGCGTCGCGGAGTACGAGCGCGGATCCAACCAGTGAGATCGAGCAATGACGGATCGAGAGCTCGGCCTCTTCGATATCGACGTGACACCCCTTCCGTCCGATCCATAGCGGATCCTTGTGAATGGAGAAGACTGTGTTTACGAGGCGCGTTCCGCCGCGGGCGATCACGCGAAGTGATCGCGGGGCCGACAGATCGAACGGCTCGGCTTCCGGCATCGCCGGGAACGGCAGCGGCTCCTCGGCGGAGAGGGCGATCCGGTAGGGCTCGAGATCGATCGTCGCAACGTCGTCCCCGCTGTTGTTTCCCAGGCGCGCCAGAAGCGAGGCCTTACTCCCGGAAAGCCACTGGCCACAGTCGCACGTCGCGATGGAGCTCGGCAGCCGGACAGCAACGGCCGGCGGAATGTCGTAAGACTGCCCGCATCGAGGACAGCGGATCACTGGCATAGCGGGATGATAGATCAGCGGATGCGCCGCCCGCGCATCAGTGATTCGTGATGGTCACTGGTCTGAGCGGTCAACAGTCGATGATTCCCGATCGTCTCAAAGCGCCATCACCAGCTTGGTCATGTCGTGCGCGTTGCCGTCGGGATCCGCCCCATAGCTGGGCATCACATAAGACTTGAATCCCAGCCCCTCGAGCGTCCTGACCGCCTCGACTTCCAGGTCCGAGATCAACATGCAGCTCAGATGTCGCAGTCCGTTCTCGCGCGCAATGCGGATGAAGTGATTTATGAGGGTGGTGCCGAGGCCCGCGCCGCGGAACTGCTGCTCGATCATCCACTTGACTCTTCCGACCAGACGGAGCGGACCGCCATCCCGGCGATGTAGAGAGGCGTCGGCCACGATGCGCGATCCGTCGATCGCCAGGAGGGGAAACACTCGCGCATAGTCGATGTTGCGACCCCAGCTGTCGATCAGAGAGCGGTTCTCGACCGGATCCCACGCAAAGCGTCGATACTCGACCGGCAGCCGTTGAAAAAACTCGTACAAGGCGTCGGTATCCTTCGCTTCGAATGGCCTCAGCAGAACCTTGCGGCCATCTCTCAGAACAGCTTCCTGCGGATAGCGATGTGGCACGTGCGGCTCCTCCTTGTCGAGGTGGGGCTGGAGAATACCACCGCATCGCGCCACAGGTCGCTGGCATTCGGCTTGTCAGAGATGTCCGGCAGCCTCAACCGAGCGTCGTCATGAAGATAGCCTTGCCATACTCGTCAAGTTCGCTGGCATACTTGCCCGAAGAGGGACCGATGCCATCCACGAGTGCGATGCGCCAGGCAGGTAGTTCCGCAGCTCCATGGGTCGAGCGCCTCGCTCGCCTCGGCTACATCTCCAAAGGAACGGTCTATGTGATCCTCGGTCTGCTGGCCGCGGCGGCCGGCGCCGGCATGGGAGGGGAGACCGCCGATCGCCGCGAGACGCTCGATTTCATCCTCCGTCAGCCATTCGGACGCGTGCTTCTTCTGGTCATCGCAGTCGGCCTCCTCGGCTATGCCTTCTGGCGAATCAGCAGCGGCTTCGCCGACTCGGAACGACGCGGCAACGGTCTCAAGGGAATGGCCATGCGGATCGGGAGCATCGTGAGGGGCGCCCTCTACGCCGGATTCGCGATCGAGGTGATCCGGCTGGCCAAGGGTCATGCACAGGGCTCCGGAGGCGATGCCTCGACGCGTCACTGGACTCAGCGCGTGATGAGCGAGCCGTTCGGGCGCTGGGCGGTCGCTCTGGCGGGAGCGATTGTCATCGGATACGGCGTCTATCAGCTTTATCGTGCGGCGGCATCCAAACTCGGAAACCAGTTGCGGCTCGAGCGAGCCAGCGGGCCCGCCCGCCGGCTGATGGTCGCGACTTCGAGGTTCGGGATGGCGGCGCGCGGTATCGTCTTCGGCGTCATCGGCGGGTCGCTGATCCGGGCGGCCTTTCGCCATGATTCACGCGCGGCGAAAGGAACGTCCGGCGCCCTGCGTGAGATTGCCTCGCAGCCGTTCGGAGCATGGCTCCTCATCATCATCGGAATCGGCCTGGCCGCATACGGCGTCTATTCGTTTGTGAATGCCCGATACCGGGTGATCAAAGCGGTCTGATCCGTCAGTTGTGGTTGTCCGGTCGCTTCTCGGCTGGCGGCTTGCGTTGCGGGGCCGTCGATGTCGGAGCAAGGGGGTGGAGTCCGGGGTCGACTGCCAGCGGCTTCGGCACCTCGACAACGATGACGCCGAGCGCTTTGAGGCCACGCTGCGCCTCCGTGCCGGCGAGCGGGAAAAGACAGCGGTCGTCCCATATCTTCTGATAGAGACGGATCGCCACTTCTTTGTCGCCGGAAGCAGCTCGCTTACGCGCCTCGGCCATGTCGTGGTACATCGCTTCGTCGCGAACGCCGAGCTCATCGCTCACCATCTGTTCCACCGCCGCCGGTCGAAGCACACCGCGGCTATTCTCGACTCTTCGGATGACGACGCCCTGCGCATTCATCAGAACGGCGGCCGGAAGCTTTCCCGTCGCACCGAGCTTTTCGAGCGTGGCCGCATCGTCGGGAAGAACCACGAGAAGACTCACGCAGCGAAGGTCGGCCTCGAGGAGGGAGCGGGACGTCAGCAGCGGCGACCGCTGCAGTTCTTCACGCGAGGTAGGAAGCCAGTACAGGCTGATGATTGGGGCGTTCGTCAACGTCGCTCCCTTATCCAGAAACTTCCAGGGCACGAGATGTTCGTCCGGGTTCCCGGTGCCGGGACCACCTCTCCGTTGCGCTTCGCCCCCTCGGGGCACCTGCCCCTGAACGGATAAGCCAATCATGACAAGGAGGAGAAATGCGACGGCTCGGGTCAGGAGGGAGACTGCAGCGCGGGGGTGAACCTTCGTCGTCATGGCTTGTTGGACGTGAGCTCAGACAGCAACGTTTCGCCCTCCCGGATTCATCCACCCCGCTTCCAGAGTCCGGCTGATCGTTGCCGGAGGAGTGGTCGATCGACCAGCTACGCTCGAAGACGGTTTCCTGTTCGCCGGCCGGGGGTCGCACGTCCGCTACAATTGCGATCCATGAAAATCCGCATTGTCGCTCTCGCTCTTTCCGCGCTCGCTCTCTCCGCCACGTCTGATCATCCTGCAATCGCGCCTGACATCGCGCAGCGAG
>JADGNX010000345.1 GCA_017883265.1 Thermoanaerobaculia bacterium
GCGCCGTGGCCGGCGGCGAGGTTTCGGCCGTTGCCGTGACCGAGGCGGCGCTCGCGCGCATCGAAAAGCTCAATCCGCTGCTCAACGCTTTCAATGCACTCGGTCCGGCAGCGCTTGCCGCAGCCGGAGCGATGCGTGGACTCGCGCTTCGGCAGATCATCGTGCACACGATGAATCTGGGGCTCACCCTACTGTTCGTTGCGTTTCTGCGGCAGGGAGCGTTTGGCTCGGCAGCTGCAACGTTGCTGGCCACTATCACGATCGACACCACGCTGACCTGGCGCCTGAGTTGGCGCGTCACGCATACACCGACGAGTGCCTGGGTACGTGAAGTGGTCTTGCCCACGCTGCTGCCGGCTTTGCCATCGGTACTGGTATGCTTGTGTGTAAAGTTCGTGTTCGGTATTGCCTCCTGGGTTGGGCTGCTCGGCGTGTCGGCGATTAGTGGCTCGCTCTACGTTGTACTGGTCGCCATGTTTGGCCTGCGCGCTCAGGATCGGCTTGACATTGGCCGTGTTGCGGACCGACTACCGGCGCCAGCCAGGACACTCGCACATCGCTTGAGCAACGGTCGGGGTGCAGCGTCGCAACGATCCTGAGGCACGGGGCACGATGATGCGGTCGGCCGCTGCTGCAGCAGGTTGACGGACGCGACCCGCCCAGTATCATCCCACCGCCATGGCGCGGCGTTGGCAAGTGCAGCCGTGAACACTATGACGGGCGATACAAGTCAAGCTCCCAGCGCCGATCGCCAGTACTATCAGGCCACGCGACCCGAGGTGGCCGCGCTATTGCCAGAGCACTATGGCAACGTTCTCGAGATCGGCTGTGGCGAGGGCGGCTTTGCGATGCAGCTGCGTCCCGATGGTGAAGTGTGGGGCGTCGAGCCCTTCAACCCGGCTGCGATCGTCGCAGGACAGCGCCTGAGTCGCGTGCTCGTGGGCACCTATGACCAGGTACGGGACGCGTTGCCCGATCGTTTCTTCGACATCGTCGTGTGCAACGACGTGATCGAACACATGGTCGATCACGATGCTTTCTTCGTGTCGATTCAGCAGAAGATGACTCCTGGCGGCTGGCTGATCGGTTCGGTCCCGAACGTTCGCAACTTCTGGAATCTCTACAACTTGCTCGTCAAGCGAGACTGGGCGTACACCGACACTGGGATCCTGGATCGAACGCACCTGCGTTGGTTCACGGAGAAGAGTCTGCGCCGCTCGCTGCTATCGAACGGTTTCGAGATCGAGGCGTTCGGCGGGATCAACTCGCTGTTCCGACCCGGCGTGACGTTTTCGAGTTTCTCGGAACGCGCCAAGTCGCTGGCGGTGCGCGCGATGGTCGCGGCGTCGTTCGGATTCAACAGTGACATGCAGTACGTGCAGTACGTCTTTCGAGCACGCCGCGCCCCGTGAGCGCGCTTTCTATCTGGGCGCCATCACGGACCGCAACACTGCGTCGTACTGAGTCGCCATCGCGCGCCCCGTGAGCCGGCTCCGAAAGTCGGAAAACGCCTGGCGGGCGATGTGTTCGCGCTCAGCTGGCGATTTCAGGAGTCGTACGATCGCATCCGCCCAGGCCTCCTGAGACGAGGCCAACACGCCATTGCGCCACGAGTCGAAAAACAACGAGTGGTCGGCCCCCTCCGAGGCTATGATGACGGTTCCAGCTGCCAAGTAGTTCAGGATCTTCCCGAACGACTTTCCTTGGGAATAAGGATTGTCCGTGGCGAGCACTTGGATCCCGATCGCCACTTCTTCGAGCTGAGTCGAAAACGCCTCGAAAGACATCAGAGGGAAGACCCTGACCGGAATCCCGGCAGCAACCAAGCGGCCGGTCAGGCGAACTCCGTCGCGAGCTTCCTTCACGCCGAAGAGCCAGAATTCGAGATCCACTTCGCGCGCGGCCCGAATGAGAACATCTTGGATGAACTCTGCCTCGGCGGGGTAGTTCTCTGGACAGGAATGACCCCAGGCCACCACGTTTCGCCGCGACATTTGTGTAGGCGGCTGCACCGGCTCGCGGAGCGCCCCGGTCCAGATGATCTTCACGTTGGGATTGTGCTGTTGTGCCCAGTTAGCCACGAAGCGGCTGCCGGCGACGACTGCGGCACTGTCGCGGCAGCACTCCTCCACCAATGCTCGCGCGTGATCCCAAAGGAAGTCTGCGTCATCGATGTCGAACACGACGGGCACCGACTCGTAGAAGCGCGGCCGGTTGAGAGGATGCCGCTCGAGCTGGATCAAGACGACATCCGGCCGTTCACGGCGAACGAGCCGCTGCCGTTGGCTTAGCGTAAGGCGCGGAGGAATGATCGAGACTCGGTAGCCTCGCTCGCGCCGCAGGATTTCGCCGAGCGAGTAGGCTCGCAGGAAGGACGACACGTTTCCCGTCTTCGTCCCACAGGGAGAAATCAGTAGCCGGGGGCGCCGGCCGAGCTGCTGCAGGCGCTGCGCGTGAACGCCTAGCTCGGCCACAGCGTTGCGAATTGCCCCAAGGGGCGTGACGGACCACTGGGTACTCCAATCGGGTGGTCGCTCGGGCTGGACTGGCGTCGGGTCTGCCATCTGCGGCCAGCCTATAACACGCAGCCCGTACCCGAGCCACCTGACGCGCGTTGCGCGCCCGGGCTGCACGTGTCTGGCTTCGCGCACGCGCGCTCGAAGCAACGCGCAGAGATGTGCCGAACGAACGAACTGCGCGCCGAGCCGACTCGACCGCAGCGCGGGATCAGCCTGGCTTTGCGCCCGCCGCGGACGCAGTGGATCCGACCCTGCTCGTCTTCACTGCGCGCCGCTGCGCGAACAACCAGCTGAAGAGCTCGGGCTGATCGAGTGCTGGCCCGATGGATCCATGTCCAACGCCTTTGAATTCCGTGTAACGAGCGGGAGCGCCCACCTGGCGTAGCGCGTCGAACATTCTACGGCCGTTCTGCACCGGAGAAACCTCGTCCAGCTCGCCGTGAAATGACCAGATGGGCATCGACGCTAACAGCCTCGCTCGGCTCACATCGGCGACGCCGGTGATCGGGACGCCGGCAGCAAATACGTCGGAATGCCGCATGAGCATGTCCCACGCGCCCGAGCCGCCCATGGAAAACCCGATCAAGTAGACCCGGTCCGCATCGATGGTGGGGTAGCGAGCGATCAGCTCGCGCACCAGTGCCACCGTCAAGCGGGACGCGTCGCTCTCGGCATTGGACGAGAGATCGTAGGGACGCAGAGGAAATTTCGCGTTCCTGTTGGCCCACTTGTCTCCATCGGGGCACTGCGGCGCCAGCACGTAGGCAGGACCGGAGCTCTGGACTCGGTCGGACACGAGCACCTCGAGATCCGGCGCCAATTGCGAGGTGTTGTCGTCGCCGCGTCCCGGCGTCGCGTGCAAGGAGACGATCAGCGGGACCTTCTTTCCTTCCAGCGCTTTGGGTTTGAAGAGCCGATACGGGAGCGGATACTTCGCCGAGGGCAGCGAGAAGAGTGCCGCTTCCATCTTCGCTTCGAGCGGACGTGGGGCCTTGGGCCGCGACGTCATCGCCGACAGGACTCTCTGGCAGCCTGCAACAGCCAGGACTGCACCCAGGCAGATGCATACGTGGTAACTGCGCGTCCGTGTCAGTCGTTCCAGTAAAGTGGCCATAGAGCCTCCTGCCTGCAGAATGCCGCGCACGTTCATCGTTCGTACGCGCCAGTGGTCGGTGGGTCACCGCGCGTCACGCCGAGCAGATCCGTCGCCGACTTATAAGCCTTGTTGCCCGCGCCGATGAGCTGGGAGCCAGTTGCAGGTTGGAAGTTCGCCACTGCTGGGTCCAGACCCTTGGCCTTCCACCA
>JADGNX010000346.1 GCA_017883265.1 Thermoanaerobaculia bacterium
CGGTTATTCGCACCTCGCCCAAGGCTCACTCGGTCCGATTCTGGAATCACTTCAGCGCATCGAGCGCGAGGGCTTTACATCGGGAGAAAGCGGATCGGGCGCCACTTTGGCGCCACTTGCCGACTTTTCAGAAACGCAGAAAGGCGCATAAGTCTTTTGTTTTGAGTGGCGTCCCCAACGGGATTCGAACCCGTGTCGCCGCCGTGAAAGGGCGGTGTCCTGGGCCACTAGACGATGGGGACTCGAGGGCGAGGGTGGCGGCGGAGATTAACTGGCTGACGCGAGCCTGTCAACCGCCGCTAACTGATGCCTCCGCATCAAGATTCCGAGGCTCGAAAGGAGATCCGGTTCCCTTGCCGCAGCCGTTCTGCGAGGATCGGCACATGATCTTCGGAGTGAGCCCTACCAGGGACGCAATCGTCATCGCGCAGGCCACCGGCTCGGGGAAGTCCTTCGCCATCAAGTCGATCCGGAGGATTCCGTTTCAGGCTCGGTCGGGAGACGATCTGACGGAGCTCCTCGAGCGTCTCGCCGTCCTGTTCAGCCGCAGAGGCGGTCGCGCGACGATCGCCCTGCTCGGATCCTCCTCGGGCCGGTTCAAGTCTTCCGTCGAAGCGATCAAGGCCGAGGCGATCGCCGAGCTTGCCGCGGCTCAGGCCGGACTGCCGGTCGTCAAGGTCGCTGTCGCAAGTCTCAAGAAGGTTCTCGGCTGCGCGAGCGGGCAGAAGTGGCAGGCACGGGCCGAGGAGCTTTTCAACCCCGACGGACAGCGCAAGAACTGGTCGCAAGGCGCGGGCGGGGCGGCGGCCGCAGCGCTCAAGGTTGCCGGGGGCGGGCCGGAGCGCTGAGGGAGATTCTGGTGAGCCGGGTAGGGATCGAACCTACGACCAATTGGTTAAAAGCCAACTGCTCTACCACTGAGCTACCGGCCCTTCGAAGTCGCTGCAGGGGGAGCCATCCTAGCAAAAAAATCCGGGCGTGCGCGTGCCTGGGAGTGTCACGAGGCATTGACTCGTGTTCCGATGCCGGCCGCCCGGCGGCGGGCGAAGTCGCCGCCGCGCACAGACAGAAGTGTCTGTGCTACAGGCGAGGCAGAAGTGTCTGTGTTCTACAAGCCGCCGTTCCACTGGGGCTCGGGGTTCGGGATCAGGCGGGGCGGCCCCAGAGGAAGCCCTGGCCGAGCTCGACGCCGAGGTCCTGGAGGATGGCCAGCTCTTCGGGTTGCTCGATGCCTTCGGCCACGATCTCGGCGCCGAAGCTGCGGGCCAGCCTGAGATAGCGCGTCAGCTGCTCGACGCGACTGCTGCTGCCTGCCAGCCCGATGACGCAGCGCTTGTCGATCTTCATCACGTCCGGCTCGAGGAGGATCAGACTCTCGACCGAGCTGTTGCCGAAGCCGACGTCGTCGATGGCGATGAGGATGCCGGCGTCGCGCAGAGCGTGGACCGCCGGCAGCAGATACGACGGATCGCCGATGATCTGCTGTTCGCTGATCTCCAGGCAGAAGGTGCGCGGAGGAACCGGATCCGGGAAACACTCGAGGATGTGCTCGGCCGGGATGGCCAGCATCGTCGACGGAAAGAGGTTGACGTGGAAGCGGCAGTCTTCTGGCAGATCCGCCGCGGCGCGAAGGGCATGGCGCAGGCACTGATGATCGACCAGCGTCAGGACGTTCCGCTCCGAGCAGAGCCGGAAGAAGTTGTCCGGCGCCTCGTAGACGCCGTTCGAGTAACGGCTGAGAAACTCGTAGCCCACCGTCTCTTCATCGCTGAGCCGCTTGATCGGCTGTTTGACTGTGAGCAGATGACGGCCCAGGGCCAGCGATTCGCACATGTCGCGCTGGGCGTCGTGGCGTTGATCGCTGTCGTCGAATTGCTGTCCGGCGTAGGAGACGCGATTCCGTCCGTCGTCCTTGCTGCGAGCGAGGAGGGAATGGGCGCGCGAGAGCACCTCGTCGACCGAGGGGGTGTCGGGGCCGAGCATCATGGCGCCGATGCTGGCGGTCATCTGAACGACGCCGTCGCTGTGCTGGATGCGGGTCGAAGCCACCGCCAGGCGGGCCCGCTCGGCCACCCGGATGGCATCGGCGGTCCTGGCGCGCGGCATCAGCAGCATGAACTCGTCGCCACCCAGGCGTGCGGCGAAGTCGACCAGACGGATGCAGGTCTTGAGCTTCCGGGCCACCTCTTTCAATGCCACGTCGCCCACGGCATGCCCGAACGTATCGTTCACCTTCTTGAACTCGTCGATGTCGATGAGGAGGACGAGGACATCTTCGTTCTCGTTTCGCACTTTCTCGATGAGGGTCGAGAGGGCCTGCTGCAGACCGCGGCGATTGAGAAGCTCCGTCAGCGGATCGAGCAGGGTCAGCCGCTCGAGGGTGCCGTTGGCCTGTTGCAGCTCTCTGGTCACCCTGGCCAGATCGCGGATCCCGCGATGGCGCTCCACGGCGTAACGGATGGCGCGTAGCAGGCCGTCCCGATCGACCGATCCTTTGACCAGGTAGTCCTCTGCGCCGCCATGGAGGGCTTCGAGGGCCAGCGCCTTGTCGTCGCGGGCGGTCAGTACGATGATGGGAATCTCGGGAACGCAGCGCTGGAGCCTGGTCAGACCGTCGAGCTCTGTCGCATCCGGCAGGCCGAGGTCGAGCAGGATCAGGTCGGTCTGGCCGAGGGTGACGAAATCGCAGGCGTCGGCGACGGTACCGACATGCGCGATCTCGAACGGGGCGCCATCCGAACGGCGGAGGGAGGATTGCAGGAAGCGAGCGTCCTGCGGATCGTCCTCAACGAGAAGAAGGCGAGTGACGGATAGCGCACGGTCCGTCGTAGTCATTGCCGAGTGAATTATGGAATCCGTGGGCCAGGAATGTGTGACGGGTGTCACGTAGCCGCAAATTGTTGATGTAAAAAGGTTTTGTCGCCGTCGTCGGAAGTCCGATCTCACCCCTTTCCTGTAGCACAGACACTTGACAACTTCTGTCTGTGCGCCGTGTCTTTGGGGACGGCGGGTCGTCAGTTCAATGCGCCCTTCACTCACGATCATCGCGCCCACCCGCCTCTCTCGCACTCTCCGGATGGCAACCGGGGCGAGGTCTACAATGAAATGGGTCGCGATCCCTGGTCCGGCTCGCGCTGGAGCTCTGTCATGCCTTCCATCTTTCTGGTCCTCCTTGCCGTTCAAGTCCTCGGCGCGAATCCGCTCAGCGCCGGAGGGAAGAAACCGGCACTCGTCAACCTGGCCAGGCTTTCCATTGCGCGCGTCTCCGTGAGCAGTGTGAACGGCGACCGGGCCATCGACGACCAGTTCTACGGAGCGCAGCGCCTCTTCGACGCGGATTCTGAATTCATCAACGGCATCAACTACGACTCCTGGTTATCGGAAAGTTCGCCCGCCTGGGTTGTGGTCCGTTTTACGAGACCGGTGACCTTCAGCGGTCTTGTTGTGACGATCAAGAAGAACCATTGGTACGACCCCGGACGACCGGGCCCGATGCGCGTGCAACTGCGAGGGGAAGCGGGGCGCTTGCTCGGACTTTCGCCCGTCGTGGCAAGCGAGGGCGTCTACGTTCCAGCGGACCCGGTTGATGGTGTGCGCGAGGTGAAGATGTACTTCGCCGGGACGCGTTTCCATATCGACGAGATCGAGGTGATGGGACCGCCGCCCCCTGATCTCGATCTCACGCCGCGAACACCACCTGTGGATGCCGAGCCGGAGCTTCCCACGGCCGAACCGACCGAGACCGGAAAGGGGCCGAGGACGGCGTTCATCAAGGCGATCGCCGAAATGCGGCTTCAGAAGTTACAGGTCATCC
>JADGNX010000347.1 GCA_017883265.1 Thermoanaerobaculia bacterium
GCGCGATTCAAGGCCGGTGATTTCACCGGCGGAATCTGTGAAGCGATCGCCGCCACCGGGCAGCACCTGTCCAGGTGGTTTCCTCGATCTGCGAGCGATGTCAACGAGCTGAGCGACGAGATCGACGTCAGCGATGAGTAGATGAAGCCCCGAGCGGCTGTACCGGCCGTCATATCCCTCGGCAGCAACATCGGAGATCGCCGGCTGAATCTTCTTCATGCCGTCGATCGCATCCGGAGACGGATGCGTCTGGTGCGCGTCAGCTCGCTCTTTGAGACAGACCCTGTTGAAGCGCCCCCCGGATCCCCACCGTTTCTAAACGCCGTCGTGCTCCTCCTTCACCATGGGGGAGCAGAGAGGCTCCTGGCGGAGACGATGGATGTAGAGAAAGAGCTGGGCCGTGTCCGGCGTCAGAAAAACGGGCCGCGGGTCATCGATCTCGACCTGATCCTGTACGACGCAGCGGTGCGATCATCACCGATCCTCACCCTCCCGCATCCGCGTTATCGGGAACGCGAATTCGTTCTGGCACCACTGCGGGAGATCGCGCCGTGGTGGATCGATCCGGTCGACCAGAGAATGGTCGGCTCGATCCGCGGTCACGGCGAGGTGAGACGTATCGGACCCTTGCTGAGCTGATCGGCAGATTCGATTTCTGCCGTCTATCGTCCAACGCCGCCCGAGCTCGCCGTGTGTATGTGGGCGTGGCGGGTCGGAATCGAGTTGCGCAGAAGCGGATAGGGGTTCACGGGATGGTCATCCTCATGAACGCCGAAGTGAAGATGACAGGGAGTGTGGATGGCGTTGCCGGTGTTGCCGACGAAGCCGAGAAGATCGCCGCTCTGCACTTCCATCCCTTCATAGAGGCCCGGTGCCCACCGATCCAGGTGCGCGTAGTAGAAGGAAGCGCCATTCTCGGTCGTGAGCCAGAGGCAGTGACCCCCCTTAGGCTGATCTCCGATGTAACTGACAACCCCGTCGGCGACCGCGATGAGCTCGGTTCCCCGAGGGGCGAAGATATCGATTCCCTGGTGGCTTCGCGTTCCGCCATCCCGGGGAGCACCCCAGCTATCCTCCAGGTCGTGCGGGGTCAGACCGACCACCGGCATCCGAAGAGCGCTCAGAGGAGCGAAGAGAGCTTTAGCGCGTTCGGCAAATTGCTGATCACGCGGTTTGGCGGGAGCCACCTTGGCGGCCAGGGCAGGAACTTTAGCGGTATCGCGCGCCTTGTTTCGATTCAGGTCGATTCGGAGTTGTGCGACGAGCTGGCTGAAGTCGTCGTCATCGGACGGGAGCTGCGCTTTGGCGGCCGCAGAGGGAGCGGACACAGCAGTAGCGGGCAGCGACGAGGCGCAGCCGAACAGAGGAAGAGCGAGCAGCGAGAACGCCGCACTCCTCCCCACCCAAACACGCAAGTTGTGAGTCATTGAAATTTTGGACGATCTACCGCAACAGCCGTACTACCGTGTGCCGAAATTATATAGGTTCCGAAGTTGGATGTATAGCGTTTTGTGCGGCAGCTGGAAGTTCTCGTCATGCTTTTGTTCGTTCTGTGCTGGTTTCTTGACCGGAGGCGCGTACGAGCTATCCCTCGGTCTGAACGACTGTCGAGCCCGCCGATCTAGGAAACAGACGCCGCGAAGAGTCGTGTGATGAAGTCTTCGACTCTGCGCACCCCGACAACCTCGATGTCGGCGCGGATCTCGGCAGCGTTGGATTGGGGAACGATGATCCGGTGGAATCCGAGTGCAGCCGCTTCGCGTGCGCGCAAGTCTCCCTGCGAGACACTCCGGATCTCGCCGAGGAGTCCGACTTCGCCGAAGATGGCGACGTCGTGGGCGATGGCTTGATTGCGCTCGGATGAGACCAGGGCTGCCACGATGCCGAGATCGATCGCAGGCTCGTCGACGGTGAGACCGCCGGCGAAATTGACGTAGACGTCGTGCCCGAGGAAATTGCGCCCGCTGCGCTTTTCGAGGACGGCCAGAAGCAGAGCGACCCGGTTCGCGTCCGCCCCCATGGCCATGCGGCGCGGTGATGGGAAATGAGTCGGGGAGACCAGAGCCTGCACTTCCAGGAGCAGAGGACGAGTTCCTTCCATGGCCGCGATGATGGCCGATCCGGCCGCGTCGCTGCGCTGTGAGATCAACGCCGCCGAAGGGTTGGCCACTTCGGCCAGACCGTCGTCGTGCATCTCGTAAATGCCGACTTCGTTGACCGGTCCGAAGCGGTTCTTGTATGCCCGGATGACCCGGTAGTTCTGAAAGCGATCGCCCTCGAAGTAGAGGACCGTGTCGACGATGTGCTCGAGCGATTTCGGTCCGGCGATCGTCCCCTCTTTGGTGATATGGCCGATGAGAAAGACCGGAACGGAGAGCCGCTTGGCGGCAGTCATGAGGACTCCCGCGGAGTCGCGAACCTGCCCGATGGAGCCGGGAAGGGAGTTGTTGAGAGAGGTGTGAACCGTCTGGATGGAGTCGATGATGACGACGATCGGCTTGAGGGTCTCGATGGCCGCCACGATCTTCTCCACGGACGTTTCCGAATAGAGATGGATGGCATCGTTCATCGTGCCCAGCCTCGCCGCGCGCAGGGCGATCTGACGAGGCGATTCCTCGCCCGAAACGTAGAGCACCGGGCCATACTCCGCGAGGGCTTGAGAGGCCTGCAGCAGGAGCGTCGACTTTCCGATGCCCGGCTCGCCGCCGACCAGCGTCACCCCTCCGATCACCAGGCCGCCGCCCAGAACCCGGTCGAGGTTCGGCAGATTCGTCGCGATGCGCGGGACGGAATCGGCCCCGATCGCGGTGATCGGCGTCGGTCCCGCCGAGGCGCTCAATCCCGTAGGCCGCGCGACGACATTGACCGACTCATCCTGAGCGTATGAGTTCCAGGCGTTGCAGTCGGGACAGCGGCCGATCCACTTGGAAGCCTGCGCGCCGCATTCGGTGCAGGAGTAAACCGTCGCTTTTCTGGCCATGCATCGATTCTAACAGTGGCCCTCCGGCACTCTACGAGCGGTAGAACCATCGAAGTGGAGCGGCGGCCGCTTCGGCCGCCCGACCGCCCGGCGTCGAGCCGGGCGGTCCCGAGGCGCAGAGGTCCGCAATCTCTATCTCGCCATGAATCCGGCTCTCGGCCTGGCGCCCATCCTCATTCTGATCGCGTCTGCTTGAATTCTTCAGGGGGTAGAAGGCGCCTCGAAAAACGTGAAGACCACAGCGCCGAGGATGAATGCCATCGCCACGACATGGTTCCACCGCGGCGGCTGCCGGAAGGCGATCCAGGCGTAGGCGACGAAAACGCAGAGGGTGATGCACTCCTGTGCGATCTTGAGTTGCATGAGGGAGAAGACCCTCGCGCCGTAGCGGTTTGCCGGAACCTGGAAAACGTACTCCGCGAAGGCGATGAGCCAGCTCACGAGGATCGCGGTGAGCAGAGTCCAGCCCTTGTGTTTGAGATGGCCGTACCAGGCGATGGTCATGAAGGTGTTCGAGATCGTCAGCAGGAGGATGAATTTGACGGCGTCGTTCATGACGAGGACGCTTTGCATTTCAGCGGCCAGAGTGAGGAAGGCAGAAGACAGAAGACAGAAGACAGAAGACAGAAGACAGAAAAGCAGAAGGCAGAAGGCACAGAAGGCAGAAAGCAGAAGTTGAAAATCAGAAGTGGTGTCGCTTTTCTATTTTTGCCTTCTGCCTTCTGCCCTCTGCCTTACTCAGTTCAGCTTCTTGTTCTGCCGGGAGAGCTCGACTGCTTTGCCGAGGGTCGTGAGAGGCTGTGGATCCTTCTGCAGAACGCCGGTGCCGTAA
>JADGNX010000088.1 GCA_017883265.1 Thermoanaerobaculia bacterium
CTGCGAATGCGGTGAGCGCGAACATTGCCGCTGCCACGCCGATAAGACCCTTGTTACATTCCATGATCTCTCCTTGTAACTCGTCCGTGATGAAATTGCGACTCGGCCACGGAAATCGCCCGCGCCGGCCGCTCCATTGACACAACGACACGACTATCGTTCCCAGGTACTTGTAGGGATCTACTCAGGGTCGGACACGTCCGTCGGCTTTTCCGAACCCTATCAATCAGGTCCACGAAGGGAGGTAGCCGGAACGGAAACAGTTCACAGACACTCGACTCGACTGGTTCCGAACCGAGCACATGGTGACCGTGGCCTCCTTTGGTCCGAGGTTGAATCCGAGGGCAAGAAACTGTTGGAAAGAAGAACCTTTTTGGACTGACTGGAGGCAAGCCTGAATCATGGAAAGCAGCGTGTCAACGAAAAATCGCCGCTTTTGGCGACTGTAAGAACCTCGGAAGCCAGGCTCGAGATCAACCGAGGCGGAACCAACGCGAGGTCGGTCCCCGCGACGCAATTTGTTATTTAGAACAGGGAAGTTTTGGAGGCCAGGAAGACGATCGATTCGATCGGCGGCGCCGTTGAGAGGAGAGACAAAAATGGCTCCGGGGTCCCTTGTCTCCCGGAGCCGTTCTCAACGCGTTGGCATCCACAAGGGGGCATCCGCGTCAATTGTGTCTCAGTGACCCATCGCGCCACTGCGACCGAATTCAACACGTTGACATCTGCGATGAAGCGTTCGTGCTGAACCCATTTGCCTCAGTGACCCATCGCGCCACTGCGACCGAATCCAGCACGTTGACATCTGCGATGAAGCGTTCGTGCTGAACCCATTTGCCTCGGTGACCTATCGCGCCATTCGTGGCCGTCCAACAACACGTTGACATCTGCGATAGAGCGTTCGTGCCGGGACGAACGTCAAGATAGGTGCGCGATCGGGATCGCGCAAGCGATTTCGCTGTTACAGTTTCGCCGTTTTCCACACCCTTCCGCAGCGGCCATGCACACGATTCTGAGCAGGATCGGCCGGCGCCCGGCCAGGCCTTCAAATCGGATGAGTACGCCTGTGGAAAAGCTGCGGGAGCGCCGAACCGCATGGCCGGTTTTCGTGTTGCTCCGGCGCTCGATCTCACCTTCAACGGGCTCACCATCCAACGAATGTTGCATGCGGGCAGCCGGAAGAGGCCGCTCAAAAAGCGTCTTTGCGCCCATGGCAGACCGGAAACGGGTACGTATGTTGACAACACAAGCCAATGTGATGACCGAGGGGCCAGTCCGCAGGGTCTGGAAAGGAGACGATCATGTGGGTTTTCGACGGAGAGAATTGGACCGAAGAAGGCGGTAACAGCGCCAACGAGTCGCCCATCACGGTCGACTCCCTGCGCTACCACGAGTTCCAGACGCAGCTGCAGATTCAGGAGATCGTGCCGGAGCCGCCGGCATACCTTCCGAATCCGATTCCCTGGGTTCGGGTGCGAAGGACCCGGCCATGAACGACCGGGGATTTCTATGCGGGCTTCTTTTGACCCTCACCGCCTCGTTCGGCTCTGCGCAGACGGTCGACATGAATGATCCGCGCCGCGCAGTCGGCCTCGAAGACGACGTCCGCGTCGACGCCCAATTGCTGCAGGAGACCGTGAGCGCCGGATCGCCCATCGGCGTCAAATGCGTCGTCGAGAATCGAACCAGCGCGGCGATCGCCCTCTCGCAGACCTTCAGCGCCAATTACGATGCCTCTTCCCGCACGATCACTCTCTCGGTCGGCACGGAGGTGCCGCTTCACGGAGCGATGCCCCGGATGGTGATCATCGCTCCGGGGGAAAAGAAAGGCTTTACCGGCGGCGCTTTGCTGCAGATACCTGCCGCAGGTCTTGGAGGGAGGTTCTCAACCGCTCCCCGCTCCGTGCAGATCGACGTGAATGTGCTGCGCGACGTCGTCCCATTCCGCGCTCTCATCGTTCAGTCGTCGAGCAGCTCGCAGCCGGTGGCTCTCACCGATGCCCTGTTCGACAAGTGGCTGGAGAGCAACGACACCATCGCGCTCAACGCAGTCCCCGTCCGCTACGACGGGTTCCAGGGACGCTCCCGGTTCATGGCCGACGCCTCGCAAGCCGGTATGGACGCCCGCGCCAATCTCTCCTCCAGCCATCCCTAGTAGTGGGTGTATTGGTTGGATTGGTACCACCTGTCCTGGTCTTGCGCCATGAGCGTTGTGATGTAGCGACATCAGCTCGGCTGAGCCTTTCGACCAAGGCTGCGTTCAAAACAAATCACTTGCGCTGAGGAGGGACCGGCAGGGCCGGTCCCACGAGGCCCTGCATCACTTCGAGCCGGGCAGCTTGGAGGCCAGAACATCAACCTTTTCGATCGACGGCGCCTTCGACAGAAGCTCCGAGGCCTTGGCCATCAGCGCTGCGGCCAGCGGCCCCGTCAGGTGGGCCTGCCTGCCGGCATCGTCCGGAAATGCGTCGAAGATCCCGAATGTAGACGAGCTCATTTGGATGGCGAACCAGGCGATCGTTGCCGGCTCCCCCTCAACCACGGACAGACCACCCTTCAAGAAATTCGCTACTTCTTCCTCTTTCCCGGCTTTGGCTTCCAGTCGAACGAAAAGTGCTGTCTTGACCATTGCGAACCCTCTTTCAGGAGGTGCCTCTTCAACGAAGCACTCTCGATCGAGAGCATACAACGAGGCGCAGCAGTAAATGGGGACGTCATGAAGATCCTACTCGGACACTCGGCTCCCTGGACGCGTGCAGCCTTTCTCATCCAGCCTCATCCACTCACACTTGTGGTCAGAACGAAACGAGGCGGGCGGATGATGATCCGCTCGCCTCGCCTATTTCCGGCTTGCTCTTGAAACCCGCTTAATGCTTGTTCCGCTCGTGCTGTATCACGTTGCCGAGGACGCCTCCAGCCACGGCTCCGACCAGCGGATGCCGGTGGTCGACGACGGCTCCGGCCACTGCTCCGACAATCGCGCCACGCGTCTGGCTGTGGTGTTTGTAATGACGGGTGTGTTGGGTTGTGTAATGGCGGCTGTGATGCGTCGTGGCGAAGGCGCTACCGGCTGGGAGCATCAGCGCGAGGCTGAGGACGGCGGCTGAAAGAGTGGTTGTTTTCCTGGTAGACATGGCTGAAATCCTCCGTTGGTTTCGATTTCAAATAATTGCGAGATCGATGCCTGTCTCCCTCTCCTCTGAGGTCATTTTTTTCTCATGGAGGGAATAGGCTTCGAGTCGATCCGTGCGGAGGTCACGGCCTGAAATCGGAGAGTCAGCCGAAGCAGATGGCGTTACGATCAGGCCAGCGCCGGATCCAACGTTCGCTCGTCATACTTCCCTGCCGCCCTCACTGAAGAGAACGGAGGGGCTCCGACCGATTCCCAGCGAGGGAACCAGCCGGGCCGAATCCTCTTCAGGAGCGGCTCGGGATGCCCCTTTTGGGGCCCTCAGACTCAGGCGGTTTCTTCGGACCAGGCTGACAGTGGCAGCGAAAGTGCCGAGGGGAGCGCGGCGCCTGGGAGCACGTCGCCGACCGGAAACGCCGTCTTCGGGCTCCTGGACGGGGCGGATCGCACCCACGCAGAAAAGAGATATCCGCATGCCGGAACCGTACAGCGCCACCACTCGATCCCTCCGGCGACCTGCAGCAGCTTGGCCTTCGCGTAGCAACGGGTACAATAGAATTGATCGTTCATCGACGTGTCCTCCAGGTCAGGCGTTTCGTTCTCAGGCAGATCGGGCCGCTGCCCGAAAAATGCTGGTAGCTACAGACTTCACAGAGGCGCGCATCACACTCGATGCAGCTTCGAACCGTTTCCGAACTGCTCACAGGTTCTTCACACCACTGACATCGATGCGCGATGTCAGGAGCACCGAAAGCCCCCCTCCAGTTCGCGAACAGATCCATCTCTCCCCGTTCGGGGGGAGGCGAATAACGAGTTTGTCTTTCTTCTGGAATCATTTCGGCCAGCTCTCACTGTTGGGCAAGATACGCGGAGCGCGGCGCGCGCACATCGAACGAAAGACGTCTTTCGCTAGCGCGATTCGTCCCCTGAGGCGTACAACAATTGTTGGCAGGTGAGATCGCGCGGTTGCCCGAACGGGCCCCCACTCACCACTTTTTCGACGCGCACACCCCGACAGAGGGCGCGAGATCACGACGATGCGTCGATCAGGCTGTCGCGTCCGGATCGAGTCAGTCCGGCGACGCCTCCGTCGAGCGAAACGATGAGTCAGATCATCGGAACGAGGTCGAATCTGATCGCGACCATACCGATCGGTATTGACAACCGTGACCGGCGGGGTTACCTTCCGTACCGACTAGTACGGGAGATAACGTCTTTGACCGCTACGGAGCTGGATAGCGTGCCCGTGACATACTGGAGGATGGACGGCCGTGCGATTCGTGGAGTCGCTGGTGGCACACCCTCGACGAGTCCGGACCGGTGCGACCCCGAGGTAGGGATAACGAAGTAACGGCCACCCCCTGGACAGGAGTCCCCGACGAAGCAGGCTCGCGGGGAGCGGGAGCGTCCTGATGGAATTCTTTCTCTGGTTGGGCGTCACAATCGCGATCATCGTATCGCTGAAGGCACGCACGGCGGCCCGAGCGACCGACGAGCGGATCACTGAGATCGAGAGCCGCTTCCAGGCCCTGCGCAATCGGTTGGCCGAGCTCGATCTCCTTGTTCAGAAGCCCGATCCCTTGTCCTCTTCCAGGCAGACCACTGAGCCTCACAGGGAGGCGTCCGCCACGTCAGCATCGGCGCCTTTGACATCTCCCGCCATGCAGACTTCCCGTTCCGCGACGTCCCCACCTCACCAGCCACCCCTGGCTCCACCGCTGGAAGGCGCACCGAAGCCACAACAGCCATCAGCGCCCGCGCCGCACCGGGTCGCTCCTCCGCCCGCGCCTCTGCCGCTGCCACTCGCGGCGTCGCCAACGCAGAAGGCTCCCGAATCACCATCCGCCTCTCCCCCACCGCCACCCCCTTCACCGCCCGCCCGACCCACCCCTCCACCGCCCCGAGAAGCATTCGACTGGGAAGGACTGATCGGCGTGAAACTCTTTTCCTGGATCGCCGGCATCGCCCTGGTGCTTGCTGCGATCCTCTTCCTTCGCTACTCCCTCGAGCGAGGGTGGATCGGGCCGCCGATCCGCGCCGCGATCGGCCTCCTCACTGGTGCCGCGCTGCTGGTGGTCTGTGAATTGCGGATTGCTCGAGACTACAAGGCCACAGCCAATGCGATGCATGGCGCCGGAATCGCCATCCTTTTCGCCACTCTCTTCGCAACCTACGCGCTCTGGCACCTGTTTCCCGCCGCTCTGGTGTTCGGCCTGATGCTCGCGGTGACGGCAGTTGCCGTTCTTCTCTCGATCCGCCGCGACTCAATATTCATCGCTCTCCTCGGGCTGGTCGGCGGCTTCGCCACGCCGGCGATGCTTTCGTCCGGGGAGAACCAGCCTATCGGGCTCTTCTCGTATCTCCTTCTGCTCAACGTAGGGCTGGCCTGGGTGGCGCACAGGAAACGCTGGCCGGCTCTGACCTGGTCGTCGCTGGTGCTGACTGTTCTCTACCAGTGGCTCTGGCTCGGGAAGTTCCTGACGACGCCACAACTCCCGCTGGCCATGGGGATCTTCCTCCTGTTCGCCGCGGTCTCCTCCGCTCCTCTATGGCTGCGACGGAGAAAGGAGCTCGAGCGGCAGAACGAGTTCGATGCCTCGGCACGCATCGCGGCCATGCTCCCCCTCATGTTCGCTCTCTACACCGCTGCCGTTCCGGCATACGGCGCGCACATCCATCTCCTGTTCGGCTATCTGCTGGCCATCGATATCGGTCTGGCGGTCATCGCTTTCACTCGAGGGCCACATCTCCTGCATCTGGTGGGGGGCGCAGCGACGCTTCTGGTGATGCTGGTCTGGATCGCCGGTCCCAACGCCCTCCACGCATGGCCGGTGGAGCTGGCGTGGATCGTGGCCTTCACCGCGTTCTACCTCGCCGCCGAGCCGCTCGTCGAGCAGTTTCGTGTCGTTGCCCCCACGACGCCCGCGCGTCTGGTGGCTCCGTTGCTACTCTTCGTCTTCCCTGTCATTACCGCACGTGAGAGTGCGACGAGCAGTCCGTTCCTTCTGTTTGCCGTCCTCTTCGTGCTTCTCGTCGTCATCTCCGCCTCCGCCATTCTCCGACGCGAAGGAATCACCTACTACGTCGGCGCATTCTTTGCCGTGGCCGCGGAGGCCGTCTGGTCAGTGAAGTATCTCGACCACGCCCATCTCCTCTCAGCGCTCGCCATGTACGGGATCTTCTCGCTCCTTTTCCTCGGCGTGCCCGTCCTGGCGCGACGGATGGGCAAGCCGCTCGAGCCAGCCATCGGCACGGCGGTGCTACTCTACGCGACCATAGGACTTCTCTTCTTCCTGGCCACCGGGGCGGTGGCGGCGTCAGCTCTCTGGGGGATTGCGCTCCTCCTTCTCGTGCAGAACCTCGGCATGTTCGCCAGCACGTCCATGCCCGCCCATCCACTCCTGTCGATTTTCGCGGTCGTACTCTCCTGGATCGTTCTGACTGTCTGGTGGGTCAGCTCGATCGGGCCGGGCAACATCGTTCCGGCGCTGTTTGTGGTCTGCGCCTTTGCGGTGCTGGTCACCGCGGCCGGCATCTGGCGGCGGCGGGCCGGGCAGGAGGAGAGCGTCGAAGAGCCGATCCCCGGAGGACTCCTTCCTCTGGCCATGGTGGGTCACCTCTTCCTGATGTTCGTGGCCTCACAAACAGCTCTTTCGTTTCCTCCCTGGCCGATGCTGGCCGTGCTTGCCGTGCTGGACATGGCGGCTCTCCTCGCCGCTCTCTATCTCGAGACGGCGATGCTCTTCACGCTCTCCATGTGCGCCTCACAGTTTGTGGTGATGATCTGGGCAGGCGCTGCGCGGCGAAGCATCTGGCCGATCACCGGCCTTACGTCCGTACTGGTTCTGGCCGCGGGCGCTCTGGCTGGATGGCGGCTCGCCGTTCGTCGATTGCGCGCGTCGGCCCCCTCTGCGAATGTGTCTGCAAATGGCTTCGCCGGATCGGCGACCTCTTGCCTCTTCCTCGGGCTCATGGCAACCATGATCATCGGCGGCGTCACGGAGGCCCCACTCTTCGCTTCCCTTCTCGCCAGCCAGGGCCTTCTGGTTCTGGCCATTCTCTTTGTCGAGGGGACCACGCGCGAAGACGGCCCTGCACTGGTGGCCGTGGCCATGAGTGCGATCGCCACCAGTCTCGCGGTCGCCCGCCTCGGAACGCCTCGCGAAACCCTCTTGTTCGCCCTCGTTCCCTATGCACTTTTCACTCTTTATCCGGTAGTCCTCGGCAGGAGAGTGGGAAAGTCGATCGCGCCCCATCTGGTGGCCGTCATGGCCAGCGCACCATTTTTCTTTTTCGCCAGACACGCTCTGCGGGACACGATGATGGCCCCCTACATCGGTGCGCTGCCGGTGGCACAAGCGGTCGTTCTTCTGCTGGTCCTTTCGAGACTGCTCAAGATGGAGCGCCCTTCCGAGCGGACCCTCGGACGCCTCGCCCTGGTCGCCGGAGCCAGCCTGGCGTTCATTACACTGGCCGTCCCGCTTCAACTCGAAAAGCAGTGGATTACGGTGGCCTGGGCTCTGGAGGGAGCGGCTCTGGTCTGGCTCTTCCGGAAGATTCCGCATCGAGGACTGCTGCTCTGGGCCGCCGCGCTGCTTTCGACCGTCCTGGTCCGCCTGACACTCAATCCGGCGGTGCTCAGCTATCACGCGCGAAGCAGCGTCCGGATCTGGAACTGGTATTTCTACACCTACGCAATCGCTGCGTTCGCATTCTTCGCGGCGGCGCGCCTGCTCCCGGAAAAAGTGAGAGGGGAGTGGCCGAAAGCGCAACCGGTTACGGCCGCCGCGGGCGCGCTGCTGCTCTTCTTCCTTCTCAACATCGAGGTCGCCGACTTCTACTCATCCGGGCCGGCGATCACCTTCAACTTCTTCTCCTCGTCGCTGGCCCAGGACCTGACGTACACGATGGCCTGGGCCGTCTTCGCCATCGGCCTTCTGATCAACGGGATCATGACGCGGCAGCGCGCCGGCCGGGTGGCGGCGATTCTTCTTCTCCTGGTCACCATCTTCAAGTGCTTCCTTCACGATCTGGGAAGACTGGAGGGTCTGTACCGCATCGGATCGCTCCTCGGTCTGGCTGCCTCGCTGGTCGCGGTCGGCATCCTCCTGCAGCGCTTCGTCATCCGCAACGTCGCCGCTCCGCCCGCACCGGGAGAGGCCATCCCGTGAGGGTCGTCATCGCCTTCGTGCTGTCGTGCGCCACGGCAGCGCCCGTTGTTGCCACCGCGCGTTACAACCGGCCCCTCATCCCAGCTGCTGCCGGCTGGAATCGCATCGTGCCCGACGCGCTCATTCTGGGCGCGGCCCGACCGCTCCGATATCTTCCGGGCGTCGCGCCGGAGTACGCCGGCGGAATGGAGGACCTGCGCCTGCTCGATGCGGCCGGCCGCGAGCTCCCATTCCTTCTGATTGCACCACGCAGCAGGAAGGAGCGATGGATCGAGGGAACGCTCTCGCCGGGATCGCCGGCCAGGGATGCGAGCAGTGTCGAGATGGATCTCGGCACAATCAGAGAGGTCGACACTCTGGAGGTATCGGGGATCTCCACTCCATGGTTGAAGAGAATCCGGCTGGATGGAAGTGGCGATCGAACAAGATGGAATGTGCTGGCGGCCGAGGCCACTCTTTTCGATTTGCCGGAGAAGGGGCTGGCCAACCGGAAGATCGCTTTCACTCCAGGCGCATTCCGCTATCTGCGCCTCACATGGGACGATCGTGGAACCGCTCGGGTACCCGCCGGTTACCAGCTGCGAGCAAGGCGTCACGATGAGGGAACCGCAGCGCCATCGACACCTCTGCCCGTTCAATTTTCCAGACGAGCAAGTGAGCGGCGCGTCAGCCGGTATCGACTTCTGCTTCCCGCCCCACATCTTCCCGTGATGACCATCGAGCTCGATGTTGCCAATCGGGACGTCGATCGTTCCGCAACGGTGACGGAGGCTCGTCTCACCGGCGGATCGCTCGATCCCTTCACGCTCGGGTCGGCGCGACTTCTGAAGACTGAAAGTGGAGGAGCGACGGCATCGTCACTGAGCATTCCGGTGAGCTTCCCGGAGAGCGGCGAGCTGGAGCTATCTGTAGACGACGGCGACAATCCGCCTCTGACTCTGATCTCGGTGCGAGCCGTGATGCCGCCGTTGCCCACTCTCTGTTTCGAAACGCCGAGTATCGAGCCGCTCGTCGCACGATATGGCGATGCGAACCTCAATGCTCCTCACTATGATCTGGAGGCTTCGCGGGCCGCTCTCGCGCAGCGTCTTTCCTCAGTCCCTGAGGCTCGATGGGGCGCTGGAAGCGAGCAGGCCGGTGCCTATGTCAGCGATGACATTCCCGTTCCCACCGGAGGCCTTCTCGACACCAGCGGATTCTCGAAAAGCAGGGCCATTCCGGCCGTGCCGCCCGGCCTGACTTCGCTCCGTCTCGACCCGCAATTGATGGGAGAGACGCCGTCGCTCACTGATGTCCGCATCGCTGATACCCACAAGCATCAGGTGCCCTACCTGGTCGAACGCCTCAGCTCCGAAGAGATAATCACCCTTCCGATCTCCCGGAAATCCGACGGATCCCATTCCATCTACCGGCTCTCTGTCCCACTGGAGAAGCTTCCTCCCGGATCGATGCTCCGACTGGCGACCTCTTCGCGAGTTTTCGAACGCAACCTGATCCTTCAGAGACCGGCCGAACCAGCCAGGAACCGCCAGGCTGACAGGCTCGAACAATCCGTCTGGAGGGGCGACCCTGCCCGCGCTCAGGACATCTCGCTCCCGATTCCGGAAGACGACCCATCCAACCTCGAGATCGTGATCGACGAAGGAGACAATGCACCTCTTCCGATCATCTCAATGGAGCTCATGGTCAAGTCGGCAGCCCTTCGCTTCGTCCACCCCGGCGGCCACCTGACGCTGCTTTACGGTAAGCCGGGCCTGGCACCTCCGCGCTACGACATCGAGCTGCTGGCCACGCGTCTGCTGGAAGCACCGGCCAGAGAAATCTCACTCCCGCCCACGGCACGGCCTGTTCATCCCGCCGCTTCAGAATCGTCCCTTCACCTGTTCTGGGCGGCAGTCGCTGCGGTTGCGGTCATTCTTCTCGTTCTCCTGTCGCGGCTACTGCGCCGTGACGCCGGCCTCACGGAGCCGTAACCAGGAGCCGGAAAGATCGTGCCAGGGAGACACTCTGACGATGACTGTCACCCGAGCGCGAATTTGCCTGCGTGTCCCCGTGCGCAAGGATTTCAGTGACCGCGCGCCGCTCCGATTTAGAATCGCGCTAACACCATGGGGAACGCAGAGCTCTCAGAGATTGTCTCATCCGCGGATGATGGCTTCGTCGTTCACAGTGAGTGGTTGCCGCGAAGGACACCGGCTATGGTTGTCGACGATAACCGTTCTGCGGCAAAGCACCCTGCTGCCCCGGCATGGTATGCCAGTGGCAAACCAGCCACTCGTTGCCTTCCTGGCTCGAAGGGGTGCCGGCCATGGCGAGCGTCCTTCCTTCTCGGGACTGGTCTCCTCGTCTTTTGGGCCGCCATGGCCCGCGCCCAGCAGAACTACGAGATCCAGGTTTACGGCTCCGATACGGTCGCTCCTGGCAAGCTCATGATCGAGCTCCACAGCAACACCGCGCTCGAGGGGGAGAGGCAGGTGGTCAACGGCGTCCTGCCAACCGACCACGCCTTTCATGAGACAGTAGAATTGACGTACGGGTTCACGCCCTGGTTCGAGACCGGCTTCTACGTCTTCACTTCCGCAGCCCCAGGCCAGGGCTGGCAGTGGGTCGGAGACCACGTGCGGCCTCGTGTGCGCGCTCCGGAGAGCTGGCACTGGCCGGTCGGCGTAAGCATCTCCACCGAGTTCGGGTACCAGCGACGCGCCTACTCCGAGGACACATGGTCATGGGAGATCCGGCCGATCGTGGACAAGAAACTGGGCCGCTGGTACCTCTCCTTCAACCCGGCGCTGGACAAGTCCGTCCGCGGGGCCAACGCGGGCAAAGGGTTCGAGTTCTCACCGAATGTCAAGGCGAGCTACGACATGACGCCCGCCGTCACCGTCGGGGTCGAGTACTACGGCTCGCTCGGCCCCGTCACGCGCTTCGACCCTGTGCCAGAACAGCAGCAACAGATCGTACCGGCGATCGACTTGAACCTTTCGCCCGACTGGGAGCTCAATATCGGCGCCGCAATCGGGGTCACGCACTCGACAGATCGGTTTCTGTTGAAGATGATCGTTGGTCGTCGTTTCAACTTCTGAATGCTGCCCCGGGATTAGTCCACATTGATGTTTTCTGTAAAGAGAGGCCGGGGTCCTCCCTCGGTCTGCTCTCGCGGCTGCTTCGACATCCCGGGGTAACAGCTTCTACGGCTTGCCTGCGATCTCGTGGAGTTTCTTCAGCGCATTGTCATTCTGCGGATCGACCTCCAGCGACTTGCGGTAGTAGATCTCGGCGAGCTGGTTCTTCCCTGCAGCCAGATACGCTTCCGCCAGGCTGTCCCATACGTTGCCCGACTGCGGGAACTCCGATGAGTTGAGGCGGAAGATGGCGATGGCGCCGTCGTAGTCCTTCTTTGCCAGGAGCTCGTATGCGAGTCCGTTCAGGGTGCGCTCGCTGAAATCGTAGCCACCGTTTCCGTAGAAACGTTCCCGGAGCTCGCGATAACGCGCCAGGGCCGCCGTCACTCCCGATCGCGTGTACGCCTCGTTCAATTCTTCTTCGAGGGTCGCGGGGCGCGCCCGCCCGGCGTGGCACGTGTGGCACGACATATTGACGCGTGTCGGAACGCTCGGCTGAATCTTCTTGAGAT
>JADGNX010000089.1 GCA_017883265.1 Thermoanaerobaculia bacterium
GCCATCGTGACCATCGCGGTCACTCCGGTGCGGATGGTCGGCTCGGGATCGGGGGCGAAGCGGGCGGAGTGGAGTGTGGGGAGCTGCTTGCCGCTCTTCATGGCCGCGTCGTAGACCTCGGGATTCCACGCACCGAAGGAGAAGAGCACCGCCGGGATCTGGTGCTCGAGGCTGAAGCGGCTGAAGTCCTCGCTGACCATCAACGGATCGATCTTCCGGACATTCGCCGCCCCGAACGTCTTCGCCAGGGTCGACGTCAAACGCTCGGTGAGCGCTGGATCGTTGTAGGTTGAAGGAACCGATTCGTCCTGCAAGGCCACGATCGAAGGGCGATCGTCCGGCACGCCTGCGGCCATCGTGATTCCCTTCACCACCCGCTCGATCGAGGCCAGCATGCGCGTCCGCACTTCTGACTTGTAGGTGCGCATCGTCACGAGGAGCTTGACCTCGTCGGGGATGATGTTGCGCTTCGTTCCGCCGTGGATCGACCCGATCGTCAGCACCACCGGATCGAGCGGGGAGTTTTCGCGGCTGACCAGAGTCTGGAGTGCCAGGATCACCTGCGCGGCGATGACCACCGGGTCTTTCGACTTTTCGGGCGCCGCGCCATGAGCGCCGACCCCGCGAATGGTGATGTCGATCGAGTCGCTGGCCGCCATGGTGTAGCCGGGAGTGAAGCCGATCGTTCCGGCCGGCAGCGATGCCGAATCATGGAGGGCGATGGCGTAGTCCGGCTTCCCGAACTTCTCGTACAGGCCGCCGCGCAACATGCCATCGGCTCCCTTCACCACCTCTTCGGCGGGCTGCCCGATGAGGATGGCCGTGCCGTGCCACCGATCGCGGGTTTGCGCCAGGACGCGCGCCGTTCCGATGAGCGTCGACATGTGGATGTCGTGCCCGCAGGCATGCATGACGCCCACATCCTCACCCGTGGCGTTCTTCGCCCGCACGCTGCTGGCGTAGGGCAGAGCCGTCTCTTCCTTTACCGGCAGGGCGTCCATGTCGCTGCGAATGAGAACGACCGGCCCGGCGCCGTTCTTCATGACGGCGACGACGCCGTAACAGGTCGCGGCCGGATCGGTATAAGTGCCGAATCGTTCGGTCACTTCGAATCCTGCGGCGCGGAGCTCCTTGGCCACGACGGCGGAGGTTTTCTCTTCGTGCGTCGACAACTCTGGCGCCAGGTGCAGACCCTTGTAGATGGCGACCAGTGATGGCAGCTCGCGATCGACTCGTTCCGACAGGGTTTGAGCCTGACTACCGACCGCGATCAGCATGATCGAAGAAACGAGGGTGAGACAACGCATGAGAAGCCTCCCGGCGAATCAGCATCAGGATACCGCGGGGAGACTGCCGATGCGGTGGGTATATGAGGGTGCCGCGCCGTACCGAAATAGCTCGCATTCTCAGCCAACGTGAACCTCCTTCAGCATCCAGGACTGCGGGGGCGTGAGCGGCATCCAATGGCCTGACAGCTTTCGCGGTGGCTCAGTAGCACAGACAAGCACAGACACTTCTTGTCTGTAGCACAGACACTTCTGTCTGTGCGGTTGTTCCCCATGCACGGCAGCACAGACAGAAGTGTCTGTGCTACAGGGAAGACCGCGTGCAACGGGAAATGGCGCGACGCAAATCCGCTACTGCTTGACGAGGTGGAGCATCCCGTTATGCGTGCTGAATCGAAGCTCGGGACCCCCGCCATTCACGTGTGCCGAAACATCGGAGTCTTCCCGGCTGCCGGTCAGGGCGAAATCGGAGGTGACCGGACGCGAACGATGACCTTCGGCGTTGAGGTCGAAACGAGACCCGGCCGGCATCCTCACTTCGACATCACCGTTGTGGGTCTCGAATCTGCTGGCGCGGTTGAAGCGGGCGAAGGCCACGGAGATCGATCCGTTATGGGTCTCGACCTTCGCCGCTCCGTCGTGATCACGCACTGCGATTGCCCCATTGTGTCCGTCGATGGTCAGATCGTTACGCAGCCCGGTGACCATGACTTTGGAATTGTGCTCATCGATGTTGAGCGCCGCAGCGGCCGGCATGGTGATGGTGTAATGAACCAGCGGCAGGTTGGATTGAGAGCCGCCGATTGAAAAGCCAAGCCACGACACACGCGATGAAACAGCGCTGTAATCCGACTCGATCCGCACGCTGGAGCCCGATCCAGTCACTTTGATGTTGGTCTTCTCGACGTCTCCCGGCGTATCCGACTGCGGATCAGCCTCGATGCGCGCGTCAATCTGCACGTTCGGCTGCTTCCACGTCGTCACCGTGACGCTTCCATTGTGTGTATCGATGGCCAGGTGACCATTAACATCGAGGGCCACGACCTGGTGAAAGTGTCTTATCGGTGAGGCCTGCAGCAGTCGTACTGCGGTGACGGCCACGAACACGGCAACGGCGAACGATCCGTTTCTCATCAAATCCTCTCCTGGAGTGGGCACCGCCGACGGCGTTAGTTGGCAAAGACTCCACAGATCTCTCAGTTCCTCGCAACAGTTCTGCCGCCCACTCCTCCGTCATTACGGTTGCTCCGGGCCAAAGGTTATCGAAATGGCGAAAGACCTTGGGTTTTACCCCGGGCTGCGCCGGTTATCTCCGGATCTCTGCGTGCTCTGACCGGCGTTCCGGATCCCGTCTGGCAAATGTAGACGAAAACACGCGGAGCGCGATGTAGCCGAGGACGAGACCAACGCCGTAGATCAAGGTGACGGCGAAGCTTCCGTGGTGCGAGAGTGGATGCGATGCTCGAGGCGCGACGTAGCGAGCCAGCTCTTTCGGGCGGACCAGGGCGTCCCAGCTGTTCCACCGGAGGAAGCGTCCGAGATAGATCCCGAATCCCGACAGGAGCAGTGCGAAGGTGGCCGTGGCCCAGCCGGCCAAGCGCCCCCGGCTGCGCGTAATCACCGCCTGCACCTCGGCCACAGAGCTGAATCCGAGCAGGAGGCCGGTAGCCGCGCACGAGAGGATCAGCGCGATGTCGAACCAGGGCGGAACGGGTGGGTGAGGGGACAGATGGACAAAATCGGTGGTGATGTAGGGAGCGTTGGGGAGGAAGAGGATCCATACCGCAAACCAGGTGATCCGGACCACGATTGGCGATCGACGATATTCCGATCGTGCGAAGAGCGCTGCGGCCACGGCGGGCACCACGGCGAGAAACAGATTCCAGATCAGCGACTGGAGCTCGGGCGACTGCCATCGCACGGAGCGCAACGCGATCAGCGCAACGCACCAGAGAAGCAAGACCGCGAAGAGGATCGCACGCCGGGTTCCAGACGTCACAACGGAGGATGATGCAGCCATTAAGCCGGATTCTCCAGAGTCGTTCAGCTCCAGTTCTTATTCTGCGCGCGCCGCCCGCCAGGGCGCCCGAGGCCGGCGCCTCTCCACTTGAATCAGCGACGAGTCTTTCGGCAGCCGCCGTTCTGCCTCAGACCGCTCTCGCTCCTCTTCCTTCATCCTGATACGCTCCTGGTTCACTTTCGGAGGTCCTGGATGTTTCCGTCTGGTCGCAGCAATCGCTTGCCTGGTGGCGCCCCGCGGCGGCGCCCGAGTGTGTCACGCCGCATGTGGGCTCTTCCAGCGGCAGCAGCGCTTCTGTTCTGCTCGGTCGTCGCCGGCGGCGCGGTCGATCCGGCGTTGTTCCAGGATCTGCACTGGCGGCTCCTCGGTCCGTTCCGCGGCGGACGCGTCCTGGCCGTCAGCGGCGTCCCGGGAGAGCCCGACCACTTCTACTTTGGAAGCGTCAATGGTGGCGTTTGGGAGACCCACGATGCCGGCCGCACCTGGAATCCGATTTTCGATGGCCAGCCGATCGGTTCCATCGGCGCGCTCGCAGTCGCCCCCTCGAACCCGAAGATCCTCTACGTCGGAACCGGCGAAGCCGACATGCGCTCCGACATCGCCCAGGGCGACGGCATGTACAGGTCATCTGATGGCGGCAGGAGCTGGAGCCACATCGGCCTCGACGATTCGCAGCAGATCGCAAAGATCGTCGTCCATCCCGACAACCCGAACCTCGTCTATGCCGCAGTTCTCGGCCATCCCTACGGTCCGAGCTCCGAGCGCGGCCTCTATCGCTCGCGCGACGGCGGCCAGAGCTGGCAGAAGATTCTCGGGCGGAACAACGACAGCGATACCGGCGCGATCGACGTCGCCCTCGAGCCGGGGAATCCCAACGTGATCTACGCCGCTCTCTGGCAGACCCGGCGAACGCCCTGGAGCGTCTATCCGCCATCGAACGGACCGGGGAGCGGCCTGTTCAAGTCGACCGATGCCGGAGAACATTGGACCGAGCTGCAAGGACACGGTCTCCCTGAAAAGCCGGGCCGCATCGGCCTTTCCGTGGCCCCCACCGCTCCACAGCGCGTTTACGCCATGATCGACGCCGAACGGGGCGGAATGTACCGCTCCGATGATGGCGGGAGCAGCTGGAGCCGGTCCAGCGACGATGCGCGCATCTGGGGACGCGGCTGGTATTTCGCAAGCATCACCGTCGAGCCGAAGAACGCGGACGTCGTCTACTCGTGCAACACCAACCTCTATCGCTCGGATGATGGAGGGAAGACCTTTGTCCCGGTGAAAGGCGCTCCCGGCGGCGACGACTACCATCTGCTATGGATCGACCCGCAGAAACCGGAACGCCGCATTCTCGGTGTCGACCAGGGAGCGGTGGTGTCGGTCGACAGCGGCCGCACCTGGAGCTCCTGGTACAACCAGCCCACAGGCCAGTTCTACCATTGCATCACCGACAACCGTTTCCCCTACTGGGTCTACGGCTCGCAGCAGGATTCAGGGGCCGCCGGCATTCCGAGCCGCACCAACACGATCGACGGAATCAACATGACCAGTTTCCGCGAAGTGACAGCGGGGGGCGAGAGCGACAATGTGGCTCCCGATCCGAACGATCCGGAAGTCCTCTATGGAGGGCGTGTCGAAAGGCTCGACACGCGAACTCACCAGACGCGCTCCATCGACCCGACGCTGGCCTATCCGGGAAATGACCGCCGCACATGGACGCTTCCTCTGGTCTTCTCATTCCGCGATCCGCACGTTCTCTACTTCGCCAACCAGAAACTGTTCCGCACCAGCGACGGTGGCCTTCACTGGGACGTGATCAGCCCCGATCTGACGCGTGAAGATCCCGGAGCGCCGCCGAACCTCGATCCGGCTACGGCCGCGCTCAATCCCGAGCCAGGAACTCGTCACGGAGTCATCTACACCATCGCTCCGTCGCGACTCGCCGATCACGACCTCTGGGTGGGAACCGACGACGGCTTCATCTGGCGCACCCGCGACGAGGGGCAACACTGGGACAACGTCACACCACCGGCTCTGAGCGGCTGGTCGAAGGTCGGCATCATCGAAGCTTCTCACTTCGATGCCGAAACCGCGTACGCCGCGGTCGACCGGCATCGCCTCGAGGATGTCAGGCCATACATCTATCGCACTCGCGACGGAGGGAAACAGTGGCAACTGGTGACTACCGGCATTCCGAAGGGTGACTTCGTCAACGCGGTTCGCGAGGATCCGGTGCGCAAGGGATTGCTCTATGCCGCGACGGAGAAAGGCGTCTTCGTCTCATTTGACGACGGCGATCACTGGCAATCGCTACAGATGAATCTTCCGGTCACCTCCGTTCGCGACGTCGACGTCCATGGCGACGACATCGTCCTGGCCACGCACGGTCGCGCCTTCTGGGTCATGGACGGAGTCGCTCCGCTACGGGAGCTGGCCGAGGCGCCGGCGACCGGCGCAGTGCGGCTCTTCCGGCCGGCGACCGCAGTGCGGGAGCGGCCTGCAGGTTTCACCGGAACACCGCTGCCGAAGGACGAGCCGATGGCGTCGAATCCCCCCGCCGGTGCAACCATCGACTACGTGCTTCCATCCCGGCCGGCCCAGCCGGTGACGATCGAGATCTTTGACCAGCATGATGGTCTGGTCCGTCGGTACAGCACGGACCAGGCCGTTCCGGTCGCCAATCCCGCGAAGCTGCGGGTCGCTCCTGAATGGTTTTCCACTCCTTCCACTCTCGCCACCAGTCCCGGCATGCACCGCTTCGTCTGGCCGCTTCGCCGCGCGGCGCCGGCTGCTCTGGCAGCTCCCGGACGGGGGCCGTGGGCGGATGGAGTGTGGGCGCCCCCGGGCAGGTACAAGGTCGTTCTGACAGTTGACGGCAACCGTCTCAGCCAGCCCCTGCTCGTCGTTCCCGATCCGCGAGTCAAAGTTTCGCCCGAAGCGTACGCAGAGCAATACGCGCTGGCGCGCGAGATCACCGAAACGTGGGCTTCAGTCGCTGCTGCGCTCGACCAGGCCGAGGGGCTCGTGAAGAATATCCTTGCACGGCGAGGGAGTGCCGATCCGGCTCTCCGGTCGGCGCTCGACGCCCTTCAGAATCGCGCGGTTCAGATCTCTGACGTCATCGCGGCAGCCAACCCGTCGAACTTCTGGTGGCGGGCCCCTGCCCACACCACGACGCTGCGTTTTCTCAATTCGGCGCTCGAAAAGGTGGCCACTGCCGTCGATGGCGCCGACGGCGCTCCGAGCCCCGACGCCCGCGAAGGGTATAACCACCTTCGTGCACCCGCGGAGGACGCCGTGCAGGCCTGGAAGAACTTCGAAGCGAACGAGGTCGCCGCGCTCAATCAGAAACTGAAAGCTGCGAACCAGCCGCCGGTTCCGTGACAGTTCCAGCAGGCGCACCAATCCGAGAGGTCCGATCGCGAATTCAATGGCCACGCTTCTCGAACACCTCCAGCAGCGGTTCCCGGACTCATCGAAGACCACCCTTCGGAAGATGCTTCAATCCGACCGGGTCGCGGTGAATGGGAGAGCCGAGCGCGACGCGAAGCGGCTGATCACCTCGGCAGATCAGGTTGCCATCGGGTCGAAATCGTCCCGACAGATGATCGATGACCGCATTGCCATTCTCTATGAGGATCCCGGCCTGATCGTCATCAATAAGGCTGCCGGCCTGTTGACGATCGCCAGTCCGACGGAAAAGAGCAGCACAGCAGAGGCCTTCCTCAACGACTACCTCGGCGCGCGTAACGGCGAGAGCCGGGTTCACGTCGTTCATCGCCTCGACCGCGACAGCTCCGGAGTCCTGGTCTTCGCAAAGGATGCCGACATGCGAGAGCGGCTTCAGGCTCTCTTCGCCACGCACACCATCGAGCGCATCTACATCGCGATCGTGCATGGCAGGCTGACGGATCCCGCCGGCACGTTCCGCTCCTTTCTCGCCGAGGGGAACGATCTGCGCGTCCGGAGCACGGCCGACGTCTCGGATGGCAAGGAGGCCATCACGCATTACAAGACGATCGAATCTGGTGCGCGCTACTCGATGCTGGAAGTGACCCTGGAAACCGGCCGGAGGAACCAGATTCGCGTTCACCTCGCTGAAGCCGGGCATCCGATCGTCGGCGACACGATGTACGGCAAGGACCGCACGAATCCTCTTGGGCGTCTCGCCCTTCACGCACAACACCTCGCCTTCGTCCATCCCGGCACGGGACGGAGGATAGCGTTCAGCGCCCCGGCCCCCGATTCCTTCACAGCGTTGACGTTGTGAGCTCACGCGCCCGCGCATCCGAGTCAGGGGCGCCCGCTCCGAGCGGCCGCGCGAACCATGGATAGCCGCCCACCCGCCGGCGGCCGAAACGGCCGCAAGCTACACAGACAGAAGTGTCTGTGCTACAGGGCGGCTGAAGCGGCCGCCGCTCCACTTGCGGCCCTGGCTCATATTGAAAAGAAAACAGTCGGTGCGACTCGAGCGAGGTCGAACTAGAATGACCCTCTCCTCAGCGGAACTGCGATGACAGACAAGCGAAATATGGTGGCCCAGTGGGCGTTCGATACGCGACCCGTGCTGCTTCGCTTCCATCTCTGGCTGGAAGATGTCGAGGTCGAGCGTTCACAGCCCGAGCCGGTTTCCGCGTTTACCTTCACGCCGCGGGGCATCGCTCGCTGTCTGGCCATGACTTCGGCAGCCACGGCTCTCGGCACGCGCCTCTTCGGCGAGTTCGGAGCTGGGGCCGGCAAGGAAAAGGCCGCATACAACCAGGTCAAGAAGTCCGCCGATGCCATCAGCGCCTATGTGATGAGCGAAGGACTGTGGCACCTGACTCGAACCCTGCCGGAGAATCACGCCATCATGGTCAGTCTGGGCGAGGGGCTGATGCCGAAGGCCGGCGAGACTCCCGAGATGGGAGCGAATCCGCTTCTCGGCTTCGGACGTGTCTACGCCAGACCGGAAGTCGCGCGCTTCGTCGACGGACGCGTCGATCGCCTGCTCAATGATCGCGAGTACAGCTTCGAGCGGTTCTATGGCGATCTTCAGGACCGCGGCATCACGCTCTGGGGAGCGGCTGTCGACACTCTCGAAAATACGTCGCGCTTCGCCGAGGGGAAGGCGACCGGCCCGATGGCGGTCTTCCACCTGTTCGACTCGCCACTGACGATGGCCCGTCCGTACGAATCGTACATGGGCTGTCTCACCGTGCCCCGCCGCGTGGCCACGGCGGCGGAACAAGCTTCCGTATTGCTCGACTACCGGACTCCGCGCAAGGATGTGGTCGAGTCGATCGAAGCAGCGTATCCCGGCATTCGCCGGGAGCACATTCACGTCTGGACCCTTCGCGGCGCCAGCCGTACCGGACGCCTGGGAAAGCTGTGGGCCGAATGGCAGGCCCTCGGCGCCCATCTCGTGGAAGACGGATGGAAGACACCGTCAGGCATGGCGATCTTCACTGATTCGGGCACGTACGCTCCGACATTTCTCGTCAGGAGCTGGAAGGACGCGGAGGGCGCCACGCACGTCTTCCTCTGTGACGGCTACGCGGCGTCGGCCGAGGCGGTGCAGGCCGCAAGCCTCTCCGAGGTGCTCGACGTCGACTCATCGATGGAGGTCTTTTCTTCGATCTTCGAGCTTCCCTGCGGCACCGAGGGTCAGCTCATGCGGCTCGATCCGGGAGGTCCCGATTTCGCGAAACGCGTCGGCCAGCTCTTCGGGCGGGAGGTCGAGGCGGGAAAGATCCGCACCTACGCCGCCGCCATCCAGGACGCCGAGATCTCGAACATCCCGCTCGGAAGAAGGGTGCTGCGGGCAGACGACTTCCTTCCGGAGAAGAGCTGGAGCGTTCTGGCAAGCATCGGATACATCTGCGACGATCCCTACACCGGCGCGGAAGGGGTTACGCGGATTTCCGATGGGGTTTTCCGGGTGACGACCCGGCTTGCAACGCGCAAGGCCTCCTCCCGGATCAGTTTCACCTTACGCCTCATGGAACCGTTCGATACAGCCCGTCAGGTCTTCAGCCCGCTCCTGGTCCGCTTCATGTCCGGTGTCGATCACAAGACGCGGCCGGTCAAGATCTCAGACTCGGGCCGGCTCCGCAACGAGCTGCAGACGATGCTCTCTCAAGCTCTCGAGCACGACGGCGAAAGTATCCGAGTGCACTTCGATCGCGTCGATGATCAGGTCATGCCTCGCGAGAAACAGACAGCCATCCGCGAAGTGCTGCTCTGGTACAAGAAGGAGCATCCGGTCTGGTTCGAGTGGCTGGACATCGCCTGATCCGAGACGATCCGCTAAGCGCCCGGTTTGGCGAATGTCGCTGCAACAGCGGGTCGGGCGAAGTGGTAGCCCTGACCGTACTTGATGCCGAGATCGACCGCGGCGGCAGCGGTCTCCGCCGTCTCGATCCCTTCGAGGATCAGCTCGGATCCAAAGTCGGAAGCGAGCGACAGGATGTTCTTCACGATCTTGGTCCTCGTGCTGTCGGTTTCGAATCCGGTCCCGAATTGCTGGCTGATCTTGAGGAACGAGGGGCGGACCGTGTCGACGAACGGCAGATGAGAGTAAGCGACTCCCACATCGTCGAATGCGAAGCGGACGCCGACGTCCTTGAGCTGGGTGATGTAATCGAGCACCTTGCGATCGCCGCTCAGGGTCCCCTGCTCGGTGATCTCGAGGACGATGTGGTTGAGACTGACATCGGCGGCTTTCGCCTCACGGATCACCGTATCGTAAAGACGCCGCCCGGCTGCGAACATGGCAGGGTGGATATTGAAAAAGAGTGGCGCCGACTGCGCCAGGGTCGCCCCCGCCCGCAGAGCGCCAGAAACGCAGGCCATCTCCAGATCCTGCAGGCGGTCCTTGCGCAAGGCGTACTTGAAAAGTGTCTCCGGATCGCGTAGCGGCGACTCCGAGGCAAAGCGAGCCAGCGCTTCATAGCCCACCGGTGCGCCTGTAGCGAGTCTCACGATCGGCTGAAAGGCTGTCGAGAGTGACGGGCTGGTCAGGATCTCGTCGATCAGCGGCATTCTGATGACCGCGGGCCAGGCCGGGCTTCCGGTCCTCGGCGGAGCCATGATGTCGAGCACCGCGTCGAGGTCGGCGATATCGAACGGCTTCTGAAGAAAAGCGACGGCCCCGCGCTCCGATGCCTCGAGCTGAAGCGCATCGGGAGCGTCCCCGGTGATGACCACGATTCTGGTGTCGGGCGAGTGATTCTTGGCGAACCGGATGAAGTCGAGACCTTCATATTTGAACGGACTTGACAACTTCATGTCGGTCACGACGTGAGACGGATTGAGCCATTCCACCACCAGCTCTCCCGACTCGATGTCGTTGCAGGTGATGATCGTTCGCCCGCTTCTCTCCAGTCCCGCGGCCAGACCCTCGGTGATCATCAGGTCGTCATCGAGCAACAGAACGATCTGATGAGCCGAGGAATTGTTAGAAGGTTGCGTCACCGTCATGTGGCCAGATCCTCATTTCCATCGTTACACCGCGGCATCATATCCCCGAAGATGCCGCCGGGTCAGGCGCCCCCGCCCCCCGACTGTGCTTGACGTGACGGGTTCCAATCCCAGGCGGCTACGATTCCTTCTTCTGGCGCAACGGCGTCCTCTCACGGAGCTGGTGGCTGGCAGATGCGTCCAGGTCGAGACCGTAGACCTCTTTCAACGCCGCGATCTTCTTCAACGACTCGGAGCCAAAAGGCGTCTTGCCGTCAAACGCATGGAGGACGATCCCCTCGAGGAGGTCGCCCAGTGAGATGTCGTGATACTCGGCAAGGCCCTTCAGGACTTTGAGGATCCGCTTCTCCATGCGTACACCCGTCTGAACGCGTTCGACTACCCATTCTTGTGTCATGGTACCAAGATACCACAATCCCTACATTCCCGGACAACTTCTGCCTTCTGTGAACGGCCTTCTGCCTTCTGCCTCTGGCCTTCTGCCTTCAGTGCCTTGCTGGCCTTCTGCCTTCCGCGGAAGGCTCGTCTCACCCATCTTGTTCCGTCGGACATCATGAGCATTCTCTCGACGCTGCTGACTGCTGCCGGTCTCGGTTTCGGCGCGGGGATGAACGCTTACGCCGCGATCGTGGTCTTCGGATTACTGGCGCGTTTTTTCCCCGGTAGCGTTCCCGGAGAGTACGCGCACGTCTTCGCGCTCACGCCCGTGATCGTCGCGGCCGCAGTTCTCTACACGATCGAGTTTGTGGCCGACAAGATCCCCGGTGTCGATCATGTCTGGGACGTGATTCATTCGTTCATCCGCCCGCTGGCGGGAGCCGCCCTCGGTCTGGCCGCCGTTGCGCCTGGTATGCCGAAAAGCATTGTCGTTCTGGCGACCGCGATCGCCGGGGGCGCAGCCTTGACTTCGCACCTGGGAAAGGCAGCGACCCGGCTGGCAAGCACGGCGACCACCGGCGGCCTGGCCAATCCGATTCTGTCGCTCGGCGAGGACGCCGTGGCGATCGTCCAGTCTGTCGTGGCGGTCTTCCTGCCGTATCTCGTCCTGGCTTTTCTGGGAATCGCCATGATCGTTCTCGGTTTTGCGGCGGTCGGCCGCGAGCGGTGTCGAAACAGCGCGTAGGCTCAGGCCGGTTCCACCCGTATACCA
>JADGNX010000090.1 GCA_017883265.1 Thermoanaerobaculia bacterium
TCTTGTCTGATCCTGGCAGCCACGGCGACGGCCGAGGGGCACGAGATCGGGACCACGCGCGTCGATGCAGCATTTCATCCGGACGGAATGTATGAGATCGCTCTGACGGCCGATTCCGAAACTCTCCTCGGCCGTCTGGAACTGGCGGCCGGAGGGCAGCGTTCGCCCGGAGTCGCGCCGCCCGCGCGCCTTCGTGGGATCCAGAGGCTGGCGCCGGTGCTCCTGGCTCAGATGTCTGTCAGGTTCGATGGCCTCGCGGTGAGGCCACAATTGCTCCGCGCAGTGCTTCTGCCTGCTGCCAACCCGAGTGCAACTCCGATCACGATCACATTCGGAGGGTCGATCCCGCCGCGTGCCAGTACGTTCACCTGGTCGTACCAGCTGACTTACGGTTCGTATGCCCTCACGTTACACAACGAGACCGATAACAATCCGACCCGGCAGTGGCTCGAGGGGGAGCAGCAAAGCCAGCCTTTTGTTCTCAGGGAGCGCGCGGCGCCGCTGTCCCGCCTCCAAATCGCCCTGCTCTACCTCCGTCTCGGCTTCACCCACATCGTGCCCGAAGGAGGCGATCACATCCTCTTCGTTCTCGGTATCTTTCTGCTGAGCACACGGCTTCGTGACATCCTCTCCCAGGTCACGGCCTTCACCATCGCCCACTCCATCACGCTGGCCCTCACCATGTATGGTCTGGTCTCGCTTTCGCCGCGTGTGGTGGAACCGATGATCGCCCTCTCGATCGCCTACGTAGCCATCGAGAATCTCTTCACGGCCCGGGTTCACGCCTGGCGTGTGGCTCTGGTGTTCTGCTTCGGGCTCCTTCACGGCATGGGTTTCGCGGGCGTGCTTCGCGAATTGGGTTTGCCGCGATCGGAGTTCGCCACAGCATTGATTACATTCAACGTCGGCGTCGAGCTGGGCCAGCTGACCGTCATCGCCTGCGCCTGGCTTCTCATAGCCAGTTGGGCCCGCAACAAGAGCTGGTATCGAACACGGCTCGTGGTAACGATGTCCTGCGTCATTGCGGCGGTAGGGCTTTACTGGACCGTGCAGCGAATCATGCTGTAGGACTTGTCCAGGTCTCGATTCTTCGCGCGCATGACGCCGCCAAGTTCTTCGGTGACTGTGTTTCCGTCGCTCCAGCCTTAACACTCGCCGCCGCTCGACGTGGTCCGGTACGAACAAGCGGCTGTTCCTGCAAGCTTAAGGCACGCGCACATACATGAACGGGCCGTTCGTTTTCCTGCGCAATACGGCCATCCGTTCTTCGCCGGTCCTCGCGATGATCCGTTCTTCGTCGACATCGGCGGCATCGGCGACCTGCTTACTCTTCGACCCATCCAGCAGCTGCACCTCGTTCCGCCGGTAGCTCCCTCTGCGGCCGGGGTGGACGGTGTCCGCGGCTTTAACGTACACACCATCGCCATCCAGGTTCCGATCAGCCTCCTGACCGCCAACGGCTCGACTCCGACGTCGCTCACCGACGCCAATGCCGTCATCGGCGTCTGGGCCACCGCCAGCCGTCCCCGCGTCTCGATCCTCAATACCGGTGCCACGCGCATTCAGACCCTCAGCGGACTCTCGCAGGTCTCGCGTCTCGGCATGCCGCTGGTCAACGAGGTCGTATTGTCCCGCCAGTTCAAGGACATCTTCAACGCCTCGGAGCCTCAGGGCGACGCGCCGCTCTTCAACAGCAACGCCGACTTCCGCAATCGTATCCTCGACCCCGAGGTGCCAAAGCTGCTGACTGCGCTCTATGGGTTGAGCGTTCCCCCAGCCCCGCGTAACGACCTGGTACAGGTCTTCCTCACCGGCGTTCCGGGCCTCAATCAGCCCGCCAATGTCGTGCCGGCGGAGATGCTGCGCCTCAACGTGGCAGTGCCTGTCACGGCCAGCCCCGATCGTCTCGGCGTTCTTAACAACGATCTCCAGGGATTTCCGAACGGCCGTCGTCTCGGCGATGACGTAGTGGACATCACATTGCGCGTAGCCGCTGGCGTTCTCGTCCCGGGCTTCAACAAAGCGCCCAACAATGCCCTGACTGACGGCGTCGATGCCAACGACAAGCCATTTCTGTCGACCTTCCCCTATGTAGCCCTGCCGACGGCCGGCTTCGACAGCCACCCGCATCCGTAGCAGTCACAAACTCACTGCACTGTCGCCGGACGAGTCGAACGGATTCGCCGGCGGCAGACAACAAGAGGAAAATCATGCGAAAGAAACCAGTCGTACTCATGGTCTTCGCGCTTGCCATGGCATCGTTGTCACTCTTCGCGCAGAGCAGTCCGACATCGGACTTCTACGTGATCCCGGTGGCCAGCCATACGGCCGGAGCGAACGGCTCGGTCTGGATGAGCGATGTGGCCATTCAAAACATCCAGAACACTCCTATCAACGTCCAGCTCGTGGTCATCGAGTCGGGCGAAGGAAACAGCGACAACGTTTTCCCGCTCACCACCGATACCCTCAACGGTTCGACTACCGTACCGGCCGGCGGCAGTGTGCTGCTGAAGGATATCCTCAACAACTATCGCGGTCGCACCAGCGCCATCGGGTCGCTCCTCGTGGGAGCGGACCAGCCATTCGCAGTCACCAGCAGGTCCTACGTCACTCTGGCCGACGGCAGCATGGTAGGACAGACCGTTACTCCAGCCACGGGCTTCATCGAGAACACCATCGGCCGAACCGACCCCACATCGAGAGCTTTCCTGCCGGGTCTGGTGTCCAATGCCGGGTTCCGCACCAACATCGGGTTCGTGGTCGGAAACAGCAGCGCCTCCGGCCAGACAATGGCTGTGACCGTGACGATCCGGAACGCCGCAGGAGCGGTGATTGGTACGCGCCTTTTCGCCATTGGTGCGGGCAATTTTGAGCACGTGCAGTTCTCCGTGGCCTCGATCAGCACCAACCAGTTCGATGTCGGCAGCGCCGAGCTCGCCATTACTCAGGGCAACGGATCGGTCGTGCCGTACGCATCGGTCGTGGACAATCGGACTTCGGATGCCTCCTTCGTTCTGGGCCAGTTCCCGGCCAGCACGCAGTTGCTCAGCAACCCGTTCATGCCTTCGCTGATGCGGCAGTTGTTCGATCGGACGCGCCTCCTGCAGTAGCCGGTTGACTCCGGCGAATTGAGAAGCGGGCCGGGGGGCTGAGGCCTTCCGGCCTTTCGCGTTTTCCGTTGTTGCGGCTGGATCGGCGGGAGTCCGGATATTGGTTCAGCCTGCGAGGCGCGACTTGTCGGCTGATGCGAGAAAGTTCATTCGGGATCGACATGAGAGGACTTCTGAGCCTATTGTGGCAAGGTTGACGTCTAGTCATATGTCCGTCCTGACCCGCCGACGCCAGCCGCACATACGGCCATCGGCTTTGAAAGCAGCCGTGGCGTATCTTCTCGTGGCGGTGCTGTGGGTTTACGGCACTGACGAGCTCGTGGCGCTCCTGAGTATCAATGCCGGCAGCTTGATCATTCTTGAAAAGGTGAAGGGCGTTCTCTTCGTAGTGTTCACGGCAGCCAGCCTTTATTTCCTCCTTCGACGTCATGAAAGGCTGCTCGGTGTGGCAGCCGAACACCAGGCCACCAGCGTTCGATCGGCCACTGCCGCCCTCCAGCAGAGTGAGGAGAAGAACCGGCTGCTGGTGGAACAGGCAGCTGATGGCATCGTCGTGCTGGACGCCGTCGGTCAAGTCGAACAGATCAATGAGAAGGCCCTGAAGATTCTCCGCCTGACCCTGGAACAGGCCAGGGGGCTGCAGTACAGCGACATCGTTCCCGACGAGGATCAGGCCACCGATCCCCTGTCCATGACGTCCATGCCCGCGGGGGAGGAGATCCGGCGCGACCGGCGCTTCCGGCTTCCGGACGGCTCAGAGATGCTGGCCGAGATCAGCGCCCGCCGGCTTCAGGACGGCCGCTTCCTTGCGATCTTTCGCGACGTGACGGAGCGTCGGAACGCCGAGGCGGCTCTGCGCATCTCCGAAGAACGGTTCAGAACCGTCTTCCAGCAGGCGCCCGACATCATCTTCGAGATCGGCGCCGACGGTAAGTTCGTCTCCCTCAATCCAGCGTTCCAGACGATCACGGGATGGAGAATTGACGAATGGATCGGACGCGACATGCTCGACGTCATCGCTCCCGAATCGAAGGCACTGGCACAGGAGACTTTCGAGCGTCACGTCATGGAGCATCAGCAAGTCGCGCCACGGCAGGAGTACGTGCTGGTGACGAAAAGCGGGAAGAGCGTCCTTCTGGAAGTGAATTCGGCGATCAACCTCGTTGACGGACGGGTGCGGCAGGTCTTCGGCTTCGGCCGCGACGTGACCGAGGAGCGGCAGCGGGATCTCGAAAGAAGCCGCCTGCAGACGCAGCTGGAGCAATCGGAGCGCGTCAGCGGCCTGGGCCGGGTCGCCGCCACCATCGCTCATGAGATCAACAACGTGCTCATGGGGATCTCACCATTCGTCGATGTGCTCCGAAGGCGACCGCAGGATGCGGCGAGCGTGGCTGCGGCCGCCTCGCACATCGCACAATCGGTCCAGCGCGGCAAGCGCGTGACCCAGGACATCCTCCGCTTCACTCGCGCAGCGGAACCGACTGTCCGCGCCGTCGACCTCTGCCTGCTTCTCCAGAGGCTGCTTGCTACCATGAGGCCCGCGCTCGGAGCGCACCTCGAGGTCACCATCGAGTGTCGCGACTCCAGCTGGGCTTCAGTCGATGCCGGTCAGATGGAACAGGTCTTTGCCAACCTTCTCATCAACGCGCGCGACGCTTCCACAACGTCGGGAGCGATCGAGATCGTCATTGACGCCGCCAGACGCGAATTGGTGGTTGAGCTGGGCGTGCCGCTGGACAACATGGCGGCCTTCATCTATGTGACCGTTCGCGACCACGGATCGGGTATCCCTTCGGACGTTCTGGGCCGGGTTTTCGAGCCGCTCTTCACGACGAAACGCGGAGGCACGGGTCTCGGACTCTCCATCGTGCGGCAGATCGTCACTGCTCATGGAGGCTACATCACTGTGACCAGCGAGCCTGGAGCAGGGACGGCATTTCACCTCTTTCTTCCCCGTGCCGTGAGAGAGGAGCAGCGACCCGAAGCGGTCCTCCATCCCGCGCCCATGAAGATTCCTCCGGAGACCAGACTCCTCCTGGTCGAGGACGACACGATGGTCGCCGAAGGCATCCTCAGCGCGTTGGGGGAGTCGTTGGTTGTCGATGTCGCGCCGACCGGCGCCTCGGCTCTGATCGCACTGCGGACCTTTCATCCCGATATCGTCATTCTGGACGTGTCGTTGCCGGACATGAACGGATTCGAGGTCTTCGCACATCTGGCAATCGAGTTTCCGAACCTTCCGGTGATCTTCTCGACAGGGCACGCGGATGAATCCGCGGTCAACCTCCTGCGGTCCGACCATCCGGTGCGCTATCTTCTGAAACCGTACAGCACCGAGACTCTCATGGGAGTGATCGCTGAACTGTTGTCGGTACCGGCTGATAGCGGTCTCCCGTCGGGAGGCTTCTCACCGGCTCAGGGCGACCACCGCTGAGCACGACTAACAAACGATGAGGCCGGATCTCAGGCCGAAGCAGAGCAGATCCCGGGTGCTTTGGATCGAAAGCTTCGAGAACGCTCGAGCCCGAAATGTCGAAACCGTCTTTATCGACACGTTCATTTGGAGCGCCACCACTTTCTGAGGCAGGCCGTCCAGCAGATGGCGCACTACTTCGCGCTCGCGCGGAGTCAGGCTCTCCAACAGATTGCGTTCTTCAGATCTTGAAACCACGTCCAATTGCGCCATCCGAATCGATGTAACGATTATCGGAGCGGTGCGCAGCCGGACGAGGGAAACTGCCGCAGCAACAAGAGTGTGGCGTCCATCCTTCTGAAGCGCGTTGAAAGAGTAGCGGCCGGGCGTAGCAATCCCTTCGAGTAGGCCGTTCTTGAGGATTTCGTGCCTGCCGCGCCCGCTCACAGTCCATTGAACAGCGTGCAAGATCACCTCATAGCTTGAAGCGCAGCGACACCAGGCCGGCGTGTCCGCTTGTCAGGTGTTCGTCGGGGTCCTGCCCGTTCTGGTACTCGAATCCCAGCGCCACGTGGTGCATGGCGTCGAGGTAGAGATTGATGTCGAGCTTGAGCAGTTGATAGCGGCTCCGTAGCCCGTCGTCATTCAGCGGCTTTCGCCAGGCATACGACCCGTTGATCTCGATCGCCGAATCGAACCCCTTCGATGATCGGTTGAGAGGTGCCAGCCTGGCCTCGACCATGGCCAGCAGCATGGTGGTGTTCACCGATACGAGGTCGCCGACTGGCTGGTTGTGAAAATACTCGACGCCGGCGTATGGGTAGAAGGTTCCCTTGTAAATGCCGTGGTACTCGAGCGACGAGCCGGAGCTATCCGCATGAGGAACGAATCCGCTGAAGAGGAGAGATGCCGTCGACGTTGTGATGCCTTTCGCTACATCCCGCCCGACCTCGGTCCGTCCCCGCAGCAGCGGAGTGAACGAGGCAGCTTTCATGGTCCAATCGGCCGTGATTGCGCCACTGACCCGATTTCTGTCGACGGAGTCCAGCGACCTTCGATGCCATTCGACTGAGGGACTGATGTTCAGGTCCCGGCTCCTGTAGTAACGCCCTGCCGCCAGATCGATGTGGTAGTCGTTGTGCCCTCCGCCCGCTGTTTCATACGTCAGAGTCGCCGGGCGCTGCTCCTGGACCCGCGAGGAGAAGCTGCGCCGGATGAGGAGCTGCCACCCCTGAAGAGCCTCCGCGACCGACGATTCCGGCGTGGCCAGAATGCCCTGCGGCGTCACCACAGGCGCTTCCCCTGGCGTGAGTTGTGAAGCCTGGGCCCGGAACTGCCCGGCGCAGATCAGGAGAGCGATGATAGACGGCGAAAAGTTCCTCATCCCGGAGCCTCCTCAACGCCTCGATCAGGGCGAATCGATTCCGCGCGCTACGGGCCCGCGCTCGAGGCGCGAGAAGCGCTCCAGCATCTGCTCGTAGGTCCGGTCGACCTTTTCATGAAGGTGAGCGACCTCCAGCTCCGCCTTGATGTTGACTTCGTATTCAATGTCCGACCGTATGCGGTCCTTCTCCGTCTGGCGGTTCTGGCTGATCAGTACGAAGCAGGAGAGGAAGATTGCTTCCAGCGAAACGATCATCGTCAGGAGGCCGAACGGATACGGATCGAATGCCGGCAGACCGACGTGGAACGTGTTGACGACGATCCAGACGACGAACCAGAGCCCATTGAGGAGCATGAAGGCCATGCTGCCGCTGAACCAGGCGATCCAGTCGGCCAGCTTCTGGAACGGCGTCAGCTTCTCGTCGATCTCCAGGTTCACGTTGCGCGAGACTCGCGTCCGCAGCAGCTCGTCCGCCTTGCGCGTCATGTGCGTCATCGCCGCCAGCAATCGGAGAGCTGCCGCGGGACGCTTCTGGAAAAGCAGCAGGAGGTCGTCGCGGTCCAGTTCCAGGAGCTGGGTTTCACCGAGAGAGACGGCTGTAGCGGTCCGTGCGCCGCGGTCGAGCAGGGCCAGCTCGCCGAACACGTCTCCCTCGCATGCCACGGTGAGAATGATCTTCTGTCCCGTGGTGTCCTTGATGTAGATCTCGATCTCGCCGCTGCGAACGATGAAGAGCGAATCTCCCGGCTCCCCGGCATGAAACAGGGTGTCGCCCGATCGGAGCTCGAGCAGATCGACGACCTCGGCCAGACGGATCCGGTCGTCATCTTCCAGATGCTCGAACAGTTCGAGGTCGCTCAGCAGCTCCGGGTCACAGGACATGCACCACTCCCCAGGTCATGGTACCTGATGTGGCACGGTGCGTTACCTCACGGCGCGTACTGGAAGAGCACTTCCGCCGGCAGCGACCGAAGGACGATCGAGCCGTCCGCAATCGCCGCGGGGGCGCCATTGACGAACGCGCCAGCCGGCGATCGGCGAAGCGGCGAGTGAACGACGATGCCGCCCTCCGGCATCCGGATGGCTCCTCCGATCGAGGTCCGGACTCCCCGCGCGGCGTCGCCATCCATGCGGTAATCGAGAGTGCCATAGTGCGTCGCCAGAGCCTTGACAACCAGACCGGTGCCGGTCGTGACCCACGCGGCGGGGAGGCCGGCGGCGACCACCAGCGAGCGGTCGGAATCTCGCTCGAATGCAAACATGTCGAGCACCGAACGGATGTATTCCGCGCCGACCCAGCTATGCGGCATGTCGCCGATGAATTTCGGCGCGCGCAGGTCCTTCCAGACCACTTCGGCCCAATGGTTCCAGGCCGAAGGGCGGCGGTCGTTCATCATCCAGTCGAGAACGGCATTGGCCCGATCGCGCTGCCCGAGGCGTACGAGCGCTCCGACGACGCGCAGTTCGTACGGCGTGTAGTCGGTGGAGGGGATGCTGCCGTCGCGACGGCCGCTGAAATTCGCGAAGTATCGATCGAACGTCCGCACGATGGCTGCGCGCGAAGGGAGCAGCTCGCCGCCGGGACTGACGGCGATGGCTGTGGAGGTGGCGTCGAAGTCCCCCAGCTCGGCGGCTCCCGGGACATAGTCGATGTGGTGCTGCTCCATCGACAGGGCGATGGAGGCCGAAAGATTCTTCCGGAACTCGTCGCGCACGGCGGCCCAGACGCTGGCTTCGGGCTTGCTCAGAACGGAGGCCGCCTCCGTGGCGTCGCTGAGCCCCCGCAGCGCCCAGAAATCGTCCCAGTAGGAATGCATGGCCTTCGCCGAATAGCCTTCGTGGCTGATCGATTCGGGGAGAAGCCCGTAGAACAGGCGGCCCGCACCACTCTCGAACTGTGGCGTCATTCGCTGTCTCTGCATGGTGTCGACGTAGCCGACTGCGAGTGCGATCTTCGGCCACATCGATTCGAGAAATGAGCGATCGGCCGTGAAGCGGTAATACTCCATGACGCCATAGAGGAACTCGCCGCTGCTGTCGTTTTCAGGAACGGCATCCGCGCCGCGGCTGTCGACGCAGCAGGGCACTTTGCCGTTCGGGAAGAGAAATCCGGCATACCACTGCAGGAACTCACGGGCCGGTTCCGGGCGGCCCAGCCGGAGGAGAGCCTCCGACATCAGGACCCCGTCGCGAATCCAGGCGCGCTCGTACGACCTCGATCCAGGCTGATACGCCGGGCCGTCGCGGTTGATGAGGATCCATGCAACGTTGCTGCGCAGCGTTCGCACGAAGACCTGGTACGGCGGAGGGAGGGTGATCGAGGCGCCGCCGAGCCGCCTCTCCCAATCCTTCGTCGCCGCATCGAGAATGCCGGCAAATGTCCTCGCTGCTTCGGCACGGCTCTGGTTCGGGACCGGAACGGCAGCAAGGTCGTGGAAGGGAACCGCAATCTCCACTTCATCGCTCGCGCCTGGTTCGAGAACCATCTCCCAGGCCAGCGCCGCGCTGGCATGCTCGAAGTCGTCCGTCACCTTCCGGGAGGCCGGCAGGCGATGGTGGGCGATGTAGTCGCTCACGATGTCGCCGCCGTCGAATGCAACGGCGCCGAATGCCGACGGCCGGCTGAGAGGAACGATGGTCTTGTCGTCGACGCGTACCGTCTTGCCGTCGTAGGAAATGGAGCGGACCGCGGCCACGCCGCCGGCGGCGTTCAGGAACTGCCACGGCGGATCGACCTGAATCGGTCGGATCGCCAGGAGGAGTTGCGCCTTTCTCGAGGCCTTGCCGCGGTTCTCGAGCCGATATCTGATGTGAAGCGCCGACGACTCCGCCGGACCGGCCGCGAGCGCGGTTGTGGTGAGCGTGAGGCCGCCCTTCCTGCGGGTGACCGACGGAATCGGAAGGTCTCCTTCTGCCAGCGACTGGGTCGTCGTGGCCTCGGCCCAGCTCTCCAGCTTTCCGTCGATCATGACGAAGGGCTCGATCGAGAAGCGCTGTTTGTCCACCTCGATCGCGCCGTCCTCGTTGATGAGCGCCTCGCGGGTGTCGCTGTCGACGCCGACGATGGTCCAGTACGTCTGCTGTTTGATGAGCGATCGCGGATAGATCCCGCGCTTCGACCTTCCGGCGATCATCTCGAAGAATGCATTCAGAGAGCTCCCCGCCGATGGCGGCTCGATCGAGAGGTCCCGTATGGCCACACCGTTTGATCCGCCGGCCTTCTTCAGGACGTGCAGTCGGATGAAGCGCGATTCGCGATCCGGAAGGTAGAGCGGCCTCGCTCCGCCGATGCCGCCGCGGACGCGATACGCGTTGTCCCACTGCACGCCGTCGGGCGACACCTCGACGTCGTAGTCGGTCGCGTAATCGCGGCGGTCCCAATCGACGACGATGGCGCCGTACTCCCGGCTCTCAAGGAAATCGACGGTCAGGGAAGGGCTCGAATCCGACGGTTTGCTCTTCCATGAGGACGCGGTGTTGCCGTCCAGCGCGGCGCCTGCAGGGTGGCCCTGAACGGACGAGGTTGCGATGAGCAGCGGTCTCTTCGCGTATCGATGCGGCGGAAGAAGCGAGGTCAGAGTCAGGTCATCGATCCAGAGCGTCCCGCTTCCTCCACTTCCCGCGCTGATGGCCAGTTCCAGCAGCGCGGTCTTCTGCAGCGCAGCGGAAGAAGGCCCCCAGGCAAACTCGATCTGACGTTTGCGGATCGTGACGGTGCGCCATTCCTTCGAGAAGACGAAATTGCGCTGATTGCGCCACCAGACGTTATCGCCGCTCGAATCGATCAGCTTGAACTCCAGATTGTTCGGCGGCCCGTCGCCGCGGATGCGAAAGGAGAAGGCGTAGTTGGCGGGGAGCGTCAGGGGCAGTGCTCGCCGGGCGATGACATAGCTGCCGCCCTGAAGAGAGAAATCGAGGCGCATCGCGCCTTCTTCACTGGCGATCCGTAGCGACGCTCCGTCCGATGGCAAAGCTGTCCAGGCCGACGTGTCATGGAAATCGTCGATTTTCGTGATCTGAGCGCGGGCAGATGAAGAGACCCAGAAAATCGCCATGCTGAGGAGGAGAGCGGTCCGGACCATTCGCATCGAGCGATCGTATCGCGAAGATTGCGCCTCCGCGTTGTCACGCCTTCGCGACAGCGGCCTGCGCACGCCCGTCGTTATCATGCCCTCTCGACGCTGAACCGGAGGGGGTCGAAGGAAATGGACAAGAAGATCGTGGCGCTGCTGGTCATGGCCCTGGCCTGCGCCGCCCCCATCGTGGCGCAGCACCCTTCCTATGAAGAGCTCTATCGTCAGTCGTACGCGCAGTATCAGGCGAAGAACTATCCGGCCATGCTCGACACCCTGACGACGATGAATGCGCTCCGGCCGAATCATCCATCCGTATTGACCGCTCTCGTGAGCGCATTTGCCCTCAACGGCCGGCCGGACGATGCGCTCAACGTGATGGGTCGCCTCATGGCCATGAAGATCTGGTTCAACACCGCCGACTCCGATTTCGAATCGCTGCAGACCAACGCCCGCTTCCTGACGATGGCCAGAGAGATCGATGGGCTCAGGAATGAGCGGGTCGGCAATGCGGTGGTGGCCTTTCGCATTCCGGAGCGCGATCTCATCACGGAAGGCATGGCCTTCGACCCTTCGAGAAGATCGTTCTTCGTCAGCAGCGCGCGGAAGGGAAAGATCGTGCGCATCGATCGGAATGGAAAGGTCAGCGATTTCGCATCAGCCGGGGGGCACGGACTGAGCGGCATCGGGATCGATAGCCGCCGGCGGATTCTCTGGGCCTGCAGCACGGCATCGGAGCGGAACGCCGATTTTCACAAGGGCGATCCGAGCGACGCGGCGCTCGTGGCCTTCGATCTCCGGACCGGCGCGGTAGTGCGCCAGGTGAAACCGGCTGATGCGACGGTTTTCTGCGACGATCTTTCCGTGGCCGGCGATGGGACGGTCTTCGTCTCCGACTCCACC
>JADGNX010000091.1 GCA_017883265.1 Thermoanaerobaculia bacterium
GAGACTTCGACCGATGGCTCCCTCGGCGCCCAGCTCCTGGTGGCCGCGGGCTTCCGGAACGTCGTGCATATCGCCGGCGGATTGAAAGAGTGGAGTGAACGCGGCTATCGCGTTGTTAACTCGCAATAGTTTTTCAATCGATCTGAAGGAAACCCGAATGAAACGAGCTCTCATCGCCACAGTCATGGCTCTCAGCAGCCTGCCGGCATTCGCCGCTCAGGACAAGGGTCCGGCCATCGTCAAGTACGTGCAACGCCTCCTGCCCTCATGCCCGGGAGGCAAGACCACTCTCGAGCCGCTCTCGCAGGAGGGTCCGAGCGGATTCAATCTGTACGTGGCGACTCAGACATCGTCCGACACCAACTGCAGCGCAAAGAAGTATGTGCTCTACTCCCCTGCCACCGAGCAGATCCTCATGGGACAAGTCTTTACTCTGCCGCCGGGACCGACGCTTCAGGCCCGCCTGGAAGAGGAGGGGGGAACGCTGCTCAAGCAGCCGATTCATGCCGCGATCGACCACACAGCGCTGCCCGACGGTCTCAAGAAGATTGCCATCTTCAAGGACTCCTCGGTCGGTCCCTTCCCATACCACGCGTACGTCGACGCCTCGGAACGCTTCATGGTGATCGGCTTCCGCGGCTCGCTCAAGACCGACGCCGGAAAGACCATGCTGGAGACGCTCGGCGTCAGTCACGGAGCCCGTCGCGGCACTCAGATGTCCAAAACGGAGATCGTGGAGCTGTCCGATCTCGAATGTCCGACCTGTGCGCGCGTCCACCAGACCCTCGAGCCTTTTCTGGCGAAAAACCTCTCGCATGTCAGCTGGATCCGTCTCGATCTGCCGCTCTTCGAGCATCATCCCTGGTCGCTGCGGGGTGCAATGGCGGCTCGCGCGCTTCAGCGTCTTGCGCCAGCCAAGTACTGGGGCTTCGTCGACTTCGTCTTTCAAAACCAGGAGACGATCGGAAAGACCGATTTCGACAAAGTGTTCCACGACTATTGCGACGACCATGAGATCGACTGGAAGCCAGTAGAAAGGCTGTACCACTCTGAGAGCGAACGGAAGGCGCTGCTCGAACAGGTGAGCCGGGCCTTCGACAACGGCATCCTCTCGACACCGACCCTCTTCGTCAACGGCCAGCAGATCGGTTATGCCGAGGGTGGCGAGTACACCTTGAACCAGCTGAAGAAGGCGATTACCGGGAAGGCGGCCGAAAAGCCCCCGACCGGCAAATCGAAGTAGGTCTTCTCAGAAACCGAAACTGATCTTGGCGGCATAGCTTCGCTGTACGGCCTGGGTCGCTTCAACAGAGATTTTCGGCACGAGCAGCGAGAAACGTACGCCCGCGGTGTAGCGCTTCACACTGCTGGTGTCCTGGAGGATCAGATCGGGAACGCCCGTCGTGTTTGAAGGGATCGTTCCGTGGGCATTCGTCCGCATGGTCCCTGCTGCTGCGTAAGGCGTCACCGGTCCGAAGCCTTTGCTCAGAAAGATCTCGAGGCCGTAGGTCTTGAGGCGATAGACATCGAGACCGCGCAGGTCCGCATACGTTCCGCGCAAAGCGAGAGTCGGCCGGACCAATCCTCCGTTGACGATCGGAAGGTCGAGCGATCCTCCATACGACTTGGCGCCGGTACTGCCGAACTTTGCGTAGGAGAGCGCGATGTTCCCCGCGCCGAAGCCCTTGGAGACGACCAGCCGTGGGACGGTCAGATAGCCGCCGGTGGCGATGCCGGAGCTCACCGCTTTCCGCCAGAAGGGGGAGCTCGTGTCGACTTTCACCGCGTTCGCGGCCACGCCGATGTCGAATCCGAGGATGCCGCGCGCTCCGGCGGGATCGACGGGCGAAGCGAAGATGGCCTGCCCGGCGACCTGCGAGAATTTTTGAAACTCGTCGTGCGTGATCGTCGGATCGAACGTGACGTCGCCGGCTACCAGAGGTGCGGCCACGAAAGCGATCAGAAAAGCTGCGCGATGTGCTCGCTGCTGAAAAGAAAACCGTCCGAGGTGAAAGCCACCCTCCCGCCCTGCTGTCTCAGCCACCCACTCTCCAATCCTCGCGATGCCCATTCAGCCCCCTTCTCCCCGCAAAGCTCGATCAGTTCCTCATAGTCTAATCCGGAAGCCTGACGCAATCCGAGAAAGATCGCTTCCTCACGCTGCTCCGTCGCGCCCAGCTCCTCGCTGAAGTCGACTGCCGGCCTGCCGCTCGAGATCGCCTCGATGTACTGCCGGATGTTTCTCGAATTCGCCCATCGCCGCTCTCCATCGTAGGAGTGCGCGCCGATGCCGAAGCCGCGATAGGGCTTCCGCTGCCAGTAGCCGACATTGTGGCGGCACACTTCCCCCGGGCGGGCGAAGTTGCTGATCTCGTACTGCGCGAAACCCCGCCCTTCGAGCCACGGCACGGCACGGCTGTACGACAGCGCGGTCTCCTCATCCGGCGGGACGGCCGCCCTCCCCTCCCGGACCTGCCGGTAGAGAGCGGTCCCCTCCTCGAGATCGAGCATGTAGAGGGACAGATGGCCGACGCCGGCCGTCACCATCGCATCGAGCGTCTCTTCGAATCCGGCCGGCGTCTGGTGCGGCAGTCCGATGATGAGATCGGCGCTCGTCCGCAGGCCGCTGGCGACGGCCAGTGCGATGGCATCGCGTGCCGCAGAGCTGCGGTGGCCGCGGCCGAGAGGATAGAGCTCGTCATCGTGAAGCGACTGCACGCCGACGCTGACGCGCGTCACGCCGAGCGATCGCCAGTCCTCCAGCGCGGCGGCTGTGACGTCTTCGGGATTGGCCTCGATGGAAAACTCCACCCTCGGGTCGACCGCCGACCGGCGGCGGATGGCGTCGATCACTTGCCGAAGGCTTTCGATCGGCGAGCGCGAGGGCGTTCCTCCCCCCAGGAACAGCGTGTCGATCCGGCCGAGGTCGCCGGCGGCCTCGATCTCAGCGACGAGAGCCTCGGTGTACGCCGGCTCGAGGCCGAGGTCGGTCGACACGGCGAAGGGGCAGTATGTGCACTGCACTCGGCAGAAGGGAAGATGGATGTAGATGCCGGTTGTCATGGGATCCTGCTCCGGGAGATAACCTTCCGCCCCTTGCTATAATTCACTCATGTCGTCTGACGAAGCCCGCCGTGGGCCGCGATTGCTGTGGACCCTGCTCGGGGCTCTGATTCTGGTCGGTCTGCTGCCGCTGGTCGTCTCCCATTACTTTCTCATCGGGATCAACCGCGATTCGCTGGAGACGCTGGAACGGAAGTACCTGACCCGCTCGGCTGTCGGGATCGCCGGTGACATCCAGAATCTACTGGGAAGCTATGTCCAGCAGATGTTGAAGGTCGCCGGAGGAATCCGGGTCAATCGAAGCGCCCTTCCCGGAAGCCAGGATCCGTTCACTTATGCCGCGCAGAGCGGCCTGATCACGAATTACACCTCGTCCGATCCCGATCTGCTGGCCCTCCGGCTGCTCAACCGCAGCGGCATGGGGGCTGAAGCAAAGCCGGCCGAGCTCTCACCGGAGATCAACAAAGAGATGGAGCTGGCCTTCGCCGCGGCGCTGCGCGGGCAGCAGTACACCGGAAAGTTTCAGTTCGCGGCGAACCTGAACCAGCCGGCAGTCGTGGTGGCCGTGCCGGTTACCGATGGCGGGACGGTCATCGGTGTGGTCGAGGCCCTGGTCAGCCTCAGGCGGATCTCCGATCGCATCCGCGAGGAAGGTCGAGGCGACGTCACCGCATTTCTGGTCGACAGGGACGGGCGGGTGCTGATTCACAGCGAGCCGGTAATCAACGTGCAGCGACCCGATTACTCCGGTCTCAAAATCGTAGAGGAATACATGAAGCAGCCGCTCCGGCTGACCGAGTCCTATGACGAGACGACCGGCGGCCAGACGCGCCGCATGCTCGGGACGGTCGCTCCGATCGGCCGCCCGGACTGGGGAGTGGTGGTCCAGAAGCCTGAGGCGGAAGCGTACGCCTCGGTCAGCAAAATGGTCACAGCGACCATCGAGTGGGGCTCCATCGCCCTGGCCCTGGCCATTCTGGCGGCAATCTTCTTTGCCACCGGCATCGCCCGCCCCATAAGGCAGCTGGCCGACCGCACTCGCGAGATCGCAGCGGGGAACTACCAGCAGCGCGTGGCCGTGAAGGCTCACAACGAGATCGGCGATCTGGCCGAGAACTTCAACGTGATGTCCAGCGCCATCGAGCAATCGATCGAGAAGCTCAAGAAGGCTGCGAACGAGAACCATCAGCTCTTCATCAACTCCGTGCGCATGCTGGCCGCGGCCATCGACGCCAAGGATCCCTACACCCGCGGCCATTCCGAGCGCGTGGCCCGCTATTCGATCGGCATCGGGAAGCATCTCCAGCTTTCTCCTGAGCTGATGCGGAACCTTCGCATCAGCGCCCTGCTCCACGACGTCGGGAAGATCGGCATCGACGACCGCATCCTGCGCAAACCGGGAGCGCTCAGCGAGGACGAGTTCGAGGTCATGAAGGGCCACCCGGCCAAAGGGGCGGCCATCATGAGCGGTGTCGCTCAGTTGATCGATATCATTCCGGGGATGAAGTACCACCATGAGAAGTGGGCCGGCGGAGGCTATCCGGAGGGTCTTCGCGAGAATGAGATTCCGCTGCAAGCGCGCATCGTCGCCATTGCCGACACCTTCGACGCCATGACGACGAATCGCCCCTACCAGAAGGCCATGGAGTTGAAATACGTGGTCGAAAAAATCCAGAGCTTCGCCGGAACGCGCTTCGACCCTGCCGTGGTTGCCGCATTCGCCAGCGCCGTGGAGAGCGGCGACATCCAGATCGAAGATCAAATTCGAGGCGCGGCCTGAAGAATCGACTGGTATCGGCCGGCGCCCTCGTGGCGGCTCTCGCATTTCCTCTCGCCGCTGCACCAGGAACGGAGCGGCATCCGACCTGCAGCGGCCGGGCGGCGCAGTACATCCTCAGCGGTGACTATGATCGCGCGCTGGCAGAGCTGGCCGGCGACTCGGCGGCCACAGGCAACGAAGCGGCGCGGGAACTGAACCTGCGCGGGCTGGCGGCGATGATGACCGAACGCCTCGAGGAGGCCGAGCTCAGTTTCGAGAAGGCCCTGAAGCTCGATCCCGCCCTGCGCGAGGCCTCTCTCAATCACGCGGTCGTCCTCCTCAAGCGTTCGCAATTTCAGGCTGCGGTCGACGAGCTCAGGCCGCTCTTCGATCAGACGTCCGGACCACTTCAGGGGCGTGTCGCCTTTCACGCCGCCCTTGCCTCCGATCGCCTCGGGCGCCTCGCCGACGTCCGGCAGTGGCTCTCGAGAGCCCTGACCTCCGACCCTTCGTATGGCGAAGCCATCCTCTACTCCGGGCTCATCGAGGAGCGCACCGGACATCTCCAGGAAGCAGGGGCGGCTTACAAGCGATATCTCACCATCCATCCCGATGATCCCGCCGCTCTCCTTCGCTTCGGCCTCTGCGCGCAGCGCGCAGGCCACGCGGATGTGGCCCGCCGCTATTTCGGGAAGGTCATCGCGGTAGCGCCGTCCGGAAACGAGGCCGTGGAGGCACGAAAATTTATGGCGATGTGGGAGTGACGTGAGCTTCAAACCGATCCTCAACCAGTTACTGACCCATGTTCCCCAATCGCTCGGAGCCATTTTCCTCGACTCGGAGGGTGAGACTGTCGACCTCCTCGGCTACGGGATCTCTGCAGACACGCTGAAAATCCTCGGTGCCTACCACGGCATTTACCTCGGCCAGCTTCGCCGCCTGACCTCCGTCGCCAACGGCGGCGAGATCGAACGGTTCCGGTTCGCTTTCCAGAGAACCGTCGTATTCACCGTGTCGCTGCAGGACGGCTACTACGTGATGCTGATCGCCGAGCCCGATGTCAATGAAGGGATTGCCTGGCGGCACCTCGCACGCACCCGGGACCAGTTGCTCGCCGAGCTTTGAATTTGAAGAGAAGGGCGTTCAAGTGGAGCGGCGGGCGCCTGGCCTACCCTGAGGGCGGGTGGCTGGCCCCGGTCAGCGCCGCCGGCGCTCGAGAGAGGCGCCCCACCACCTGGTCGTGGACTCACTGACAAAGTTGGCAAACGTACTGCACGAGACCGCTGGTGATGAAGGGTTCGCTATTCCTGATACTGGTTTTCCTGGCAGCTTGCAACAGAGGGCCCCACGTGCGGAAGGCCAGCAGCGGTCCAGTTGCCATGCAGACCATTGACAGTGCCGACATGCACCGCACGGTGGTCGATCCGCCGGTCACCCTGACCGACGCCGCACCCCCGCTAAAGACGAAGGACCCGAACAGCCCCGACGGGCTGCCGCTGGATAGCCGGGACGAAGCGTTGCGCGCATCGCTTCCCTTTGCCCCCGCAATCGCCATGGATCCGGTGGGTGGGAGCAAGATCTCGATCCGCGCCAGCACGCCGACGGCCGAGTACAAGGGACGCATCTTCTACTTCACGAACGAAGAGAATAAGCGGCAGTTCCTCGCGAGCCCCGACCAGTACATGAAGGGCTCGTTCTCCCACCTTTAACGAAGAGTGAAAAGGTGAAAGAAGGGTTTTGGCTCTTTTTCACCTTCACCCTTCACTCTTCACTCTTTTCTTAGCAAGGGGGCGAACGCCGCCATCACGTCGCGATCGGCGACGACTGGCTTGCGCGATAGCGCGCTGAGCCAGAGATGGACGCTCTCGCCTGTGGCGTGCAGCTGAGTTCCCGATCCATCGAGCACTTCGTAGCGAAAAGTCATCGAGCGGCTGGCGGCATCCGCTACCGAAGTCCGGATGAGGACGTCGTCGTCGTATCGGAAGGGAATGCGATAGCGGCAGCGGACTTCGGCCACCACGAGAAGGAATCCGAGCTCCTCGATGGAGCGGTAAGTCACGCCGGTAGCGCGGCACAGATCCGTACGGCCCAGCTCGAACCAGACGATGTAATTCGCGTGGTGCGCGATCCCCATCTGATCGGTCTCCGCATAGCGGACCCGGGTGCGCGTCTCGACTGCGGGAGCCGATGAAGAAACCGGTTTCTGTCTCATCGCCGAAGCGTAGCAGTACTTTCCGCCGGTCGTGCTGTCCGACTCCTGCTCTCCCATGCTCCCGGGGGCGTATCATTCCGATGGAACGACCTTGGAGAAGAACGAAAACGGCCGAACTGGCGCCGGCATCCTCGCACCGCTGTTGACCGGCATGATCGTGGCGCTCGCCCTGGCGCTGGAGCTGGCCCGTCGTGCCTTCCGGCGCAGACATCTCTTCTCGCCCTCGCGTGCGCCGCTGATCACCTGGAATCCGTCCGACTACGGGATTCCCGAAGAGGCGGTCCAGGAGATCCAGATCACTACGCCGCGCCGGAGAGCGTTGCATGGCTGGTACTGCGTTGCGAAGAATCCCGTGGCCTCCGTGCTCTTCTTTCATGGAAACGCCGGCAACCTGACGAATACCGCTCACATGGTCACTCCTCTTCTGGAGCTCGGCATCAACGTCCTGACGTTCGACTACGCCGGATTCGGAAAAAGCGACGGCAGCCCCGATCTGCGAGGCATTCTGGAGGACGGGATTGCAGCCGCGCACCTCCACGACGAGCTCCGTCCAGTGGGCGCTCCCTCGGTGGCCTGGGGGTTTTCGCTCGGCGGGGCCATCGCGGCGGAGATCGTCACGCGCGTTCGCTTCGATGCCCTCATCCTGCAATCGACCTTCACCAGTCTGCGAGCCATGGCCCGCCTGGTCTTTCCGAAGATGGGGGTTCATCGCCTGAGCGGCAACGTACTCGACACGAAGAGCGTCCTGCGCCGGGTCGACCTTCCGCTTCTGCTCATTCATGGAAGCGCGGACGAGGTCGTCCCCCATACGATGTCGGGTGAGCTTTTCGAAGCCTACGGCGGTCCCAAGACTCTCCATATCCTCGAAGGACGTCTGCACAAGGATCTCTTTCAGCGAACGCCGGCCGAGGTTGTTGAAAAAGTCCGGCGGTTTGTCTTGTCGCTGCCGGCACCAGAACCCGATCCGATTCCGATACTGCCCCCAGGACCTCAGCGATATGACGGATGGCGCACTCTGTGGGGGCGCCTGGCGCGGCGGCCTGAGCAGCTCGATCCGCTGTGGTAACATCCGCCGCCCTTCGGACGCGGCAGCCTCCGGCAAACGAAGCGGAGCCAGCCATCAAACGACCCTCCTCCCTCGCTGCTGTGCACGCAATCCGCAGTCGAACGAGGCGGCTTTCGCAATCATGTTCGCGAGTGAGGATTGAATATGCAGGCTGTAGTCAAATCGGCACCTCTCGACGGCGACGCGGGAACGGCGATCCGCGACTGTCCCATTCCCGAACCGGGACCCGACGAGATTCTCATTCGCGTGGGCGCAGTTGCCATCTGCGGCACCGACAAGCACATCTACCACTGGGATCCGTCGATCCGCGACTCGGTGCGGCCGCCGAGGATCTACGGACATGAGTTCTGCGGGTTCGTCGAACAGATCGGCGAGCGCGCCCACCGTCAGAACCTTCAGGTCGGAGATTATGTGTCGGCCGAAATGCACGTCGTCTGCGGCGAGTGCCAGCAGTGCCGCTCGGGCAACGGCCACATCTGCGCACGGACCCGCATCTACGGCCTCCACGAGGATGGCGCCTTCGCCGAGTTCGTGAAAGTGCCGGCCTCGAACGTCATTCCGCTCGACCCGTCCATTCCGCCCCGGGTGGGTGCCTTTCTCGACGCGCTCGGCAATGCCGTGCATGCCACCCAGGTCGTCGATCTGGCTGGGAAGTCGGTGGCCATCATGGGTTTCGGTCCGATCGGGGCGATGGCCGCCGCGATCGCCGAGCATTGTGGTGCGAGCGAGATCATCATCGGCGACGTAACCGAGCACGCCCTGGAGACAGCGCGACGCTGGGCCGCGGGCCGGAAGTTCGCCAACCTTCACGAGTTCAACGTCCGCGCCCAGCCGGCTGCTGCGATCCACAAGAAGGTCGAGGAGATCACTGACGGCGGTGTCGATGTCGTTCTGGAGATGTCGGGTGCGCCATCGGCGATCAACCTGGGGCTGAAGATCGTCCGGATGGGTGGATTTCTCTCACTGCTCGGCCTGCCGGCCGGCCATGCCGTCACGATCGATGACTACACGCGCAACGTCATCTTCAAAGGCGTGACCATGCAGGGAATCATCGGCCGCCGCATGTATTCGACATGGCACAGAATGCTGGCGCTGTTGCACTCCGGACTGGATGTCGAGTGGGTGGTGCAGGGGACCTACGACTCGCTAAGCGACTTTCCGCTCGGAATGGCCAGCTTCGATCGACACGAAGCGCTCAAGGTCGTCCTCTTCCCTGAGGGGGAGGAGAAGGCGATTCAGAGGGTGGCGGCAAGCCAGGGGCTGGCCCGATCGGCCTGAGGCCCCCTCCTGCGCCGCGACGCCAGCGGCGGTTCCGGCATCAACTCGGGTTCGCCGCAGGCGGTGGCGCGGGGTTTGCCGCGGGTGGTGGCGGCGGCGTGACCTCGGGGACGGAGTGGCCGCGGTGGCAGGTGTCGCAGGTCACGTTGTTCCGATGCTGGCTGATTTTACCGATGTAGTCGGCATTGACGCGCTCGCTCATGCGCAGCATGGTACGCGCCATGTCTTTTTCCGGTTTCGCGTCAGAGGGGAAGTCAAAGTTCTCCTTCGCTCCATCCATTGTTGAGACGTGGCAATGGTTGCAGCGGACGCCGAGGGCCCGCGAAAACCCTCGCATATTCGCGATGAGCTCGTCGTGAGTGGTATTAGGTGAAAAGATTTTCAGATTATGGAACTCTGCGCCTGGTCGAGGGGGCTCGGGCGCCCTTTTCTGGCCGCTGATGGCGGCGCATCCCCAAGCAACGACTAGAGTTCCTACGATTACGACGATACGAGCTCCAGCTCTCATCAGCGACTCCTCCGTTTCCATTTTCAAGCGTTTCATGTCCTCTGGCGGACTCCCAGCCAAAATTCTTTTCACTTTTCTTCACTCAACAATAAGAATGAGGGTAGGGAAATCCTCCATTCGATCACTCCCAGGGTATAGCGCAGGTTTTTGGAACCGAATAACTGTAGTCCGCAATTTGGGGCTACTTGGCCCGGATGGGATTGCAAATTTGCGCCCGTGTGTTTGATTCGTTTACCAGGATGGAGTTATTTGCGAAATGAATGACCCGAACGATCCAACGCCGCAGGAGCCTGCTGGTCACTGCGAGACTGAGACCCTGATCGAGTTCGCCTGTGGGGCGCTCGAAGGTTCTGCAGCAGACAAGATCAGCGCTCATACCAGATCCTGCGATCTCTGTCGCCAGGTCGTTGAATCGTATCAGCGATTTGCCGGGGCGCTGGCAGACCCGACGGCCTGGAGCGGCGAAGGGATTCCGGATGTCGATCCCGACGTGTCGACAGAGCTGATCGGTGCGATTGCGCGGCGGATGCGTCAGGAAGAGGAAGAGGCCCGGCAACTTCTGCCGGTGCTGACCTCGGGACCGCTGAGCTGGTGGCGCACACGATTCCTGCAGGAGCCGCGAAGCCGGACGGCCGGCGTGGTGCGGGAGATCATCGCTCGTCTGGAAACGTACCGTCCTCTTCCGGTCGAAGCGCTGGAACTGGCGACGATCGCCGTCGATGTTGCCAATGCACTGAATCTCGGCGATTACCCGGCGGATATCGTGATGATCATTCGGGCCGATGCCGCGCGAGAGCTGGCGTTCGCTCTCTACTATCTCGGCCGCTACCCTGAAGCGCTTGGTGCGCTGGGAACGGCCGAAGAGCATGTACGAAAGACGACTATCCCCGAGTTCGCCATGGCCCGCGCCACGCTGTTGCGGGCGTACATCTACTCCCTTATGGACCGGCTGCCCGAGGCGCGCGACCTGGCCCGCCGGGCCGCCCTGACATTCCGCGAGTTCGGCGATGAGACCCGCTTCGGTTCTGCCCGCATGGCCGAAGCGCGAATTCACTTTCGAACCGGCGCTTATCTGGACGCTCTGAACATCTATGAGGACCTGATCGGCAACGCGGCCATGGATGCGCCGCATACCCAGGCCATGCTGCGCGCGAACATCGGCGGTTGCCACGGGCGTCTTGGCAACTGGGATCTAGCTCAGCAGTACGCCTCCGACGCCATTGCCCGTTACGAGATCCTCGGCATGCGCGCTGAGATCGTCCGAACCCGATGGGGACTGGCCCACACACTGGTTACTCGTGGAGATTTCACCGGCGCACTCACCGCTCTGCGCGAGACGTCGCGAGAATTCGAGGCGCTGCAGATGAGATACAACGCTGCACTGGTGGAGTTGGAGGTCGTGGAAGTGCTGCTGGTGATCGGCGAAACTGAAGAAGTGCCGGCAATCTGCCGGGGGCTGCTGGAGCGGTTCAACCAGTCGGGCATGACCTCGCGTGGTGCGATTGCCCTGGCCTATCTCCGTGAGGCTGTCGCCCTGGGCCAGGCCACTCCGACCCTGGTGCGGCACGTCCATGATTTTCTGCAGTCGCTTCCTATGACCGAGAGCCCGTTCGCACACCCCAATCTGTTCAACTGACCGGTCTCCTGAGCCGGTCGACTTAGTCGTGTTTCTTTACTTGTCCAGCTACTGCTGTGTCTTGATCTGAGTGCCGAAACGGCCTCAGAGAACCAACTTGCCGGCGCAAATAGGCCAGGAGGATTTCATGCGCTCCACATTCAAGTCAGTAGTCGTCGTTCTCGCCCTCGCTTTCTCCGTCGTCGCGCCGTCCGCCATTCATGCGCAGCCTGCTGCGGCCATCTCGGGACGTCAGATTGAGCCTCCTGATTTCGGCTCTGTCGTCAAACGCTTCTTGGCGCACCTCCAGCACTTCTTCGGCTCGGAGCCGGATGCCGACTCCATCAGTGTGCCGCGCCC